>NZ_LMED01000024.1:0-1000 GCF_001425285.1 Acinetobacter sp. Root1280 | reverse complement strand
ACCGACTCGCGCCAGGCCCTCACCGTCCACCCAGTCCCGGCGATGGGCGCCGAGGACGTCGTCGTCGCTGCGGACGGCACCGTCTTCACCGGCACCGAGGACGGCGCGCTCTGGGCGCTCGATCCCGCGACCGGCAGCACGCGCCGGGTCGCCGACACCGGCGGCCGTCCCCTGGGCATCGAGCTGCTGGGCGACGGGCATCTGCTCGTCTGCGACGCCGAGCGCGGCCTGCTCGACGTCGACCCGGCCACCGGCGCCGTGGAGGTCCTGCTCGACCGCCTCGACGGCCGGGCGATGAGGTTCTGCAACAACGCCGCGGTCGCGAACGACGGGACGATCTGGTTCAGCGACTCCTCGCTGCACTACGGCGTGCAGCAGTGGAAGGACGACTTCGTCCAGGACACGCGCACCGGCCGTCTCGTGAGGCGCGACCCGGACGGCACGGTCACGGTGGTGCTGGAGGGCCTCGCCTTCGCCAACGGCGTGGCCCTGGCCGCGGACGAGTCGTTCGTCTGCGTGGCCGAGACGCGTGGACGCAGCGTCGTACGCCTCTGGCTCACCGGGGCGCGGGCGGGGGAGCGCGACCACCTCGTGACCGACCTGCCGGGCTATCCCGACAACATCAGCCGTGGCAGCGACGGACTCGTGTGGGTCACGATCGCCAGCCCGGTCGACCCGCTGGTCGAGCGCCTCGGGTCGGCCCCGATGGTGCTGCGCCGGGCGGTCACCCGCATCCCCGAGGCGCTCCAGCCCAAGCCGAAGCGCACGATCCGCGTGCAGGCCTACGACGACGACGGTCGTCTCGTCCACGACGTCGACCTCGCGGACCCCGGCTACCACATGGTCACCGGCGTGCGGGAGCACGACGGCCGGGTGTGGCTGGGCAGCCTGCACGAGCCGTCGGTGGCCGTGGTTGACCTGGCATGAAATAGACTCAGGCCCCATGGCACTCCTCGACTCGATCGGCTCCCCGCGCGACCTCCGCGGACTCTCGGCGGAG
>NZ_LMED01000023.1:91878-382290 GCF_001425285.1 Acinetobacter sp. Root1280 | reverse complement strand
ATTGATTGAAATTAAATTAAAAATTAGAACGTATTAAGGTTAAGCTTATGGCATTTATAGACAGTAAAAATCAGACCGCAGGGTCAAATACACAGCAACAACCAGCCGCTAAAGAGACCAAGCCCGCAGTAGAGTTGGCAGTATTTAATTTGGCCAGCCTGACGCATACAGAAGATCATAAGTTTATCGCGCATCAAATCCAAAACTATTTACAGGCTTGCGGAAATACCAGCCTAGAACAGATCAAAGCAAGCGCCAATGTAGCGACAGTCGCCAATATCTTTGCATTATCCGGCAGTGTTTTAGACCTTATTTTATTTGCCACTGAACCCAANCAGCCTAGAACAGATCAAAGCAAGCGCCAATGTAGCGACAGTCGCCAATATCTTTGCATTATCCGGCAGTGTTTTAGACCTTATTTTATTTGCCACTGAACCCAAGCAAGCCGAGGCAGGCGTACAACAATCGGCATTGTTAAGCATGAACTTAATCGGTTTATTTTTACAACCGAATACAGAAGCGCATGTGCGTATGGCTTTACGTCCAATGCTGGGTTTAATGGCAGAATGTTTATACCCAGCCAATGGCAAAATCAAAGAAGCTGATTTACGTCGTATGCAGCTACACTTAAATGCGCAGATGGCAGGCGATTTAGAAAAATTCCTACAAGAAACACAAGGTAAATTATCAGGTTTATTGTCGAGTGCAACGACATTAGGGACTTCAATTCTGCAAGCCTTTAGCAGCAGTGCAGTAGCTGGATTACCCAGCGTTGCTTCAGCGGGAGCCACAGCTGAAAAACGTGATCCCAGCAAGCAGTTTAGCAACTGGGCACAGCCATTGATTGATTTGTTGGGTACACCTGCACAAGCTGACATGACAGCAAAGATGACCCCGAATATCGCAACACGATTAACAGAAGAAGTGCTTAAGGCGACACCACAACTTACTACAGTGATTCAACAACAAAGCAATGCAGGAACTCAATATAGCCTTGCTTGGTTGATTCAAGAAACCCTAAAAGCCATCCAAACTCAAGGTAAAAAAGCCACAGCCAGTGTGCCATTAAACCAAACAGGCGAACATGAGCAGCATATCAATGGTGATATTTTAGAGTTTGTCACCTTACAATCTGATGCACTAAATAATCCACCTTGTCCAGGTACGGACACACAAACAGGTCAAAGTATCAGCTATTCAATTGGTGCTGAACGAGTCAATCATTCAGACTTTTACTTGCCTAAAGTTGATTTTGCCTTTAGTCGTCAATATAACTCTCAAATGGATGAGTTTAACCACAGTATGATCGGCGCACGTTGGATGATGCCATTTTCCAATGTAATTATCCAAAACTCTCGCGGTTATTTATTTATTGATGGTAAAGGTAGAAAACATCAACTCCCAACTTCGATTGTGTATGCAACGTATCAGGTACCCTTTGAAGGTTTCACTGTAGCGCCACATGACGATGGAGATTTATTGCTGAATTTTGGTTCAGATTGGAATTTCCATTTTCATAGTTTTAATGCTGGAAAACATTATCACCTCGTTCAACAATTTAATGATCAGACTGATGAAAAAGTAGTACTGACCTATTTATTGTTTGAACAATTTGCCTATTTACAGGCGATTGATTTTCAATTGAAGCGCGCTAAACACTTAGTCAAGTTTGCTTTTAATGAACAAGCCAAAGTCATTGCCGCATTTGTCGATGAACAAGCGGAAGCATTGGCACGTTATGAATATGATCTACAAGGCAATCTGATCAAAGCCATTGATCAAAATGGTCATACTCGCAGTTATGAATATAACCATGCCCATCAATTGACCCGTTATACCGATCGTACTGGACGTGGGCAAAATATTCGATATGAATCTACTGCACCCAAAGCCAAGGCAATTGAGGAGTGGGCAGATGATGGCAGTTTTAAAACCCGTTTAGAATGGCATCCACGTTTGCGTCAAGTGGCGGTTTATGATGCTTATGATGTTCCGACCTATTATTATTTTGATTTGGATGGTTTTACGTATCGTACCCGTTTAGCCGATGGTCGTGAAAAGTGGATATCACGAAATAGTCGAAAAAGGATTACTCGACAAATTGATTTTGCAGGCTTAGAAACAGAGCAAGTCTATAATGATCAAGATCAATTGGTGAAAATTGTACAACCAAATGGTGGCATCATCCTATTTGCCTACGATGAAGCAGGGGACTTAACTGAAATCAAAGATCCTGAAGGTCATATTTGGAAAACTGAATATGATCAGGATGGTAATATCAGCAAAGAAATTAATCCTTTAGGGCATACCACTCAGTATAAATATAATAATGACAACCAATTGGTTGAAGTGATTGATGCCAAAGGCGGCTCAAAGAAAATTCAATATAATGATCTTGGACAAATGGTGTCGTATACCGACTGTTCAGGGAAAAGTAGTGCTTGGGAATATGATGAGCTGGGAATAATGCAGTCTCAAGAATTTGAAAATAAGAAGAAAATTCAATATATCTACAGTAGTCAGGTCAAAGACAATGGGCAAATTCAAGCTGTTATTTATCCTGATGGATTAAAAGAACAATTTGAACATGATGAAGAAGGGCGTTTACTTAAGCATATCGATAGCAAAGGCTTAATCACCCAATATAAATACAATCAAGTCGGGCTATTAGAGCAACGGATCGATGCCAATAGTTACCAAATCGGCTACCAGTGGGATAAACAAGGTCGTATTAAAAAGCTGATTAATCAAAACCATGCAGAATATTTATTCGACTATAACCGTTTTGGGCAATTGGTACGTGAACATACTTTTGATGGAGAAGAAAAACATTACAACTATAATGACAATGGGCAACTGTTTCACATTCGTCAACCAAATATTCTGACTCAATTCGGCTATCATACGGATGGTTCGATTGCGTCAAAAACATTTACTCATTTACAAACTCGACATCGTCAAGTTGAAGAATTTGAATACAACTTAAATAATCAACTCAGCAAAGCGACCAATACTGAAAGCCAAATTGATTTTTATCGCAATCAACTCGGACAATTGGTACGTGAGCATCAACACTATAAAGTACCGAATCTAACGCCACTGACAGCAGTATTACGTTATGAGTACGATGAATTGGGGAATTTGACTCAAACCATTCGTCCTGATGGGCAAGTTCAAGCCAATCTAAGTTATGGATCGGGGCATATTTATGGCATTGCTTTTAACCAACAAGATATGGTGGCATTCCAACGCGATGATTTACATCGTGAAACTACACGACTGCTGGCCAATGGTTTAGTGCAAACTAAGAATTATAATGATGTGGGCTTACTCAGCTCACAAGTCATTCGCCCTGAACAAGAAACTACGGACAGGGTACAATTTCAAGTAGAACGTCATTATCACTATGATAAGAACTATTTGCTGACTCAAGTCGATGACAGTCGCCTAGGAAAGTTAAATTACCAATATGATCCAATCGGACGTTTAATCAAAAGCCAAAACCCATATAAANAACTATTTGCTGACTCAAGTCGATGACAGTCGCCTAGGAAAGTTAAATTACCAATATGATCCAATCGGACGTTTAATCAAAAGCCAAAACCCATATAAATCGGAAAGCTTTAGTTTTGATCCTGCGGGGAACTTGATTGATCCAATTGCTGCGCAAGTGAAAAATAACTTGATTAGCCAGTATCAAGGCAAGCATTATAAATATGATGCACAAGGCAATGTGATTGAAACCACTCAAGCAGGTCAGACCTTAAAGTTAACTTGGGATAACTTAAATCGTCTGATACAAAGTGACAACAATGGTCAAATCACTGACTATGGTTATGATGTATTTGGTCGCCGATTATTTAAGAATAATCATCAAGACCAGAGTTTAACCTTATTTGGTTGGGAAGGTGATCAGATGGTTTGGGAATCAGTGAAATCACCAAAAGTGCAAACTGATTATACCAAACACTATGTCTATGAGTCAGATAGCTTTGTACCGCTATTACAAACAGGTTATACAGGCTTTATCAAACTAATTGAAACACCTGACTATCGTCAATTCCAAAACGGACCTTATTCGATTTATAAAGATCCAGTATGGAAAACTGAAACCAGAAAGAACAAAGCTGAATTAGAACGTGTTGCCTTTTATCACTGTGATCAAGTGGGTACACCACAAACTTTAAGTAATGAGTTAGGGGAGTGTGTTTGGGAAATCAAACAGGATACATGGGGCACAGCTTTAGAAATTAATATAACAAACCAAGACAATCCATTGGAACAAAGTAATATTCGTTTTCAGGGTCAATATTACGATAAAGAAACAGGCTTACACTATAACCGTTATCGTTATTACGAACCGTATAGTGCAAGATATATGAGTAAAGACCCCATAGATTTATACGCAGGATTGAATCACTACAGTTATGTAATTAATCCAACTTTGTGGGTAGATGCTTTGGGATTGCAAGTAACCTATGGTGGAGAGTTTATCGGTTTAAGTCGTCAAGCTTCAGCAAATTTAGAATACGAAGGTTATCGAAATTATGACTGTTGGATGAAGACAGGTGATATTTGTCGGTTGCAAGGTCCTCCGTTATTCGATTATGTTTATTGTTCGGGAGGAGTAGGCCCCTTTGCTTACGCAGAGATTACTAACCTACATAATGGTAAGGTATTTCAAGTAGGTGCATCATCAAGGCCAGATGTAAAAGGTGCTAAAGCGATAGGTAAGAATGCTGTGATGGTGCTTGATGGAACTAAAAAACTAGGTGCTTCTGATCTTACAAAATTAAAAGGTAAGTTTTCGGCTAGTTGTATGGCAGGCTATATTTTTAATAAACCAGAAGGTAGGGGGGACGATCAAAGTACAGATAGTTTCCTTTCAGGACTAGCAGGAAGTGCGAGTGGTGGTATATGGGGAGTCCGTGCAGGTTTAGTATTACCTATTGATACAAGTTCTACATCGGTTAGTGAAAAAGTTAAAGCTTATTTTACCTCTAAAACGATGAAAGGTTTTGAAATTGGGGTTGGTACACCAGGAGCTGATTTTAATGTTGGATATGGTGTTGAAGCTCAAGGTCGTTCACTTACAGAGAAAATTAGGGATTAAATATGAAATTTAGCAGTTTAAGTTTTTTAATATGTTTTATGATCGCTTTAATGGGATGCAATAGTAATAAGATTTATGATGAACCATCAGATAAATACCCGTTTGATAAAAAAATGAAAACTGTTTTAGGTGAAAAATTAGAAGTTGTTAATTCATTGAATAGAGCAGAAGTTCAGTTAGCGTATGTCGAGTTACCTGCAAACTCTATAAAAACTAAGAAAATAATAGACTTATTGGAAAAAGATGGCTGGATACTTAAAGGGCGAGGAATAAGTGTCGATACATATTGTTTAGGTTCAAAAAATAGCATCAATATAGCAAGTCCAATATCATTTAATGCGACAGATTTTAAAGGAAATAAGGTTAGAGTTACAAAAACGGATGTAGACATAATTTCTTTTAGTTATAACAAGTGGGGAGAAGAACTTTGTGAATAATTATTTTCAGTTTAAATTTATTTTTTTTTTTAACGAGTGAAATAAAAAATGCTTCTGCCACTTACGGCAGAAGCATTACTTTTATTGTGTATTTATTTTCACAAAATTCAGCCCAATCAGCCATTAGCGCTTTACGTTTTTCGAGATATGCTCCACGTAAATACGCAGCTTCAACTTCGTCAGGGAGTTTATGTGCTAATACATGCTCACAGACTTCCCGTGGATAATCGGTCATATCAGCCGACCAATCACGAAACGTAGACCGGAAACCATGAGTGCTGATGACTCGATTTTGTTTTGGATCAATATAGCCTAAGCTACTTTCCTTAAATTTCTGTTCATGCATACGCTTAATCAAAGCTGTTAGCGACATATCTGAAAGCATCCCACCACCACGAGGTGCAGGGAAAATGTAACCTTGTGATTGTGTATCAGCTTGAATAGACTTCAATAATTCAATTGCAGGTTCTGATAATGGAACACGATGCTCCTTTTCAGCTTTCATTCGTTCTTTCGGAATAATCCAAACCTTGGTTTCAAAATCAATTTCTTGCCAAGTTGCTCCAAAGATTTCACCAGAACGACATGCCGTTAAAATTGCAAATTCCAGTGCTTTTGGAGAAATACCATCTTTCTGGCGCAGGTGCTGAACAAATTCTGCTACCTGATCATAAGGTAAAGAAGGGTGAGGGCGTGATACCTGTTTTAAATTACCTAGAATAGGTTCTAAGTTACCTTTCCATTCGGCAGGGTTATCACCTTCAAAATATTCCATGGCTTTGGCATAATCAAAAATGGTTTCAATACGGCCACGGAGTCGTTTAGCCGTTTCATTTTTCTCAGCCCAAATGGATTCCAGAACTTTGGCAATATCTACTTTATTAATAGAGCCAATCACACGGTCACCTAAAATAGGGTATATATAAGTTTCTAACGTAGTCGACCATTGAGCAATATGTTTCTGATTTTTCAATTCACGAGATTTATTAGCAATCACAATCTGAGCACATTCGCGGAAAGTACGATCACGGAGCTTTTGAATACGTAAAGCCTGAAGCTTTTCCTGTTTTTGCTGGATAGGATCAATCCCATTTCGGATTTGAGCTTTCATTTCTTGAGCTTTTGCCCTTGCTTCGGCTAGTGATACTTCTGGGTAAGAGCCCAATCCAATATCACGGCGATGACGTTGCTGTTTTCCATTTTCATCAAAGCGCTGACCTACAACAACACGTAGAACCCAAGCACGAGAGTCGTTCACAATACGCAGGTGCAAACCATTGACACCGCCTACAGCATGCCTTCCATTTCCTTTGATTTTTGCTACACTGAGCGCAGAGAGTTCTTTGGCTTTCTTAGGCATAGGTTTGTTCTTGTCCCACATAATAACCCACATAGAATATTGGAAATGATCGGATTAGGCAAGACGTGGTTGGAATATTATTTTATTAAGTGATTGAAAAATAAATTTATGTTGGATTAGTTCGGACGGTATAATACCACTGTTATACGGACACCGCTTCCGCCAAATATTAAAAAAGACCCTTAAATTGTTAAGGGTCTTTTTTTTGCTTTGATTTTGTTTAACGGACCTTGTATAAACTTTGGATTGAAATAGAACAGATCAGATTGATTTAGATGATCATCATGTTGAATCTCTTTTCACAGACGAGGGAAACAATCCAAAAATTTACCTTCATTTATAATTATTCCATTTAAATTCAGCATTGATAAAATAAGTACGTTCCAGACCATTTAAACCACTATACGCAGCTCTATAGGTGGTATTGCCGAGGTTACGAATCCCTGCACTTAAATTGACATATTTATGATTAAAACCTGCATATAGGCTACCAATGGTATAAGAATCAAAGCCGCCTTTTTGTATGACTTGAGGTTCATCAAATACAGTCTGAATTTTGCCTTTCACCCATGGCTGTAACGGCAATTGGCTAAAGGTATATTTATAATGGCTGTTAATATCAATTGGATGTGCCGCAGCTTGTACAAAAACATCTTCAGAATCAATTTTATTAAAACTACCTGAAATACCAAAATCATGCACTTCATCCATATAGTTGGCACTTAATTCCATACCCCAATTATTGACTTGGTTGGCATTATAATATTGGGTGGTGTCTTGAAAAAAGTCAGATTCATGATCATTGAAATTGCCTGTCGCTATATTGCATTTACCAATGCGAATACAGTTTTCTAAACCAACCCGATCAATAACTCTGCGATTGGTTTTCGTCCAGATATATTGGTCAAAGTCGCTATAAAACACGCTGGTATTTAAAGCCCAATGATCATTGAGGTATTTCCAGGCCACTTCAGCATGGTAGCCTTCTTCAGGTTGTAAAGCTAACCCCCCACCCAAAAAGCCACCAAATGTATAACGTTCATACAAATCAGGCGCACGGAAAGTACGGCTGATATTGGCGGAAATATTCTGGGTATCGGTGAGGTGATATTGTGCTCCAAGCGCCCATGTTGGTTCGAATATGGTTTTTTCAGGGGTAATTCCCGAAATACCGATGAGTTGTGAGGCAAGTTCAGCATTTGCCCCAGGAAGTAATTTTTGTCGGGTTGCCCAATAATTGGCACGTACTCCTGCAAAACCTGTCCATGTGCCGAAGTCATATTCTAGATTGGTAAAACCTGCATAATAATCTTGTTCAGAATACACCGCAGTGACGGCCTTATCTAAAACAGCTTCCAGACCAAAACTGGCTTTTAATTGATGCCAGTTTAAAAATAGATTGGCATTAAAATTATCACTGTCTAAGGTTTCGGTATAACCGCCTTCTTGTTGGCGTTCCAGTAAGGACTGTTTGTTATATTTAAATGAGAAATTATTAAAAATACCCAGATTGTCTTTACGATAAGTGATGGATTTGGATTCACGTTCCTTGCGCGCTAACAACATTATCATGGCATCTTGCATGGTACTGCCATGTGCTGATGCAATATCTTTACCGATCCATTGGTCATAATCGAGATCAATTTGGCTATCGATAGCAAATTTTCCTGATAATTTGGCACTCAGTGATTCGGCGTCATAACCCAAATCTTTGACGGTTACTGTGCTATTCACTGCATTTAATGCATTGGTTTTACTAATCGCATATTTTTTATCAGCATCACCACGAACCCGATAGTCATTGGAAGATTCTTTGGTATAAGTGACCTTTGCACCAAAATTATCCATGCCTGCGTTTAGACTGGTGGTCGAACTGGTTTTGTCATAGCCTTCATCATAAGCGAATTTTTGACTGACCCCGATGCCTTGACTCATTTGTACAGGTTTAGTCTTGACGATAATGACGCCCCCTGATGCACCCGGGTCGTAAATCACCGCAGGACTACCTTTTACCACTTCAATCATTTCAACGTTGTTAATATCCACCTGATTGATTTCACCAGAACCTGAATGGTCTAAACCTTGATTGGCGATTTTGATGCCATCAACAACACTGACCACGCGTTGTCCAGTCAGACCACGAATTTTCACATTTTTACCGAAAGCCCCAGTTTCGGTAATGGAAACACCAGGAATATCCCGAATCGCTTCTTTGACATCGGTTAAGCCTTCCTGCTGAATTTTTTCCTGACTGATGATCTGTTTGGAATAGGGTTTGTTAAACATTTCTTGTTGATTTTGTCGCTCTGCCTTGAGGACTTTTTCTGCTGTAACTTCAATGACAGGCAGTTTAGTAGGTTGTTCATCATTTATGTCGGTATCTTTATTATTTTCTGCTGCATAGAGATGATAGAAAGGAGAGTATCCACCAGCAATACACAGGGTCAATAATAGATATCGTGGGAGAAAGGGAGGTGTGTGCATGACAGAAATCCAGTCAAAATAAACGCAGGGTTGCTGCCCCATCTTAAGAATAGCAACAGCAACCGGATTGAATGAGCTATGTATAGATTAGTCAGTGATCCAAGAACCATTAATATGATTAACTTTTTTCAATGATTTTTCTTTTTCTGAGAAGCCACTAGTCAGTATAGGAACACCAGCATGACTACCTGTCATATGCAAGCCAAATAGACCACCAATCCCAGCCAAAGTGACATTACCTGAAGCGTCGGCAGTGACATTGGTAATTCCACCTCCACCCTCTAAATCCTTGATTTTACCCATGAGTTTGCCCGTGGTGGCATTGACAATACTACCGACTGTGTCAGTTGGATCTGTTGCTTGATTGGCACGTTTGTTCCATAACAATACATTACCTTCATAAACACCATTGGCACGGAATGCAGTGCGTTCAAAGTACATACGGCCAAACGTTGGGGAGACGCTGGTTTTGCTGGTTGTTGGCGCATCGAGTGGTAATTTATAAACGTTATAAACACGGGTTTCTGAGGCAGTTGGATTGGTCTCATTGACATAGACATAATCACCTACTGCCACAGCAGGTACCCGCATTGAAGTAAAGTATGGAATATCCTGATCAATAACAGCATTATCCAACGCTGTTTTTGTGGTTGTGGTTGCAGTATTTAACCAGCCTTGTTGATAATTGAGATTCATCTTGTCTTTAGATAACTTGGCCGCTTCGACAAATAAATAACCATTTTTGACCGCAGTCAGGTTGAGATTATATGACAGAGCCACATTGCTTGAATTATTGGCTAAATCAGTACCAGTGCCATTATCATAAATTTTGCTTGCACTGGTGCCTGTCAATTTCAGAATTTCGGCATTTTTAAAGACATAGGCTTTGCCAAATATTCTATGGGTGATCGCTGCATTTTGTGTATCAAGGTTATAATTAATCAATAAATAACCGGTATTACCTTCTGCCAAATTATCGACTACATTTGGCATGTTAAAGAAATTACTAAAGATACCAGAACCACCATGCCCACCACCAAATTTAATTTGATGATGTTCAGGGTTATAATTCGCAGGATATTCTGCACCTGTTACATTCGTTAAGGTTTTTGCAGTTTTATCATAAGCATAAAGTGTTTTTACACCTTCTTTTGCCAAATAAATATGGGTATCGTTTTGTGCTAAGAAGTAGTATTGACCTGTCCCGCCACTAATATCAGTACAGGTGATTAAATCAACGGTACAGCTTTGTAAACGCGCAGCTTCATTACTTGCGGTTGGGTAGCTTCCTTTGACATAGGCAGCACTATAGTTGACCAATACCGAATCAGTTTTACCTGTGCTGTTATTGACAACTGGCTTAATGGTTCGACCTTGTGTCACTTTGCCATCTGATAAACGTACAGTGATATAGGCATTTTTAATATTGTCAGACAGTTCGCCTCTAAAAATATCGGGTAGTTTGGCAAAAGTACGCAATTGCACATAGGAGTTATTAATATCAGTTTCATTGAGATACATAGTTTGTGTATCACCAATCGCCTTCATTTCTGCAGTTTTTAATGCTGCTGGTAATGCTGCACTACTAAAAATGGTGGCTTGACTGTTTGGATTGCTTGCATCAAAACGTTTCAGAATATTGTCGGTATAGAATGTGTATTCAGTTGCAGTTGTTTTGCCAGCTGGAGTGTAAGTACGTGTTTCTTTAGAAGCATTTGGGTCAAGGAAAATACCATATTCACGTTTTTTATAAACTGTTTTATCGCCATCTTTTGCAGCACTCATCACAAAGACACGATTGCCTAAAATCACGTTGTTGATGCTGTTGTAAGAGTCCTGTTTGTCGTTATTAGGGTCATAACGGACAATTTGAGAGTTACCAGTATCTGGGTTGGTGACTTTGTAGAATTGATAATCAAACACCGATTCAACTTGAGTATTAATCGTAATGCTCAGATCTGTGCTAAGTGAACCATCACTGACACTCACCACAAGTGTATCTGCACCGACCACATTGCCTGCAATATAAGTGATCACACCTGTTTTACTATCAATGCTTGCAGTGCCTAATTTTGGCGCTGTTTTAATGCTATAGGTAAGCGCGTTGTTTTCAGCATCTTTTGCCGTTACGCTAATTTTTTTACTTTCCAGGGTTTGTACGGTCACTGGGCTGATCGCATCAATTGTTGGGGCAGTATTGCTCGGTTTGCTGTCTCCACTACCACTGCCACCCCCACCACAACCTGTAAGAATGGTACAGATTGAACTGGCAATCAGGGTTTTATGACCTATTTTCATTTTAGATAACAACATTGCTTTATCCTTTGCTTGATAAAAAAATGGACAATCATCGTGGCTAGAAAGGACAATGCTTTGTTGGCTATATGATAATGATAATTATTTACATTAAAAATACTAATCTAATACAAAAACTGAGTCAACATAATATTTCTGTTTAGCATATTGATATTTATTGTTAATTAATGAAATGTCTTTTAATTTGATTAGGATTATGTCTGTTTTTTAAGCGTTGAAAATTTTTATTGGTGTCACACAAGTACTTTAAGATGAAGTGATATTTTGCAAGCTTTCACTTACAAAATATGTCCAATCTAGCTAATTTCATTTAATGTATAGTCACCAATTTTTTTATCACTTCTTCGCCTACTTCACGTGGTGATTGAGGATTTTGACCTGTAATAATGCGGTCATCGACAATGGCATAAGAGGTAAATGGGAAGAATCCTTGAGAATATTTTGCACCTTTTGATTTCAACTGATTTTCAAGGAAAAAGGGTACTTGTTTTTTCATCCCTGAAAGCGATTCTTCACGATTTGAAAATCCTGTCACTTTACGGTTTGCAATGAGTGCTTTGCCTTGTTCATCTTTTAGGGAAAGTATACCTGCCACACCATGACATACCGCGGATACTACACCGCCTTGACGATAAATTTGTTCAGCTAGTGCGGTTAATTCAGGATTATTTGGAAAGTCCCACATCACGCCATGACCGCCAGTAAAATATATTGCTTTATAGTCAGACGCTTTTACCTCACTTGGCTGCAAGGTGTTATTTAACCGTGACATAAACGCAGGATCGGCTAAATAAGCGTGTGCTTGTTTATCCATATAGATCCATTTTTGACTACGCTCATCCAGTGGCACTGCACCTCCTTTAGGGCTAATAAAATCCATTTGGTAACCCGCTTTATGCGCAACGTCATAGAAATGTGTGAGCTCAGTCACCCATAGCCCTGTAGTATCTTTACGTGAAGGGTATTTGTCATGATTGGTCATCACAACCAATATTTTTCCTTTAGATCCTGACAAAGATGGGTTCGAAATCGATTTTGAACTACTGTTATCATTCGCAGATGCAAAAGGCATTGAAAATAATGCTGCTAAAACAACCAATAACTGTTGAATTATACGATGCTTAATAACCCAAGTATTTGTCATCAAGATTTCCTGTGAGTTGTTTCATCGTGAGTATAGGATTAAAGTTAGCTTTAAGGTCAAGCCTGTTTTTTAATCTTTTGTCTATTTTAGATGAATGGCATTTTACCAATAAAGTGCTGTCTCTTTGTGTTATTTAGCATTTGCTTTAATTTGATCTTTTGCAAGTGCAATCAAATATATTCATCATTTTAAATTTAAGCTGCGGTTTTTTGTGCATGAATTTTAATCACAATTCAAATTGAATTAAAAAACAAATAAACCCTATTGACCTTGAAGTCCACTTTAAACATAGCATGAACTCAATGCTGAATTAGAGTGAAAGCTATGTTGAAATTTTTTAATTTAAATCGAACAACTCAAATACTTTTTATGAGTTTTGCATTCGTACATTCTGCTTTTGCAGCAAATGATCTTACACCAAACAATCAGCTCAGTTACATCTCACATTTACAAGAGAATACAGCGATGCAAAACATAAATACTGTAACGACCAATCGAGTTAATGCAAAGCAACCAACCACTCAGTATCCAAATGCAAAAGCGTTTGTAGAGGTTGAATTTGGACCGCATAAGGTACAGGTTCCTAAAGGTGGTTTTTATGACCGATTTCATATGCAACCAAATTTAGATGAGGTTGCAAAAGAATCTGGTGTGGGCAATATTGATTTCTTTAGAAAGATTCCTAAGCAACTGGTTGAAACACGTATAGGTCAAGTGTGGTCGCCAAACTATTATTATAAAACCAGCAATGTTCAACTGTTGATGCTTGCACCATTAGATAAGTTAAAAGCAAAGTTGCCTGCTAAAGTTGAACCCTTAAGCCCAATACCTGGATATGGATTGGTCTCACTTACTTTTTTTGCCTATGATGTCTGTGATAACGATCCTTATGATGAAGTATCTGTTGCTGTTGTGGTTCGCCGTCCTCATGCAAAAGGCGCCAATATTTCAGAGTTAATCAAATCTGCACGTACACGCGATTATTATGGTTATGTCCTTGCGCTTCCTGTCGATACTGAAATTGCACGTGTACGTGGTGTTTATGGTTATAATTTACCCAAGTGGCTCACTGCAATTGATTTAAAAATAACTGATCAGGTCCAAGCGCACTTGTATGATACTCAAGGCAATCTCGACATCAGCCTATCTGCGCCAACACCAAAACTTAAAACTGTAAAAAATCAATCACAGCAAGAAAAGAAAACCATGCTGAATCAAGTTGATGGTATTTGGTATCGTTCATATGTTCAGGCAAATAACCAAAATTTTGCTCAAAAGTTATTTCCAAAACATGTTGAGTTAAATCGTTATGGTGGTCCAGTCAGTCAATTATTGGATCAACTCGGTGCTAAAAAAATCTTACGAATGGATGTGATCAAAGATGCTCAGTTGGCACTACATATGCCAACACCGATTGCTGAATGGAATTAATAAATAAAAATAAAGCGTGATGATTTTACATCACGTTTTTTTTCATATCGAAAATATCAATTTTTTTGTCAGTTATGGTCCCTTTTTTGAAATCGATAATAAGGTTATAACTTGGATTGAATTTAATCATTGCTTATTTTTTAAATTAGTGAAAAAGCCTACACTCAGTGTTTGAGAAAAGAACTGATAGAGGAATGAAAATTTATTAGGTTTACATGTAGTTAAGATGATTGGAAAATAGTTATTTTACTGCTAATAAATCGACTATAACCTTTATTCAATAGTTTTTTAGCTGTACGTTTTTAAAGGGTTAATGTAAAGTTAGATCTTAGTAAATGTAAAATGATTTTAAATTTTAAAGTTAAAAATGTCTAAAAAGCCTTATCTATCACCAGAAATGCAAGAATATCAAGTAAAGCAAAAAAGACAAAATAAATTACTTTTGCAACTTTCAATTCTTCTATTTATCCCGCCTTTATTGTTATTTCCCGCATATCCAAGAAATGATTGGCAATATTCCATTTATAAGTACATCACACAGAATTTGTTGATTACAGTGGGTACAAAAGGACCACTACCATTTTTTACTATTCTTTCTAGTATATACATTACAGTGATTATGTTTTTCTTAAGTTGTTATGTCTGCTGGTTATTCTTAAAAAAGTATGGCATTCAGGAAAACTTTCAAAAAAAGATTTACAGTTTATTCGTACAATTCGAATTCTCTTCTTCATATAAATATCCTTGGTTAGAAAAACCAATAATCAAAAAAACATTAGTTTCGAGCATTTTTATTTTATGTTTTCTTGGCAGTATTTGGCATTTTGTTCATGATGAAATTTCATTCCAAAGTGGTAGTCGTAAAGGTGCACTCATAGAATGGAGTTACAACTATCGAATAGGCGTATTGTTCTGGGAATTGATCATGAGCTTGTTCAGTATCTCTCCTATTTTTTATTTCTTTCTTTTATTCATTTATCTTGGCAATTACTTTTTCCGTGGATTGGGGACTGGAAAAATTATTTCTTCAAAAAGAAACAGCAAAATAAAAAAGCGTAAGAAAAAAAGATGATTTCTTTAATTCTGCCATATTGTCTTATCCTGTAATAGTACGACACTTATGTCATAAAACGCTCAATCAATTTCATTGGGCACTTTAATATTCTCGTGGCGTCTATATCATCCACTCCAGCATCCTTATGTTTTACTTGCTACAAAGAATAATAAATCTAAGCTAGAGGCTTATCCAATAACATCATATTGAATAAGCCCATTTAAGACCATTAATCAATATCAGGATGTTGCTTGGCGAGATGATCACGTTTTTCTTGCAACTCTTCAATTTTTTGATCAATTTTTTCGATTTTTTGCTCAATATTTCCATGATATTGTTCGAGAAGTTCTTCAGCTTCTTCAGTATCAACGGCCATTGGTTTTGCACCTTTGAGCGGTAAGTTGGCTGTTTCTTTAAGATAAATCGCAGTAATCACCCCAAAGCAACCACAAATTACCAAATAATAGGCAGGCACCATAATATTTTGAGTGGTTTCAACCAATGTCGCTGTGATGGTTGGGGTTAAACCTGCAATCACCACAGAAATATTAAACGCGATTGCAAGTGCACTATAACGAATTTCAGTTGGAAACAATGCGGGTAGGGTTGAAGCCATTATTCCAATCAGCATATTGAGTGAAAGTGCCAACATCAACAGACCCAAGAAAATTAAGTAAACATTATTGGTGGCAAGCAATATAAAGGCAGGGTATGACAAGACAATTAGGGCAATGCTGCCTGCAAAGACAAATGGGCGACGACCAATCTTGTCGCTAAGCATGCCTACAAACGGCTGTACAAAGAGCATTCCAACCATTACTGCAATAATAATCAGAACACCATGATTTTCTGAATAGCCTAAGTTATGTGAGAAATAACTTGGTAAATAGGTGAGTAGCATGTAATAGGTGACATTGGTACACAGCACCAGACCAACACAGACCAGTAGACTGCGCTTATGCTCACGGAAAATTTGTTTGAAACCCACTTTTTGCGGTTTTTTAGATTGTGACTGTTCTTCTGCATGCGCCTGAAAAGTCGGTGTTTCATCTAAAGAGTGACGTAAATATAAGCCAATCAGTCCCAGCGGTAGCGCTAAATAAAAAGGGATACGCCAGCCCCAATCGACAAAGGCAGCTTCGCCCATGGAAAAGCTGATCATTGAAACGACGCCCGCTCCAACAACAAAACCTAAAATAGAACCAAAATCCAGCCAGCTTCCCATGAAACCACGCTTTCGATCTGGAGAATATTCCGCTACAAATATTGCTGCTCCAGCATATTCACCTCCGACTGAAAAGCCTTGAGCAATTTTTACAATGAGCAGCAAAATAGGAGCCCAAATCCCGATACTTTCATAAGATGGAATCAAACCAATACCAAAGGTACTGACCGACATGATAATAATGGTGATTGCCAGAATTTTTTGACGACCATATTTATCGCCTAAATGTCCGAAAAATAATCCACCCAAAGGTCGAAATATAAAGGGTATAGAAAAGGTGGCAAGGGCCGCAATCATTTGTATACTGGGTGATGAATTTGGGAAAAAGACTTTACCCAATACATAAGCGACATAGCCATACACACCAAAATCAAACCATTCGATGGCATTCCCTAAAGCTGCGGCTTTAATGGCTTTTTTAGTCTTATCATAATCAATAATTTCGACATCATCGATTTCAAGTGGTTTGATTTTTCTTTTATACATAAATGGCTTAATCCTAATGAATGAAAGTGTTAAAAAATCTCTTTAAAACACAATCAAAAAAAATTCATCATGAGCAGAAATGATTAAAAAATATAACGCTAGGTTACATTTAAGATTTCAATGTCATAGAATTTTAATAAATATCAATTGATTATAATTTTAGTTTTTTTGTGAATTTTATGTGTTGGGTAATCATGAACAAAATGTATGAGATCTGATGCAATTATGTAATAAGTTTAACGTATATAAATCAATCAAAAGGCTTGAGAATAACAGTTGTGTCTGTTTAGCTAAATTCGTTTTAGCAGGGCGCAACGCCAAACTGAATGATAAAAAAATACTGAGATTAGAAACAGGGTATTAGGATGGTGACTAAAGCAATGGATAGGCATTGATCCTAACAATTCAGCAAAAACATCAAAAAATTATTTCATATAAAACTTCTGCTTATAAAGTCGAATTATAAAAAATCCGGATTTTTGATAACTTGCAACAGCTGAGGATTATCGATTGGGATTGAGAATATCACTCCATTCGTACTTTGAACAAAAACAATATGGTCTTTAATAATCGCCTTACAAAAAGGGTTACTATTCTCCAAAAACAAAAACCACAGTAACTCATTTCTTAAAAACAGACCGACCACACCATCCCCACCAAAGCTAGCCTCACCATATCTTATCTGGTAGTCTGCATAACGAATCTGCCCCATATAATCAAAATCAATGAGATCCGCTTTCTTCACTTCGTCATCAAAGAAATTTAATTTCCTTACGATATCTACAGTTGCGTTATCCTTGTTTCTATAATTGAGAACAAATATTTCTCCATTGTGCAGAAAAATTCCATTTATAAATGGACATTGAAAATTATTTAATATCTCTATTAGTTTCATATATGCAAGTCCTTGACTCGTTGCTGAACCCCGTTTGTGTAAGTCCTGATTATATTTTTTGTAAAAATAAGTTGCTGAATCTTAATAAAATTTACAATTTTAATGATTAGTTAGACAAAGTATCCCCTTGTGGAGAAGTACAATTTTAGCAAAGTAAGCTCTTTTTTTGATTTTGTTTCCTGATTTTGTTTTATGGAAAGCCATTATGTTTTCAAATTATATCCATCCATTTGTTTTGTTTTTCTCATTACTCAATCCGTTTTTAATGAGTATCTATATGATCGGGATGATTCGCCATACTGAAACCCATGTATTCAATAAAGGTTTAGCCCAAGGTGCCTTGATTGCTTATGTGGTTTTTATGCTTTTTGCATGGGGTGGCGAAGCAATTTTTAGTACTTATTTAAATGTTCGTTTTGAATCATTTCAGATTTTTGGTGGATTAATTTTCTTAGTGATTGGCTATCGTTTTGTATTTCAAGGCGCGGATACGATCGGAGAAATGAGAGGAACACCTGCACATTTGGCCAGTACCATGGCGATGCCATTTATGATTGGTCCTGGCACAATCAGTGCGGCTGTCGTAACAGGAGCGAGCATGTCTTTACTCGAATCCGCTGTGTTGATTGCTTTTACCTTATTTATTAGCTGTGGCATTTTAATGATCATGAAGTATGGGCATGACCACTTACGTTATAGCCATGCGAAATATATTGATCGCTATTTTGATATTGTTGGACGTTTATCTGCCTTGTTAATCGGCACAATTGCGATTGATATGATCGCAACTGGGGTGATTGGTTTGCTTGAAAAGTATTAATAATTATTTATATTCATGTTTTTTGAGGTAATTATCAAATAAATGCGATGACGTGATTTACGCTGAGGTGAGGGATACACATCACGCCATGTCAAAGTTTATTCAGTAATATCATCTAGAAATCTTCTTCTTAGCCTTTCAGATTGAAAGGCTGTTCATTTTATATCTTTGTCTAACAAAACGAATTTGAAGTAGAAAATAATGGAGGAATGTAGAGATATATGTTGTTTTTGTGTGAAATATAACGATAATGATTTTTATTTAGATTAAGAGTTTTATTTCGTGAATAAATGGATTTCTCAAAATCGAATCTTTGCTAAAAGTGCAATTTATCTTGCACTTTATAGTTGTTGGATTGGGACAGCTTATGCTGCGACGGAAGCAACAACAGAGCAAACAAATGCTTTACCCATGATCGTTGTCACCGCAGAAAATAATACAGAAAATAACTACACTAAAAAGAATGCCAGTACATCGACTAAGCTCGATTTGAGTGTAAAAGAAACCCCACAATCTGTTTCAGTGATTACACGCAAACAAATCGAAGATATGGGTGCGACAAATTTGGGTGATGCACTATTAAATACAACTGGGATTTTGCTAACAGGGGATAATACGGAGAGGACCAACTTTTCTATTCGAGGCTTTAATGTTGGAGATGGCTGGAACTCAAATATATTGCAATATGATGGTGTTGCTTTAAATGCAAGTAATGTCACCTCATCTAAACCAGATATGGCAACCATTGAAAGTATTGAAGTATTACGTGGGGCAGCAGGATTGATGCAAGGATCAGGAGAACCTTCTGGTGCAATTAATCTTATTCGTAAAAAACCAACAGAAGTTTTTCAGGCGAGTGGTGCTGTCAGTTATGGTTCATGGAACACTGTACGTGGAGAAATGGATGTCTCTGGTCCATTGAATCAATCTGGAAGCGTGCGTGGGCGTTTAGTTGTCGCAGGTCAAGATGGTGATTCATTTATGAAATCTGTTACTCGTGATTCTAATGTTTTGTATGGAATCGTGAGCAGTGATTTAACTGAAAATACGCTATTGAATATTGGATATTCACGTCAAGGTGAACATGCAGTTCCCGTAAATACAATTCCTAACTATTTCAATGGTCAAAAAATAGGTATCGATAATTCCAACTGTGGTTGTGATTACAGAGATTTTTGGGATAAAACCAATAGACAAGCTTTCTTAGATATAAGCCATAAATTTAATAATGGATGGGAAGTAAAAGCCAGCTATATGAAGGCAAACTATGCTATGGATATGGCATTTACTTCATTGAGCGTGGCTCCAAAAACCACAAGTGCTGATGATGCTTTAGCAACTGTTTATAAGTACGGATATAACTATGAGCAAAAATTAGATATTTATGATTTTTTTGCAAAAGGGACATATCATTTATTCGGTCGTGAGCATGAATTGGTATTTGGTGCAAATCACAGTAAAAGTAATATTACAGGGGCATGGACAAGTTGGGACCAAGTGCTAGAAGATTATAGTTTGGTTGGTGGAGGGGAAACACCGACACGTGACTATTTATACGTCAATATTAAAAATTACAGTCCTTATCAGTTACCTTACATCGCACCACGTTATCAAAATACCAGCGTTGATCAGGTACGTCAGACAGGATACTACCTCACCACTCGTTTAAATATTATTGATCCGCTCAAAGTTATTGCTGGTGTGCGTCAAAGCAATTATGAAAGTGTCAATGAATATAAGAAATCAAATATTTTAACACCATATTTTGGACTTACTTACGATATCAATGATGCATTGACTGCATATGCGAGTTATACCGATACTTTTGTTGTGCAAAATGTCAAAGATCGTAATGAGACATTACTTGATCCAGTACAGGGTAATGTTTATGAAATTGGGCTAAAAGCAGGGCTTTGGGATGATCGTTTAATTGCATCAGTTGCAGGGTTTAAAACCAATCAAATTAATCGATCAATACGAGATGAAAGCACCAAAGGGCAATGCCCGTTTAATGGTGGTGAGGCTTATTGTAATGTTGCATCAGGTGAGGTGATCAGTAAAGGGATTGAAACTGAGATTCGTGGTGAAATTATCCCCAATCTTAATTTAAGTTTCGGCTATACATACAATACTACGGAATATGCAAACGACCCTACAAATCAAGGTTTGGTTTTTAATGAGGATACGCCTGAACATATTGCACGTTTATTTGCGACTTATAAGTTTGCAAATAATTTAATCCTAGGCGGCGGTGCAAATTATCAAAGTACTTGGAAAGTGGGTCGTTATAGCGAACATCCTTATCGTCAGCCTGGATATACGATTGCTAACTTGGTGGCGAGCTACCCATTAAGTGATAAAGTGAATATTGCATTAAATATCAATAATATTTTTGACAAAGAATATTATTCACAAATTGATACTTATGGCGACATTCGTTTCGGTAATCCTCGAAATGCAACGCTCACCTTACGTGCAAAGTTTTAAATCAATCGAAGGATGGCTGATATTTTCAGCCATTCGCTAAAATAACAATCCAATTTACTCCCTAAAATGCACTCAAAACCCTCAACTAAATTTCTTGAGTAATTTTTAATAAAATTATAGACGACTGGTCTATTATTGATTTATAGTGTGTACATGAAACGATCAGATAAAAGTGAAGCGACTCGACAACATATCTTAAATACCAGTTTTAAGTTGGTATTACATAAAGGTTTTGTTGGAGTTGGCTTACAGGAAATATTAACGACCTGCGGTGTACCTAAAGGTTCGTTCTACTATTACTTTGCTTCTAAAGAAGCATTTGGTTGTGCACTTTTACAGCAATATCTTGCTGATTATAAAGTGAAAATAGATCAATTGATTCTGCAAGAAGAGCGGAGTGCTTATGCGCGTTTAGTTGCGCTTTGGCAAGCATGGATTGATGATCCATGCCATAACGATGGTGGCTGGGCTGAGAATTGTCTGATTGTAAAACTTGCAGCAGAGGTCTCTGACTTATCCGAAGATATGCGTCAGATTTTAAATTTTGGTGTGACCAAGCTGACAGAACGCATTGCAAATTTACTTATTGACGGACAGAAGGATGGCTCAATTCCACAACATATTGAGCCTGAGAAAATGGCACAAACGATGTATCAACTCTGGTTAGGTGCAGCTTTATTGGCGAAACTTGCACAGAACAAACAACCACTTTATTTGGCTTTAGAAACTACACAGCAATTACTAAAACCTATATAGGAACAACAAATGAAAAGTATTATTCATCATGTTTTTGGCGAACCTGTCGACGTATTAGCATCAGCAGACATGCCAAAGCCAGAACCTAAAGCGGGCGAAGTTCGTATTAAAATGATTTTATCTCCAATGCATAATCATGACATTTGGACGGTGAGAGGCAGTTATGGCTATAAGCCGACACTTCCTGCAATTGGAGGTAGTGAAGCAGTTGGTGTGATTGATGCTGTTGGTGAAGGTGTCGATGCAGTGTCTGTTGGGCAACGTATTGCAGTTGCCGCAGTTCACGGCAGTTGGGCTGAATACTTTATTGCGCCTGCACATGGTGTTGTGCCTTTAATTGACGCAATAGACGATGAAACTGCTGCACAATTGATTGGTATGCCGATTAGTGCACTGATGCTGTTAGATTTTATTGATTTAAAACAAGATCAGTGGCTTATCCAAAATACAGCCAATGGCGCTGTTGGTAAAACCGTTGCGATGATTGCGCACGCTCGCGGTCAAAAAGTCATTCATTTGGTTCGCCGTAGTGATGCGGTTGCAGAAATGAATGGTTTAGGTATTCAAAATGTAGTGGCGACTGATCAAGCGGATTGGAAAGATCAAGTAAAAGCGATACATGCAGATCAACCTTTAATTGTTGGGGTAGATTCGATTGGCGGGAAAGCCAGTAGTGAAATGTTGGCTTTACTCAGTGAAAATAGTGTCTTGGTATCATTTGGCAGTATGACGGGTGAACTGATGCAAATTTCATCAGGTGATCTTATTTTTAAACAAGCGACAGTCAAAGGTTTCTGGGCAAGTGTGGTCAATAAGCAATTGTCTGCAGAACGCAAAAAAGAGTTAATTGTAGAATTGTTGACTTTAGCTGCTCAGAAAAAATTAGTATTGCCTGTTGAAGGCGTATTTAGTTTTGATCAAATCCAACAAGCAGCAGCTAGAGCAACAGAAGGTGCACGCCAAGGCAAGGTGTTATTAAAACCATAAATGTATCTGACATAGATCAGTTGTAAGACTGATCTATCAGTGTTTTTAAAAATAAGGAAAAAAACGATGATTGGACAAATTTTAATTGCCTTAATTGCACTACTACATGTGTATATTTTAGTTTTAGAGATGTTCTTATGGGATAAACCATACGGTTTAAAAGCATTTGGCAATACGCCTGAAAAAGCACAGCTCACTAAAGTCATGGCACAAAATCAAGGCTTATATAATGGCTTTTTAGCGGCAGGCTTATTTTGGTCTTTATGTGCACCTGCAATCTATGCCTTGCCACTGGCAAATTTCTTTTTGGGCTGTGTATTGGTTGCTGGGATTTATGGCGGTCTGACTGCGAGTAAGAAAATTATTTATATACAAGCGATTCCAGCAGCGTTGGCGTTACTTGTGGTGAATTTGAATTATTAAAGTAAGGGTCGAATCTCGCCCTTGCTTTAAATTTCTTCAACGTTGGGGCAGTAGTGGCAATGAACGGTGGTCAAGTATCGAGGCAACAACGAACCCGGGTCAGCATAATACAAATCAACAAGGTTTTGCCTTCACCACAAAAATTCTGGATACGAATCCAGCCAATTTACCGGCTGGTAATTATTCGGATACTGTAACAGTAAATGTTGAGTTTTGAGGATATAAAGTCATGATAATCAGTTTTATCATGGCTTTATTAAATGGTAAATTTACAGTTTATTTTTTTATTGATATTAAATAAAAACTCTCTTTAATTATGTTTTTTTGAAAAAACATAGTAGCTGTTCACTTTATTTAAACCCTTTCTTAAAATTATTTATTATACATATACAAATGTATTTTATTTTTTATCATACATTTTTTATGTGAAAAATATCAATATTAAAATAATCTAGAGATGGTTTTGTGAATAGATACATTGACATAATATTTGTTTTTTTTTGTGTTTTTACCATTTTTTTGTGGTCTTAAATTGTGCTTTAATTTTTAATTAAAGCATGGATTTAAATAATTATTTATTATAAGTATAGATAATTTATTTCCATGTTCTAAAATATTTATATGTTTTATACATATTTGTTTTTATAAAAAATATTTAATATAAATGTTATTGTGAATGGAAGAGGGCTTATTGTGCGGACTTATGCATACTTCAGAATTGATGAATTATCAATGGATGAATTTAACTATGCTGACTATATTCTTGGGTATGGTTATGAAATACCGAAAAATAGGCTTGTATTTGAGCAGGTGAAAATAGGTATACCCTTAGAGTTTAGGCATAAACTCATAAACTTGATTAACTACACATTGGAAAATGGTGATCTTTTATTAATAGATGGAATAGATTCTTTGGGAAGTGATTTCAAGGAAATATATTCGAGTGTTAATTTTATTTTTAAAAAAGGAATCCGTTTAGTATGTTTGGATTTTTCAAAGAACGAAATTAAAGGAGATATAAAAAAGATTTTTTTTCATTTTCTAAAAATATGTTCTGATTTCGATGGAAAACTTCAATCGAATAGAAAGATTGGTAATAGAAATATAAACAAAGTAGGTCGACCAGAAATTTTAAATAAAATCCAGAAAGAAGAGGTTTTAGAAAAATTTAAAAATGGCCAAAGTGTCTATTCTTTAGCTAAGCAGTATTCAGTTACAAGAACAGTCATTCAAAGACTACTTTCAAAATCATCAGATAACGTTATTCGTGAGGATTAAATGAATATCAACATTAAAATGAATGACAAGGCTAAAATAAGTAGATTGGTTGTAGCAAAACAAATGAACAATCTGGATAAGATGTTCGTTGTTCAACTCAAATATTCTCTGAATAATAAGAAGAGGGTTATTGATGAAGCCAATCAAATTGAAATCAGCTCTGTAAATGGATTGATTGATTATGAAATTCATAAAATCGAGCATGAGGAAAAGAAAATAATATTTTTATATGGTTCTAGTCCATATGTTATAGATTTAAGAAGTTAATTATTTAATACACTTAAATTTTTTATTGAAAATAAAGGTTAAATAATTTTGTTTTTTTGGTTAATCATGTTTTTAAGTTTTATGTGAGTCTGTGGTGGAGGTTGAATAATAATATTTAAAATATTTGATAGTGAATGTTTTTACGTTTTGAAAGTAATATATAGGATTGTTTTGTTTTTTATGATGCTTTGTTTATTTGGTTTTAATGCAGGTTGTGCAGTCAGCCTGCTATTTTAGGTTTGTATATGGTAAGATGTGTTGTGGAAGTTTTTATAAGTTTAAATCAATTTTACTTTGAACTAAAATACATTAATCTAAATAATGTTTTAAACGGAAAAATTAAAAACGACTATACTTAAAATATGATGAAATAACTTTATATAATTGAATTTATGTTAAATAAGGGTAAAATTCATTTTAAAAATGTTAATATAAATCTACATGTAAAGTGCTGAAAATAGTCTGTAATAGTATTCTAAATATTTAGAATAAAATTATAGATAAATAAGTAAATTATTTATTGGCGACATAAGGTGTCGCTTAAAATAAAAAATAGTTTGGAAATATTGAGATTTTCTATTAAATTGTTTCTATAAAAACTTTATGATTACTAATAATATGGAACAACTTAATCCATCAGACTTAAAAGCCATTCTTCATTCAAAAAGAGCGAATCTTTATTATTTAGAACATGCACGGGTGATGCAAAAGGATGGTCGTGTTTTATATCTAACCGAAGCCAAAAGTGAAAATCAGTATTGGAATATTCCAATTGCCAATACGACTGTGATTTTGTTGGGGACTGGAACATCGATTACACAAGCTGCCATGCGGATGCTCTGTAGCGCAGGTGTTTTGGTTGGTTTTTGTGGTGGTGGCGGTACGCCTTTATTTTCAGGCAGTGAAGTGGAGTGGCTAACGCCACAAAGTGAATATCGTCCAACTGAATATATGCAAGGCTGGATGAGCTTTTGGTTTGATGAAAAGAAACGTTTAGATGTGGCCAAACAGTTTCAGGTTGCGCGGGTTGAATATATTCGTAAAGTTTGGGCAAAAGATCGGGACTTACAGGCAGAAGGGTTTTATTTAGATGATAAGGATGTTCAGTTGGCTTTAACTGGTTTTGAAAAGAAAATTCCAAATATGAGCAAAGTCGGGGATTTACTTCTTGCCGAAGCACAGACCACCAAGCAACTTTATAAAATTGCTGCGACGCGTTGCAAACTCAAATTTGAACGAAATGCTGAATATGGTGATTTAGCCAATGACTTCCTCAATCATGGTAATTATTTGGCCTATGGTTTGGCTGCAACCACACTTTGGGTCTTAGGCATTAGTCATTCATTTGCAGTCATGCATGGTAAAACTCGGCGCGGTGCTTTGGTCTTTGATATAGCCGATTTAATTAAAGATGCTGTAGTACTACCATGGGCATTTATTTGTGCCAAAGAAGGTTTTAAGGAGCAAGACTTTAGAGCCTTGTTATTACAGAAATTTACCGAACACAAGGCAGCTTAGAAAATTTGTTCACCGACACCCAGCTCAATGATTCTGTTCACTGCCGAGCAGGCAGCTTAGAAAATTGCCGATATTTCCAGCAAGATATTGTCTAGGTTCACTGCCATATAGGCAGCTTAAAAGAAGCCAACACAACACATATTAATATGTTAACTATTTCACATTTTAATTGGAAAAAATATTTATATGATTTTTAACATTAAAAAAGCTGAATGTTGTATAGAAAAATAAAAATATTCATTCCTTAAGATCATATATAAACATCATCATTGGGCATCTTAACTGGGCGATTTGTCAAACATTGGTCAGTGGGAATTCTAAATTTAAGCGAAATATTAATCAGTAAAATAGTCGTTAAAGCATTGCTAATCCTTTGTCTTTGGGCGTTGTAAGGGGGCGAGGGTGAGTTGTGATATCGTTTTTTTGCCTGAATTTCGAAGCACACACAGCGAATTTCAAAGCAAATTTCCTTAATCAAATGACATAAAACGATGATTTATACTCATGTGACTAATTTAAAATTTACGCTGAAATAACGTGAATTTTGTTTTTATGTAAAAAATTTACAAAAAAAAATATTTTAAATAAAACTGAAATATGAATGTAATAAATATTTAATATATTGAAATTTATAATAAAAATATTTTTCTCAAAAAATACAAATTTATATACACTTGTATCTGTTTTATACACAAAGTGTGACTTTGTTTACATTTTTATCTCAGTGTGCATAATACCCATCGATCAAAACGAATCATTTTTTTGTCTGTATAGGATACTTGGTATGAAAAATACTTTTTTAGCAGCATCAGTTTCAATTTTAGCAATGTCTAGTGCTTTTGCAGCAGACGGCACAATCACAATCAATGGTCTAGTAACTGACAAAACTTGTGATATCGTGACTCCACAAGGTAAAGATTTCACAGTAACGCTTCCTACAGTATCTAAGCAAACTCTTGCTAAAACTGGTGATATCGCGGGCCGTACGCCATTCACAATCAACTTGGCTAACTGCTCTGAAGGCAAAGTTGCAACTTATTTTGAACCAGGTTCAACAGTTGATTTTGGTACTGGTCGTTTAAACAACACAGATGCAACTGGCGCGAAAAACGTTCAAGTTCAATTGTTAGGTTCAAATAACCAATTCATTCCTGTACTTGCTGCTGGTGCTTCTGGCACGCAAACTAACTCTCAATGGGTAGACGTTGCAGACAAAGGTGCAGCTGATCTTAATTACTATGCTGAATATTATGCAACTGATGCATCTGCTGCTGGTAAAGTAACAACGTCTGTTCAATATACTATTATCTATCAATAATTTTTTATTGAATGGTACGGAGCTAGGTTGTCTAGCAACCTAGCTCTTTTACTTTATTTTAGATATAGAGATAATCGTTATGTTCTTGAATCATTCCTTTCTTAAAAAAGGTTTACTCGCATTTTTAATTCCGTTTGGTGCAGCGAATGCTGAAATCATCATTCATGGTACTCGTGTTATCTATCCATCTGATGCACGTGAAATTACTTTACAGGTAAGTAATAACGGAAATAATCCTGCATTGGTTCAAGCATGGATTGATGAGGGAGATGCAAAATCTACTCCAGATCAATCGAAAGCGCCTTTTATGATTACACCGCCTATATCGCGTGTGGAAGCTAAAAAAGGGCAGTCTTTACGTATTACCAGTTTGCCGAATGCAAATGAATTAAGTAAAACTCAAGAAACACTCTTTTGGTTAAATATTCTCGATATCCCACCAAAACCTTCTGCGAAAGATCAGAATGTTGTACCAGATAACTTTTTACAACTTGCGATTCGATCGCGTATTAAGTTTTTTTATCGCCCAGCTGGACTTAAAGAAGATGTCGCATTGGCACCTGAAAAATTACAGTGGAGCAATAACGGTACTCAGTTAACCGTAAAAAACCCAACACCATTTCATATTACCTTGACTTCTATTATGCAAGATCAATCAGGCAAACGCGTTGATTTGATTTCACAAGGTTTAATGTTGAAACCATTTTCTGATGGAACGGTGAGTTTAAAAAATTCCAATGTCGCTAAGATGACCTTTACCACAATCAATGATTATGGTGGTCGTGTAGAGCGAAATATTAAATTTTAATAGATTGATCAAGTCTTTAAATTTCTTCAATACAAGAAATTTAAAGCACCTTCGTAATGATGATTTAATCATTTCATTTATCTGAGAGTAAGCGAGTAAAAAAACCTATTCATTTGTTGATAGGCAGACTTCTTTATGCAAAAAAATGAACAAAGCTACAAGTGGATCAAGCGACATATCAGTTACTATGTGGCTTGTGGGGTTATTACGCTCAGCATTCCTGCTTTAGTTAATGCATCTGAAACTGACTTAAAAGAGGCTGAAAAGTCTCCAACTGCTGCAGAAGCAGAATTTGATTCGGCTTTTTTAATTGGCGATGCCAAAAAGATAGATGTAAATCGCTTTAAATATGGCAATCCTGTGTTACCAGGTGACTATAATGTAGATATTTATGTCAATGGCAACTGGTTTGGTAAACATCGTATGGTGTTTAAAGCGACTGAAAATAATCAAAATGCTTTTACCTGCTTTAGCTCAAATCAATTATTAGAATACGGCGTTAAAGCAGAGGTGTTAAAAAAAGGCGAAAGCTTTGCTTTGACAGGTTGTCAGAAAATCGAACAGTGGGTTGAAGATTCTTTTTATGAATTTGATACTTCACGCTTACGTGTCGATATTTCGATTCCGCAAGTTGCGATGCAAAAAAATGCACAAGGCTATGTCGACCCAAGTGTTTGGGATCGTGGGATCAATGCTGCATTTCTTTCTTATAATGCCAGTGCATATAAAACATTTAATAAAATCCAAGGTGGGGAAGAAACCACTAATGCGTTTACTTCGGTAACAGCTGGTGCAAATTTAGCTGGTTGGCAACTGCGCCATAATGGTCAATGGCAATGGCAAGACCGCACTACTACAGATAATCAATCTAAATCGAGTTATGATGCGATTAACACCTATGTACAACGCGCATTCCCGCAATACCGTGGCGTATTGACTCTGGGTGAAAGCTTTACCGATGGTGAAATCTTTGATTCATTTGGTTATCGTGGTTTTGATTTTTCCAGTGATGACCGCATGTTACCTAACAGTATGATTGGTTATGCACCTCGTATTCGCGGTAATGCAAAAACCAATGCCAAGGTTGAAGTACGTCAACAAGGTCAATTGATTTATCAAACAACGGTTGCACCAGGTAGTTTTGAAATCAATGATCTTTATCCGACAGGGTTTGGTGGTGAACTGGAAGTTTCTATTTTAGAAGCCAATGGTGAGATTCAACGCTATTCAATTCCTTATGCCTCTGTTGTGCAAATGCTCCGTCCAGGAATGAGTCGTTATTCTGTGTCGATGGGTCAATTCCGCGATAAAGATATCGATCTAGATCCTTTTATTGTGCAAGGAAAATATCAACGTGGTATCAATAACTCGATCACGGCTTATGGTGGTGTACAGTTCTCAGAAGACTATTCAGCTGTAACATTGGGCAGTGCTTTTGCAACACCGATTGGTGCAATTGCACTTGATGTGACACATTCACAAGCGGATTTTGAACGTCGTAAAAGTGAAAGTGGTCAAAGTTTCCGTATTAGCTATAGTAAATTAATTACCCCAACCGATACCAATTTGACTTTAGCTGCATATCGCTATTCTACAGAAAACTTTTACAAGTTACGTGATGCGATATTGGTACAAGACCTCGACAATAAAGGCATTAGTTCAGCCCATGTAGGTAAACAGCGCAGTGAATTTCAGATCACCCTGAATCAGGGTTTACCACGTGATTTTGGAAATATTTATGCAACAGGTTCGTGGGTAGATTACTGGAATCGTCAGGAAACAACCCGTCAGTATCAAGTCGGTTATAGCAACAGCTATCGTGGTTTGACTTATGGTTTGTCGGCAATTAAACGTATTGTTGAAAACAATGCCACAAGTATCAGCAATAGCGATACTGAATATATGCTGACCATGTCCTTACCACTTTCATTTAAGAAAAGCTCAGCGAACCTTAACTCGATTATGACACAAGATAATGCGACTGTCGGTGTGAGCGGCGTTGTTGGCGATCGTTTTAACTATGGTACATCTGTATCGACACGCTATGGTGATAATCCAAGCGCCAATTTAAATGCTCAGTATCGCACCAACTACGCGACTGTTGGCGGATCATTCAGTGCGGCTGACGGTTATCAACAAGCAATGTTAACTGCACGTGGTAATATTGTTGCTCATCCTGAAGGTGTCTTGTTTGGACCAGATCAGGGGCAAACAATGGTCTTGGTGTATGCACCTGAAGCTGCTGGTGCTAAAGTGAATAATGCGACAGGTTTAAGTATTAATAAATCTGGTTATGCGGTGATTCCATATGTAACACCATATCGTTTAAATGACATTACCCTTGACCCTCAAGGAATGTCGACAGATGTTGAGCTAGATGGTACAAGTCAGCGTATCGCGCCATATGCAGGTTCAATTTCACAAGTGAGTTTTGCAACGAAAATTGGTAAAGCAATTTATATTCGCAGCAAAAAACAAAATGGTGAAACTTTACCTTTTGCAGCAGAAGTATTTGATACAAAAGGTGAAAATATTGGAATGGTTGCTCAAGGGAGTATGGTTTACATAAGAACCAATACCGCAGCAGACACGGTTACAGTGAAATGGGGCGAAAATGCCAACGAGCAATGCCGAATTCAATATGATGTTTCTGCGCAAGCAGCAGACAAAAAGCAAAATATGATTATGGCGGAAGGTGTATGTCAATGAACGGTAAAGTTTTAAATCGTATTCTCTTGCTTATTGCAGGGACTGTGAGTTCAGGCGCATATGCAACGTGTGCACCTCAGCGTGGATTTACCCCGCAAGATGTGAGTATGTCTGTTGGTCGTGTTGTGGTGAGACCGAGTGATGCCGTTGGCACTATTTTACGTAAAGCGACATTTCCAATTTCATCGAATGGATCTACTTATTATTGTGATTATTCTGCAGGCACAATTGAAGCAGTATTGCAGCAAAGATACCCTTTAAGTCCATCAGGCAACTCAATTTATAGTACCAATATTGAAGGGATTGGTATTCGTCTATACCGCGAAGCGGCAGATAATTCTAACTTTTCAGGTTATTACCCTTATACAAGAAGTTTATCTAGAAATACCACCTATCGTTTATCGCCTGGATATTTCGTTGTAGAAATTGTTAAAACTGCACCATCAACAGGATCAGGTGCATTGGTCCCTGGACAATATAGCCGCTATAACGTGATTGGTTATCCGAATCAGCCTTTTTTAACCAGTACGGTATATGGGAATGCGATTACCATTGCTTCTTCATCATGTGAAATCCAAGGCAATATTAATAAAACGGTGACACTGCCAACTGTAAATAAGGTTGATTTTAAAGGTGTGGGTTCAACGCAAGGTGAGCAAGCCTTTGATCTCAACATCTTATGTAATGGTGGAAAAAACCCAACGGGTTATGAAGAAAGCAATAAAATCAGCCTAAGCTTTGATTATGATGCTGTAACCAATACCACAAATGTCATTTCCAACAATGCTGCTGCGGGAAGCAGTGCATCAGGTGTTGGTGTACAATTGCTTTCACAATATAAAAATTCGAATAAAGTGATTGCTAAAAATGACAAGCTAGAATTAGGCACGTTAAAGTCAAATGATAATATTCAATACAATGTGCCAATGACTGCGCGTTACTATCAGACTGCAACCAAAATGATGCCCGGAAAAGTACGAGCTATGGCAACCGTCACAATTGAATATGATTAATTGACGTAAATCATATTTTTTAAAATTATTTTTTTATTTATTGCTTGGAAAATCTTGTATTAATAATAAGGTTATGTAATTAATTAACTACACCATTTCTTTAGAGGGGAATGAGATGGAGTTAAATAAAAAACTATCCTTTTTATTAATAACATTTACAACAATATCGAGTTTAAGTTTAGCCACTTATGCAGAGGAGATTCATTTTCAAGGGCAGATTGTAGAATTTACATGTGAAAAGAATTCTAATAATTCTAATTGCAAAACGATTGATAATACGATTGATGCGTTGAGAAAAACCACCACAATAGATAGCTTTAATTTCAATAACTTAGTTGATAAAAAAGCCAATAGTATGGCCCATTTAAAAATTCAAGATTTGGAAAGTGATCAGCATAAAATATTGGTGGTAGATTATTATTAAGTCAATTAAGTTATGCAATATATTGTTGATATAGCATAAATTAAATAATATTCTGCGTGATAAGTTAAAATATAATCTGATTATTTTAGTCGGATTATATTTTAATTCGTATTAAAAATAATCAAATTTTAAACTGTTTTAAATTTTTGTATATTATTTTATCGGTTGAACGGTTTTTTTTAATATATCCATAAAGGTTTTTAAGATAATATTGTAATTTTTCCCTTTATGTGTAATTAGACATATCGGCGTACTATAATGCATAATCTCTTGTAAAATCGGTTGCATCAAACCATCTTGGACCCATTTTTTCGCATAATGATCGGGTAAAAACCCCATAAATTTTCCTGAAAGAATCAGAAATGCGATACCTTCTCTGTCACTTGCAGTCGCTGAACAGTTCAATCGTTGATGCAACTTCATTGCATCGGGGGTAATGGCATAATTCGGAAGAACCGTATTGCATTGTTTTAAGTCATCTAAACTTATTTCACCTAAATGCTGAAAGAGTGGGTGGTTTTGCCCACAATAGAGTGAAGATTCTTCGTTATATAAATGAAAATAATCTAGACCTGATAATGGGCTCACCAAAGGAATCGCGCCAGCGTGTAATCGATTGTCCAAAACACGACACTCAATATCTGACAGTGTGCTCATACTAATATTAATAACCACCTCAGTATTTTCTTCCGCAAGCTGTGCCAATGTATTGGTAATATAAGCACTGGGCATCGTGACTAAGTTATTAATAATCCCAATATTAAATTCACCTTTGAGCTGATTATGCATTTGATTGATTTTGGCACGAAAGTCCTCAATCGAAGCGGTCAGTACTTCAATATATTCTAAAACTTCCCGACCTTCATCGGTGATGGAAAAGCCTGCTCGACCACGTTGACAGAGGCGAATCCCTAAGCGATTTTCCAGATCACTCATATGCAAACTAATCGCAGAACGGCTAATCCCTAGGATACTTTCGGCAGCAGTGAAGCTGTGACAATCACAGACTGTTTTAAATATTTTAAGTAATTTTATATCAAAATCAGTGACTTGGTTTAATTTTTTAGGTTTCATTTAGTTTTGCTTTTTTATATCTAAACTCAAGATATTTTGAATTTATCAAAACTATTGTGCTTTGTACACTCAAGAGATAACCACAAAACAAGAAGAGTACTTATGTTTGATATCGATACATCAAATGACCGCGATGACGCATTGGAAGCCAGTCAGTCAAATGAGCAGATGAATTTAAATTATCAAGCCCATTGGATGCCATTTTCTGCAAATCGTAATTTCCATAAAGATCCACGCATGATCGTGGGTGCAAAAGGATCGTATTTAATTGACAGTATTGGACGTGAGATTTATGACTCATTGTCAGGGCTATGGACGTGTGGTGCAGGGCATACACGACCTGAAATCCAACAGGCTGTGAGTAAGCAATTGGCAAAACTGGACTATTCACCTGCATTCCAATTTGGACATCCTTTATCTTTTCAATTGGCTGAAAAAATTGTTCAGCTGATGCCGGAAAAACTGCAACATGTCTTTTTTACCGATTCAGGTTCTGAATCTGCGGACACTGCGATCAAGATGGCACGCGCATATTGGCGCATTCAAGGTAAACCAAGCAAAACCAAATTGATTGGACGAGCGCGTGGCTATCATGGTGTAAACGTCGCAGGGACCAGTCTAGGCGGTATTGGCGGAAATCGTAAAATGTTTGGTCAATTGATGGATGTGGATCATTTGCCTCATACTTTGCAAGCGCATTTAAGTTTTAGCAAAGGCTGTGCAGAGACGGGTGGGGTTGAGCTGGCAGATGAAATGCTCAAGCTGATTGAATTACATGATGCTTCTAATATTGCAGCAGTGATTGTAGAGCCTATTTCAGGTTCAGCAGGCTGTATCGTGCCACCAGTTGGTTATTTACAACGCTTGAGAGAAATTTGTGACCAACACGATATTTTACTGATTTTTGATGAGGTGATTACTGGCTTTGGGCGTATCGGTAAATGGACTGCGGCAGAATATTTTGGGGTTACACCAGACCTTTTGACCTTTGCTAAACAGATTAGCAATGGCGCAATTCCGTTAGGTGGGGTGGTGGCAAGCCGTGAAATTTACAATGCATTTATGCAGCAAGATCTACCTGAACATGCCATTGAATTCACCCATGGCTATACCTATTCGGCCCATCCTGTTGCCTGTGCCGCTGCTCTAGCAACGCTGAATGTACTTGAACAAGAAAATTTAATTTCTCAATCTGCTGACTTAGCACCAAGTTTTGAAAAGCTTGTCCATGAATTAAAAGGTTCACCCCATATTGTCGACATTCGTAACTGCGGATTGATTGGTGCCTTGCAATTGGCACCGCGTGATGGTGATGCCACGATTCGAGGTTTTGAAATTGGAATGAAACTGTGGAAAGCAGGTTTCTATGTGCGTTTTGGTGGCGATACCCTTCAGTTTGGTCCAATGTTTAACACCACAGAAGTACAATTAACCCGTTTAATGAATGCTGTAGGCGAGGCACTTTATCAAGTGAAATAAATAGGATGAGTCTCTAAGCAAATAAACACGGAACAAATAGACAAGGAAAGGTAATGAACAATTTAGAAAATTTTAGTGGTGGCGAGTTGTCTAATACTGAGACAGCTGAAGCAGTACAACCGATCACGCTGCTTGGGCATTTTATTCAAGGGGGACTTGTAACCAAGACCTCAAGAACACAAGCTGTATACCATCCAGCAACAGGCAAGATCAGCAAAGAAGTTGCGCTTGCCGATACTGCATTGGTCAATCAGGTGGTTCAAATTGCACAACAGGCTTTTCCAGCATGGCGTGATACCCCTGTGATTAAACGTGCACGAGTGATGTTTAAGTTTAAACAACTGCTAGAAGAGAATGCTGAAAAACTTTGTGAGTTGATTGGACAAGAACATGGAAAAATTTGTCATGATGCACAGGGCGAGTTACAACGCGGAATTGAAAATGTTGAGTATGCATGTGGTGCACCTGAGTTTTTAAAAGGTGAATACTCAAAAAATGTTGGCCCAGATATTGATTCATGGAGCGAATTTCAACCTTTAGGCGTGGTTGCCGGGATTACACCTTTTAATTTTCCAGCGATGGTTCCATTGTGGATGTTTCCAATGGCGATTGTTTGCGGGAACTGCTTTATTTTAAAACCCTCTGAAAAAACCCCATCAGCAGCATTATATTTGGCAGAATTACTTCAACAGGCAGGTTTACCCGATGGTGTGTTTAACGTCATCAATGGTGATAAACAAGCAGTGGATGCCTTATTACATCATCCAAATATTCAAGCGATTAGCTTTGTTGGTTCAACCCCGATTGCTGAATATATTTATCGCACAGCAACCTCGGCAGGCAAACGCTGTCAAGCCTTAGGTGGCGCAAAAAATCATGCCATTATTATGCCTGATGCAGATATCGATAATGTAGTGAACTCATTATTAGGTGCAGCTTTTGGCTCATCTGGTGAACGCTGTATGGCTTTGTCTGTTGCAGTGGCAATTGGCGATGAAATTGCTGATCTGGTGATTGAAAAACTTAGCCAAGAAATGCAACAACTCAAGTTTGGTCATTATGCAAATCAACAAAATGACTTTGGACCGCTCATTTCTCAAGCACATAAAGATAAAGTTCAAGCTTTTATCCAAAGTGCTGAACAGCAAGGTGCTAAAATCGTTGTCGATGGTCGTGATGCCAAACCTATCGGCTATGAAACTGGATTTTTTGTTGGCCCGACGCTAATTGATCAGGTTTCATCAGACATGACCAGTTATCAGCAAGAAATTTTTGGTCCTGTTTTACAGGTGATTCGTGTAGAAACCATGCAACAAGCGATGCAGTTAATCAATGATCATGAGTATGGAAATGGTACCTGTATTTATACCCGTGATGGGGAAGCTGCACGCTATTTTACCCATCATATCCAAGTGGGAATGGTCGGGGTAAATGTGCCATTGCCTGTACCTGTTGCATATCATAGTTTTGGTGGCTGGAAGCGTTCGTTATTTGGTGACTTGTATGCTTATGGGCCAGATGGAGTACGTTTCTATACACGCCGTAAAACCATTACCCAGCGTTGGCCAGCTACACACGTTCGTGAAGCAAAGCAGTTTTCAATGCCCACTTTAAATTAATTTTTGCTGTATAGAGGGAAGGTCATCGATTTTCTCTCTTTTGAATAAGGATTTAATAATGTAAATCACGATTTTAAAAGTATTTTTAAGGAATAAAATATGAATGGTGTTAAAACAACAAAATTAGGTGAAGGACTTTCCAACCGACATATCACGATGATTAGTATCGGTGGCGTTATTGGTGCAGGTTTATTTGTCGGCTCTTCAGCTGCAATTGCTAAAGCAGGTCCTGCTGCTGTACTGGCTTATATTATTACCAGTATTATCGTTTTTCTGGTGATGCGTATGCTCGGTGAAATGGCCGTTGCACAACCAGATACAGGTTCATTTTCTACCTATGCACGTAAAGCAATTGGCCCTTGGGCAGGCTTTACTGTGGGTTGGTTATATTGGTGGTTTTGGGTATTGGTAATCCCCATCGAAGCAATTGCTGGTGCTGAAATTTTACATGCGTGGTTTCCTCAAGTTTCCAGTGCTATTTATGCTTTTGCTTTTATTATTTTACTCAGTTTAGCCAATTTCTTTAGTACTAAAAGTTTTGGTGAGTTTGAGTTTTGGTTTGCTTTAATTAAAGTGGTTGCGATACTGCTGTTTATTGTGATTGGTGCATCAGCTGTATTTGGGCTTTGGCCTTTGGCGCGCGATGTCAGTGGTGTGGGGCATTTATTTTCAAATGGCGGTTTTATGCCGCATGGTATGGGTGGTGTTCTTTCGGCTATTTTAATTTCGGCGTTTTCATTTTTTGGTGTTGAAATTCTGTCGATTGCAGCGGCAGAGTCTAAAAATCCACAAGAGAAAATTAAACGTGCCACCAATTTAGTGCTGTATCGCATCATTTTATTCTTTGTTGTTTCGATTTTTCTAGCAGTGGCTTTAGTCGATTGGCGTTCGCCTGATTTACAAAAATTAGGGACATTTCAGTATGTCTTGGTCAGCCTCAATGTGCCGCAAACCAAATTGATTATGGACATGGTGGTGTTTATCGCGGTGGCAAGTTGTATGAATGCGGCTGTATATACCTCTTCACGGATGCTGTTTGCATTGGGTGCACGTCAAGAAGCACCGAAAGTTGTGACTAAAATTAATGATGCAGGTGTACCAACGATCGCAGTGTTTGCTTCAACCTTTGTTGGACTGATTTGTTGCGCCGTGAATTATATGTTCCCAGGGCAAGTTTTTGGATTTTTACTTTCAACAACGGGTTCAATTGCCTTGGTGGTTTATTTAGTCATTGCTGTGTCACAACTACGCTCAAGAGCTAAACTGGAAAAAATAGGCGCTCAAGTGACCTTTAAAATGTGGTTATTTCCTTGGCTGACGTGGTTTGTCATCGTGGTGATTATGAGTGTATTGGGCTATATGTTTTTATCGCCTCAATATAGTTATGAAACGACTTTGTCTTTAGGGGTAACCTCCATTGTGGTGATTTGTGGTCTGATGGTGACACGCAAGAATAAAACCGCGAAGTGTATGGCCGTCCATTTGGATTAAATCATCATTAAACAGCGCAGAACAAGCAGCAAACTTTGTAGGTTAAGGGGAAAACCAACACTACAAAGTTTGTTTTTTATGTATGGACTTTTGCTTTCATCATGCCAGTCTATAAAAAGAAAACAATAACTTAAGTTGGATGTTCTAGGTTATTTGAGCGAGATTTGGCTTATTTTAGCTGAGTTGAACATCAGGTGTACTGAGCTCCGTTTCAAAGCTTTCATTTACAGTATGCTTTTCATTTACATCTAATTTTTTATTGATATTTTGCTTTCTCCACGTAGAAGGAGAAACGCCATTCCAAGCTTTAAAAGCACGATTAAATGAGGTTTGGTCCTTATAGGCAAGTAAAAAGGCAACTTTTGTGATGGATAAGTTTTGATTTTGGAGATATTTCTTGGCTAGATTTTGACGAATATTACTGAGTATTTCTTTAAATGAAAGGTCTCTATTTTTTAAATATTTTTGCAGTGCTCTCGCAGAAATATTTAATGATTTGGCAATAGAGTGAATTTGCACATTATTATTTTCAAGTGCTTGTAGCATACTCAGATTAACCAATTCTAAGAAAGAATCCTCCTGAGGCATTTTACTGAGTAATATGTTGGCATGATTCAACAATATTTCTAAAAGAATAGGGTCATAATATTTTAATTTGGTTTCCAATAGAGAATTCGGTATGACAATCCGAGTTTGCTTTGTATTAAATTTAATCGGGCAATTGAACAGTTGTTGGTATTTTTTTGTGTCATTGGGTTTGGGTATGGCAAGTTCTAGACAATGAAAAACACTTGCATCTGAATCGGTCAGTTGTTGTAAGTGGTGAAAAAGACTAGACACTTGTATTTCTTCAACGATGGTGGTTTCTTCTAGATATAAACCCACTTGTAAATATGCAGGTTTATCCCATGAGATTGAAAAGTGGTTTTCCTCAATAAGCACTTTTTTGGGAATATAATTAAACCAAAGCTTTTCGTATTGAGACAGTATTTCAATATAATCAAATAATGTATCACTCGACTGAGCCATATAAGCCACAATGCCGATATGTTTGGGCTGAACCAAAGCACCGATGTCTAATCCAATACCCACTTGGGGATATTGTTTGTTGATTTGTTTTATTCTTTTGAGCCATTCGCCAAACGGTAGCTGATCATTGAGTGGATATTCAGCATCGCTTGAAACATCTAAGCCTTTTTTTTTACAGAAATCGTCTAATAAAAGTGCCATTCCTTTATTAACACTTTTTATTTTAAAAAAAGTTTTCATGAATTCTCCCAATATTCATTCGATGTTTCTGTGTATTTATTTTTTATTTAAAGTAATCAAAGATTTGTCGTTATGTGTGAGGTCTTCATTTTTCTTTAAAGCAATGTGGGAATTTGAATGATGAAAATAGATAAAGTCCTCCGCTATTTTTTATGCCATTCAAATGAAAAGGATGAGTTCCTAACCCTGTGCTTTAAAAAGTTTGAATACTCAATCGTATTAACCGTCAATAATAAATCGTGATATATGCTCAATCATATTGAATAGAAAACTGAGCATTTGCATTTGCAATCCCTGCGAGGGCTTGTGCTTTGGTCACGATATAATTTGCATAAAAGAGTGCCGAAACATTGCCATTGATGTCTGTGCTAAAAGCTTCGCTTTTCTTGCCTAAAGGCAATCTTTTTTTATCTTGATCTCGGATTTCTATGGCAATATTTTCAGCTTTATTGGTTAAGGCATCGAGCGCTAAAAGTTCAGCATTTTCGTTATTTCGAGGCCCTTCAAAAGTGATGGTCACAGATCCATTCGGGGGACAGTTACTCATCTCAAAATGAATCGGGGTTGGTTTTGATTGACTACCGATATTGGGTAAGTCTTTGCTCGCAACGCTTCCAAGCTGAATATATTTATCCTGTTCAGAACTTAATACGCCACAGGTTGCTGTCGTCACGATTCCTGAAAGCTCAATATTCACCCGACCTAGCTCTACATTGGTATTTTGAGCATGAGAGAGCTGATGAATATTTAAACAACATATTATTGTGGCAGCAGCCATATATCTTGCTCTATTTTTCATTGTTGTCTCCTAATCAAAATCTACTCTGAGATATCCTCTAGACTTAAACGGACCAATTTCTGGTTTATTTCCAGTGATACTGACGGGCCAAGCTTTGATGGTCACATTTGCTGGCTGTTGTTTAAGATTAAATGGAATCACACTATTGATATTATTGGGCAACAACACATTGTCATTTTGATCTGACATCTTAAAGCCAATATCTGGATTATCTGAGATCATCATATCTCCAGTGGCTTTTTCAGCCTCAAGCCGAAGTGTCAGCATTGCTTGTGCATCAATATTGGTACATTGAATCGCTAAGGTATGACTTTGTTTATTGACATTGTTGGGTTTATTGCCAGGACCCGCCTGACTAAAGGCATAGGCTGGGATTTCCCCAAACTTAATTTCTAAAAAGTCACCTGTGCCAATTTTGCAGCTTTGTGGAACCGAAATAGAACCGCTGTAACTGATCTTATAAACAGGGATATTTAATGGATCTGCTGAACCCGTTGTCACGTAAACGGTAAACATGGTTTTTTTCGGGATAGGCACAAAATCAATAAAGGGTTTAATCACCTTGAGGCGGAAGGTAAAGTTTGAATCCCAAATACCAAAGGGTTGGCCTTTACTTACATTGGGATCTGTACCCATCTGTACATAATTTGCAGGAGGATAAAAATCCCCCGCAAAGCTATCGGTAATTTTCATGGCACCGACCAGATAGTCGTTGATCGGTAAGTATTTATATCGATCAATCGTTTCTATTACAGAGAGGTCGGAAACATAACTACGCATGGTTCTATTTCGACTAATATTGGAATTATGAGCCGGGCAAGTTCCATAAACTTGCGAAGAAAAATTCTTTTTAAGCTCTACAATTTTACCTACAGCGTTATTCGAGCTGCTGAAACTATTGGATAGATCATAAAAAACGTCATCCACCACACCATTCCCTTTACTGTTCCAACAGACAACTGCAAAGGATTGGGCTGAAGCAAGCAGCAACATACTGGAAATTAAAAGCTTAAATTTCATATGATCTCTCCTTATTGACATTCAAGATCAAATTGAATAACGGGTTTGCTGAGGTCCATGTCTGAAATATCGTAGTTTGCCAAACATTTTCCTTCAGCAGATTCGCCCCAATTCACTTCCAGGGTACCTTTGAGCGGAAGCCCAGTTAAATAAACCCGGCCATCGTCTGCAACGATGCTGGTGGCTGAACTTTCCTTTTCGATCACACTACTTGCATACGGTATAAACTTGCCGTTATGGGATAAGGTGATGAGTGCTCGTACACCTAAACTGGTGTTAAACGTTGCTCTGGCAATTGCCCCTTTGATTGGGACGACATTTTCAACGTTATTGCTGATTTCGAGATTATTACTGAAAGTATTTGAATTGAGTGCAACACGATTGGCACGATACTCAGTGGCATAAGGAACGATGGCATATCCACGCCAATCGGTTTTAACGCCGGTATAGTTTTCGATATTTACACCTTTGGCACCGGGTGCTTTAACCAAAATTGAGGTGCTACCTAAAGGCTGACCAAAGGTAATACCATCACGGTGCGCTAAAATACCGCCAGATGCGTTATAGGTGAATTGATTTGAGTTCTTTTCGTAGCTATAACCTGCACCTACCGTACCGTAACTACCATTGTAATTTAGGCTGACTGAACCAATATCACCTTGCTTACTGACTTGTCCCTGATTGATGCTATAACTTAAATTACGATCTTTCAGTAAGGTGCCACTTAAACCTGCCATATAGGACTCATTACCGTTTGAATTTTGTGTGGTCGAAAAAGTGCTATATGCATTTTGGATTGGATGATTGCGGAAATTCGCTTTCGGCCATAGCTTGTCCAATGGGAAGGACAGATTCATGGCATACATGGTGTCACTTTGATTAATCTCAGAATATTTGTTACGACTGACTGAGAATGAATAATTCAGTGCTTTCCATGAGTTTGCATAACCCGCTTGAACCCATTCATTTTTTTTGTTGGTATCCCAATAGGTTTGCTGATTGCCGGAGACAAATAAAGAACCATAGTTTCCAAGTGAATGCGAGATATTGACTTCAAAGCGACCTTTTTTAGAATTATATAAGTTGTAGTAATCTGTAATGATCGGGGTATTGGCTTGATTTCCGTCTTGAGTTTCGGAAACGTGATAACCACTCATACGATTATAAGCAACATCATTTAAGGTATAGAAACCCTTGGTCGAATATCGATAGCCCAATAACTGGAAGGTTGTTCCAGAACTTAATAATGATTTTGAATATAAAAAGCGCAAAGACTGTCCACTGCTCGAGGATTGATCTGCCAACTCACTGTCCGCATGGGTAAGGTCAAAAGATAAAGCCCCATAATCTCCTAGGTTGGCACCTAGACCCACCAATGCACTCTTATATTTATCTGACAATTGCGTCCCAGCATAAACGGAAATACCATTTTTTAAACCGTGAATTGCAGTTGCCTGTAACAATGATGGATTATCTTGAGAATCCAATCCACTACGGTACTCACCAATCACCAGACTGTATTTTGTGCGTCCTTCACGTTGTAAAACAGGAAGGCTTGAATAGGGCACTTGAAAGCTTTGAATCGAACCGTCATTTTCTTCAATCGTAACCAAAAGGTCACCGCTGATTGAGGTTGGATTTAAATCTTGGATAAGGAATGGTCCGGGTGCGACATTTACCTGATGGATCACAAAACCATTTTGTTTAATCACCACTTTTGCATTGGTTTTTGCAACCCCACGAACGGTAGGCGCATAGCCTTGCTGACTGTCAGGATACATTGCCTCAGAAGTCGACAAATGTGCGCCACGGAAACCAAAGCTGTCAAAAATTTCGCTACTTGTTGAACCGTCACCAATTACCAGCTGGCTTTTTAAAGGAATAATGGTTTTTTGTACATAGGTATTTAAATTATTCCATTGATTTGTGGTTTTACCGTTGTGTGAATTGGCGTTAAAACTGCCTGAATGTCGGAACTGCCATGAGCCAATATTGAGTCCATTATCCAGACGTAAAAATAAACTGTTGGTATCTGTTTTAGAGTTGTCATAACCCGAAATATTATAGTTGGTATAAAAGCCGTTGATCCCTTCATCCCATTGATCGGGTGGAATATAGCCGCGAATTTGGTTGCGTAAAGACGCTTGCGGCAAACTGATCAATAATTTTTGTTTATCAAATTGAAAGTGGCTGTTTGCACCTTCAATAATTGAAATAAAATCCACACATTGTGGGTTTGAGCTAGACAATTGCTCGTATTGGGCAATATTGACTCCAAATCCTTGCAATGTTTTGCTGTCTAAACACGGAAATAAACCAGTCGTATCTTGAATGCCTGATTTTTCAATAAAATTGATGTCGCGGGTAAACGCATATTGATCGTTGACATACACATCAACCCGGTAAACACCAGGCAATTGATGGGTCGATTTCTCAAATCTGCTCAAATCAGAAATTTGTGAATTGGATAAGTTATCTGTTAAAAATGCAGGGTTAAAAACCTGTTCTGCATGACTGGTTCTTGGGACTACGATTGAAATCAGCATAGTCACTGCGATACCCACTGGATATCGCTTGATATTTCTCCTTACGCATACAACACTGTATGGCATTGAAAATAGACTATTCATAATTATTACTTCAGTTCTAAATCAACTTTAGCCGTTAAACCACCGTAATCATTGACCGTTTGATAACTCAGCTTATTGCCTGAAGTCGCTGAAATTTTTGTTTGGGCAAATGGACTTGCCATCACATTTGGCACTTTTTGGTTATCAACAAAAACGTTCACAAAAGAAACATGATATGGAGATGGATTATTCACCATGATTCCTTCTGCTGATTTTGAAAACTTAAGTGTTTCTAATGCGGCTTCAGGTTTAGTTTTTAGATTTATCGGTCTTACAAACAGTTTGATTCGAGATAAAACAGCAAGTTGTAAAATATTCTTGTCAATCAAAGTCGATTTATCAATCGAAGGAATTGCTTTGACATTGACCCAAAATACCGACTCTCTATCTTGGGGTAAGTTGGTAGCAACATTGACAATTCTTAATGTATTTTCGCTATTTGCTTCTGCGACAAATAAGGGAGGAGTAATCAGAAAATCTTTTGATTTTTCATCTAGATTATTTTCAATCCACGAGTTAATTAAAAAGCGTTCTTTATTGTTGCTGTTGACAATCGCTAATGAAACTTGCTTGGCATCGGTTGGGTAAATAACACGAGTTGCCCCAAGTGATATACCCCCAATAATATTGTTATTGGCTAAGCTGGTGGATGCTAAGCAGGCTAAGGTTATACTAAGAACACCATTTTTAAATAAGTTCAGTTTCATATAAGTCCTTAGAATTCATTTATGGATAAAAAACAGAAATTAAAATATTCGATGCTTGAGCGGATGGCTTTTCTGAGGTTTGGTTGAGGAGAATACCAATCCTATTTTTAGCGAAACTGTCATAACGTTCAGGTCGATCAATTTGTCGAATAAATTTCTGATCCAGACGGGGCTGTTCAAAATCTTGAATGTTTAATTCTTTATTAATATCAAAATCATTTCTTGCTTTTGGATCTGTATAAAACATCTCATGGGTTGGTTTATTTTGTTCAGATAGACCAATGGCGAGATTGTCGTAGATGCTTACAGGGCATAATGAAAAATTGATTTGAATTGGAGAATTGGGAGTTTTAATAGATACAGCAGCATTATTCTCAATCAAGATTGAGCAGCTTTGATTTATCAAAACTCCCTGAAAATGAGCTCTTCCACCAAATACATAACTTTCTGCGTAAATATGAGTACTTACTAATATTCCAACAATCAGGGTTATATACTTTTTCATGGTAAATAAGCTCATGTAATCAAATATTTAATAATTATCTTAAGTAGATAAATTATTCATATTTCACTACAAAAGTTGCATCAGCATTTGCTTGACCTGGTGTAGATGCACCAGTCGCAACATAACGAGCGCTGAATTGAAGTGTGTTATCACCAGTGATCAATGTTTTAGGTGTAGAGAAACTAGCACCAGTAACACCTAAGATTTTTGAAGTGTCATCAGCAATCTCAATCCCTACATTTGTTGCAGCAGTAGAGTTTGTACCACCAGCAGCAACTGAAAGTAAGTTTGCATTAGACGTTACAGACTGACCATAAAATGCAACAGCAGCAGTTGCTTGAACTGTTGGATCACAGTCAACAAGTTTGATTTGGAACGGTACTGGAGTTGTTTTATCGCCAGCAACAGCTAAACGTGCAGTACGGTATTGACCTAAATCAACAGTTTGATTTGAAGATTCTGTACTTACAGCACATGCTGCATTTACGATTTCACCAGTAAAATGTACTGTTCCACCGTTAACAGTTACAGGATCAGCAGCGAAAGCTGAAACAGAAAGCGTTAAAGCAGATAAAGTTGCAGTACTTAATAGAGCTAATTTCATAGTAAAACCCATTCATTTTAGAAGGTTGATTTTTAATATTTATTTAAAATCATTTTTTATGATTTCAATAAATTACACTTAGTCGCACTGTTTAATAAAATAGTAATGTACTTAAATAAATGCATGGTTATAGTGACGTACATCACAATAGATAACTTTGTATTTTGTGCATAATTAATTTGTATTTGGCGCCCTTATCATTTTTTATGAAAAGTATATGAATTAATATGATTAATCTGAGGGCTTGGTTTAGATGTGCTGTGTACAGTGTTGTTGCTTATTATTGATATAAGTGAGTACGGTTTTTTGATCAAAAATGCTCATTGAATGGGTAGGTATAATATTTTATGTAAGTTGAATTTTATTTAATATCAATTATATATATGGTTAAAATAAGATGGTAAAAGTATTTGTGACGGACTGTTCTTATTGTATATGTGCTTTAGGGTGCTTATAGCTTAGATTTGGGATGATGTGATATGACGGATGCTTGAAGCAGTGATTAAAAGCCGAGGAGTTCAGTTTTTTGAGAATATGATTAATTACTCGCTAAGAGGTAAAGCACTTAAAAGTGACATATTTCATAAAATTCACAGTTAATCATAAAAAGCAGTTACTACATACAATCAAGCTTCACTGATTGAGTTTAAGTATGAAAATTTAAACTGCTTTGACTATTGTGGTTGGATCATCGTGTATAGGTCGTTATCGGCAGTTCGATTGTTAAAAGATGATTATAACTAGATCACAAAACGAGCTCGGAAGCCAGACTTACCCTATAAGCTTCTGCTGCATAACAATAGCAATCAAAACTAGACGATTTATACAACGGTTGATTGTGTATAGCGCTTTATTTTTTTATTTGAGATGGTATTCCAATTTGCGCAGCCAAAGGCGAGAAAATCACTTTAATTGGAGAGTTAGCCTGACTTTGCTGTACATCAGGCCCTATATAATTCTTGCCTTGAGATGTTGCAAAACTACGATGCCACGCACTAAGTTCAGTGTCTGACAGCCACGCTATATGCAAAGCATTATCCTTTGCGCCAAAGTCGATGGTTCTTACATCGAATTGCGCCAAAGCATGAATAAATGAACGACATTTTTCAGTTTCACCTTTTTTCAGAACTGAAATCTGAACTTGGGTTGCGCCACCAAACATTACATCATTGGCTCGGCACTGAAGAACTTCCACATGAAAACGTCCATCAGGAGAGGGCAGATCTCTTATCAGCTTATTTACCGTGCTGGATTGGCATGCTGTTAATACGATGGGCAATATCAGTAAAGTACATATCCTTGTCAGTTTCATTTTATTCCTTGCTATGTAAATACATTACGATTTTTGTTTTATCGCTTTATTCAAATCGGTCAGTCTGCTTTTAGCCAATACATGGAATGCTTCAGTTGAATTGTTTTCACAACTTCGGCGGGTCATCATATCGTGTTGCATGTTTACTGGCGATTTAATTAAGGATGATGTGGTTAAGTTTATCTGTATTTTGCTGTTTTAAAACATGTTTTTGTATTGATTTTTCACATGATTTAATTGTTTGTGTTTAGCTGCTCTGCATTTAATCTTAATGGGAATGCTTAGAGAAAATTTAATGAATAAAAATGACTTGCAGAAAAAAGTTGTAGAAGTTTTAATCTAAGTTTGAACGTTAGATAAAATATTAACATTCCATCAATCAGAAAATTGATCATATATTTTTTGTTATTTTGGATAGTAATCATTCAATTTGTTAATGATTATTGGCCATGAGGGCTTTTATTATGTTTAAAACATTCACGATCACAGAGCAACACTATTTTAAACAATTCATGGGGATTGCAAACACGCTTGTGCTGGCGTTTGTTGTTTTGATGTGGTCAGGCCATGTGGCCGCAGAGGGCAATTGTCCTCCTGGTTATTATCCAATTGGTGGGCAAGGCCTGCAAGGGTGTGCACCGATTCCAAGTGGCGGTAGTAATGGTAGTGGCGGTGGTGGCACATATAAATGGGAACCCTCACTTTGGGAAAAACGTTGGGGCGCGATTGCTGAAGATAAGGCAGCACCTTCTCGACCTACAGGTTATGCCCAAGCGACACGAACCGAACGTGGGGCTAAAAAAGTAGCCTTGGAAAATTGCCAAAAAAAGGGAGGTAAAAATTGTGAAGTCATCTTTACCTATAACAATAAATGTGTTGCCTTGGCTGATCCGACTCAAGGTGGTCAAGAGTCTGTGATTAGAATTGATCGTACGCCCGCAGGCGCCAAAGCATTAGCTGCTTATGAATGTCAAAGTAAAAACAAGCAAGAGTGTAAAGTGGTTTACTCAGCATGTAGTACTTATTACGAGCCGGGCGCCAGTATATTTTATTGGTGGTAATACATAGGGTTCTGCTTTAAGTCACATCTCCTATTGTGATAAACCCGAGATAAGTATTTGAAGTAAAATATATTTAAATAAAAGATCGGATCTTTTTAAAGGATAAAAATGATGAAAGCGGTTAATTTTTTACTGGGCAGTATTTTAGCTTTGCCCTTGTTTGCACATGCAGATGCCTTGAAACTGCAAAAAAGCACACAGGAATTTGATCAATATCGTGGTCAAATTACAGTAAATGGAGAATATTCATATTATTTTGATGATGAAGTGGCAGGTGATGTTATCTGTTTTCATCCCAGTGCGCCTTCAGATCAGTTGATACCGCGTAAGCCGGATGATCGCCGTTCACGCTGGTTTTGTTTCAATGATACTCAACAGGCAGCTCAGGCATTAAAACTCAATAAAAGACCCAAGGAAGGCTATATTGGCTATACGGGACATGCAACTGTAACGGTTGGAGAATATGCGGTTTATAAGGGCGAAAGTGATGGTACTGATCTGGCAAAATTGGTATCAGTTCAAAAAGCCGATACCCCTAAACTGGTTAAAAGCTCAGGTTATTAAAGCGCATTGTTATCGCGATGTTAAATTAAATACATATTTAAAGTTTAAAGGAAATAAATCATGAAAATTGTTAGTTTTTTACTGGCGGGCATGCTGATTACGCCAATTGTTGCACAGGCAAAAACACCACAACAATGGGCTGACTGTGCCGATAAGGTTGGGCGTACTATCGATGTGCAAGAAGTTGGTAATATCGGCTATGAGTCAGAAATCAAAAGCAAGTGCGGTACACGTCCTGTTCCAACAACGGGTATGGCGAAACCAGATGGTAAACACCCACATGACGTTATACAGGCAGCACCTTGGAAAGCTCGTTTTCAGCAATTAGTTGGCAAATCATATGCAAATCTCACTTCAGCTTTAGTGGTATCCAGTGCAATGCAGCGTCAGGGTGATTGGCTGGTAGGCAGTGGTTATGACCCACGTGGGGCGGGTTCGAGTAAGGCTGTCATTGCGATCAATACTAAAACAGGAAAAGTCATGGCGGCTTATTCAGATACTGAAGATGGTGTTAAATTCTTTGGCTTTGATGAAAATACCAAAGGTGTTCCAAGTAAATTTTCACAATGGGTTGCGGAAAGTGCAGCAGGCTGATCTGTTAGATGTATGTTTGGCTGATCATGACGTGTAGCAATCAATCAGCAATGGCAAAGGAATGCCAAGCAATAAAGTTGTTTCATAAGTCCTTTTTAAAACCATGGATCAACATAAAATCCCCCCTCATCCTAGCCTTCTCCCAGAGGGAGAAGGAACTTTCAATACCAATTGATTCACTCCACATGATCATTTTTTGATTTATGAAAGATATCTAATGTTCAGCTTAAAATATTGATTGTGATTTAAAATTAGCAATTACAGGAAAATTACAATCTGGAGTTGTATAAATAGCTGTGTTCAAAGCTTCGGTTTGTTGTAGCAAAGATATGTTGTTTAGAGAGCAATCGACTGTTCAAAATACTGTGTTATTTCGAATTAACATTTTGTATAAAACCCTGAGTATGTCATCAACACAGTCATATAAAAAATAGCATTACTTAGCGATAATTAACAGTAAACAAGCTTTTAAAATAAGTTTTATAAGTATAATACGCCACTTGATGAAATGGGATTGAATAAACTGTTGCAGTAAAAAATAGTGTTGCAAGAGGATCTTTTAATTAAGAAACTAATTATTAGACAAAGTTCAATTGTATTTTTTGTATTTATTGTTATTCAAATGTTATAATTTGTCTAAAGAAGGCTTTTTAAGCCAATTAAATTAGCTGATGTTGATGAATAAAACATGCTTCAATTAAATATTTCTAGGCTCACCTTGAGCGAAGATGGTGATACATTTTTAGCACTTGAAAAAATTCCTGCGATGCAACGTAGACGGTTATCAAGTATTGCTAAAATTGCACTGAATAGTGCAATTCAAAGTTTGCAGGGGATTCAGGTCGACTATATTGTTTGGAGCTCACAATATGGCGATGAAGAAAAAACACTTAAAATTTTACAAGACGTCCTTTCAGACCAGACCCCATCTCCGACACTTTTTTCAACCTCTGTACATAATGCAGTTTCAGGTTTGTATTCTATATTTTGTCAAGATGATACGCTCGCGACCAGTTTGGCTGCGTCATGGTCTGAAGCTTTAGTAGAAGCTTATGCTTATTTAAAAACCCACCACAATGCTAAAAATGCCTTGGTGATTTATTATGATCAAGCATTGCCTGAAATATACGATGAGTATCAGAATTTTAAAGCTTTTTCATTGGCTGGAGTGGTCAGTTTAGAAAATGCCAATTTAAAAATCGATGTAGAAAATCTGCAACCGCAACAAAGCAAATATTTAGAAGCTCAAAATTTTAATGCGTTTTGGCACAATCAAAACCTGATAGAAAAGGGTGCTTGGGTCAAATGCTAAATATCAATAAAGTAAAGAAAAAGTTAAATTACGCTTGGCGTGTTGGCGCTACAGGTTTTAGTTTTGCAAGTTTTGGCTTGGGCGGAATTGTGATTGGTGGTGTGGTTGCACCATTGGTGAAAGTGAGCACATTTGATACAAGAAAAAGACAAGATCGCGCGCAAAAAGCCATTAAATATAGCTTTAAAGGCTTTACTGAAATGATGGTTAAATTGGGCATCATGACCTATGAGGTCGAAGGCTTGGAAAAGCTGGCCCATAGCCGTCAAGAGTTAGTCATTGCAAATCATCCAACCTTGATTGATGTGGTGATTTTGATTGGCTTAATGGAAAAGGCCAACTGTATTGTAAAAAAAGCACTTTGGCGCAATCCATTTACATTGGGGCCAGTACGTAGTGCAGGTTATATTTTAAATGAGGGATCTGAGCAATTTATTTTGGACTGCGTTAAAAAACTCCAAGAAAAAGATGCAGCCTCATTATTGATATTTCCAGAAGGGACACGAACAGAAAAAGGTGCATCACTGAATGAGTTCCAACGCGGTGCATCAAATATTGCGATTCGAGCGAATGTTCCAATTCGTCCGATTTTGATAGAATGCACGCCCTCGACACTGACCAAAAATGAAAAGTGGTATCACATTCCAAATGAACCATTTCACATTCAGATTACAGTGTTAGATGCGGTACATGTACACGATATATTGGATGATGCTGCTGTTAACTCAAAACAGGTGAAACAGCTCAATCATTTTTTGCACAACTTATTTAATCAAGCGTTAATTAAACAAGAGTTATCTACAAATGAGCAATCTTGCTGATGAGTTAAAAGAAATGATCATTGATGTGCTGGCATTGGAAGATATTTCAATTGAAGATATTGATACCAATGCACCACTCTTTGGTGATGGATTAGGGCTGGATTCTATTGATGCCCTAGAATTAGGTTTAGCTTTGAAAAAACGCTATAACATTCATTTAAATGCTGAATCACAGGAAACCAAGCAACATTTCGCCTCTGTGCAAAGTTTAGTGGACTTGGTTGAAGCGCAACGCGCTGCTTAAGAGGTCGTTATGTTATCTGAAGAAATCGTCTTAACAAATCTACGTGAGTGGATGGAAGAACTATTTGAAATTGAACCTGCTGATATTCAGCTTGAGTCAAACCTGTATTCTGATCTAGATGTTGATAGCATCGACGCTATTGATTTAGTTGTTAAAATTAAAGAATTAACCGGTAAGCAAGTTAAACCTGAAGATTTTAAAAATGTCAGAACAGTGCAAGATGTTGTGGTTGTGATTCAAAATATGTCTGCAGAATGAATCATTTGATCCGCAGTGGAGTCACCGTCTTATTTCTACTTTACCCATTTATCGTGGGCTACAGCCTAGCGCATGGTCATTTTATTTGGGTGAGTGCTTTGTTGGTTCTGCTCGGTGGATCACGCTTATTTTTTAAAAAAAGCGATCTTATGTGGCCATTGACTTGGTTTGCCATTATTTGTGGTGGGCTGAGTTTGATTTTAAAAGATCATGCTTGGTTAAAGCTGTATCCAGTATTGATGAGTGTGGGCGCGTTGATAATTTTTGCGACCACCTTAATCAAACCACCCTCAATGATTGAGCGTTTTGCACGTTTGGTTGAACCTGATTTGCCCGAGTCTGGGGTGATCTGGACCAAAAAAGTTACGATTGTTTGGTGTGGCTTTTTTATTTTAAATGCCTGTATTGCGCTTTATACAGTGTTATTTAGCAGTACCCAAATGTGGGTACTTTATAATGGTTTTATTTCTTATCTTTTGATGGGTTTGTTATTTGCAGGTGAATTTGTACTGCGAAAAATTCATCAAGCTAAAAATCATACGAGTTAAAATAAACGCTTATGTTGTGTCATTTTCAAAGCCACATTCATGCTGAAAAATGTCTGTGTATCACCTCTGATTTTAGTGTCAAAACATTTTCCCAATTTTGGCAGGAAGTGTTGAGTGAAAAAACACACATTGAACAATCCACTGAAAGTGCATGGGCCTTGTGGCAAAATGACAGTTATGATTTTTTAGTGTTATTTTTTGCAGTTTTGCTGGCGGATAAACAGGTGATTCTCCCGCCAAATCGTGTGCGTGATTTGGAAAAAAGCTTAGCAGCTCAGAATATTTATTTTATTGAACGACAATATAAACAGATTAATCCTGTGGTTGAAGATACTCAACACATTGATCTAAATGATGCATTTTTAAATCGTGCAGCAGTGTTTTTTTATACTTCGGGTTCTACAGGGCAACCTAAAAAGATTCCGCGCACCCTAAAACAGCTGCTTAATGAAGTACAAGGTTTAGATCAAAGTTTTGATCTAGCAGAAAATGCACTGGCGCTTGCTACAGTCAGTCATCAACATATTTATGGTCTATTGTTTAAATTACTTTGGCCACTTGCCAGTGGCAGAGCTTTTTATAATCCGCAATTGGCATTTCCTGAAGATGTGGTTGAAGCACAAAAAAAGTTACAGCATTTAAGTCACGATCATTTTGGTTCAAATCATTATGTGGTTTCCAGCCCAGCACTTTTAAAACGTTGGACCTCTGATGTATTACTTGAACAGCATTCAGTGGTTTATTCTTCAGGTGGTAAATTAGATGCTGGAGTGCGTCCACTGCTCAATGCCAGTATCACCGAAATTTTTGGTAGTTCCGAAACGGGTGGCATTGCTTATCGCACACAAGATGAGGCGCTTTGGACGCCGTTTGCAGATGTCGAAATTAGCGTTACAGATGCAGGTGAACTGGGTGTCTTGACTCAACATGCGTATATCAATGATTGGATCTATACCGCAGATAAAGTCGAAGTGTCTGTGCCTGATGATCGAAAAAGTCAGTTTCAGCTTCAAGGTCGCTTAGACCGTATTGTTAAGCTTGAAGAAAAGCGTTTAAGTCTTGATTCTATTGAAAGTGGTATTGTTGAATTGCCAGAAGTCAGTGAATGTCATACATTGATCTTTGAAAAGGATCATCGACAAATTTTGGCATGTGTGGCGGTATTGTCTGAACAAGCTCAATTAGAACTTAGACACAGTCATAAGCGTGCATTTGTCGCAAAAATAAAACAACAACTTGCAGATAAATTGGAATATATTGCGATACCGAGGCAGTGGCGTTTTTTAAGCCAATTACCGAAAAACTCCCAATCAAAGCTCAATAAAAATTATATGAAATCATTATTTGAAAACTTAAATTTACCCGTGGTTTTAGCATCGCATATTGATGCCAATAGCGCAGAATTTAAATTAGAGTTTATTCCTGAACTGGCTGCTTTTAATGGGCATTTTCCTGGTCAACCGATTTATCCTGGTGTTGGGCAAATTGCTTTTATTCAAAAGCTCGCTAAAGAGATCTGGGCTGATCTAGATTGGTGTACAGCATTGGAACAAATTAAGTTTCAGGAATTGATCCAACCGCATGCCGTGGTTTTGCTTAAACTTGAGCGTAAAGCAGATAAAATCAGTTTTCAATTGCAGCAGGCTGAACAGTCTTTAGCATCAGGACGTTTGGTTTTTGCTACTACGGTTAACGCTTAGGAGACAGATGATGCAGCAATATCGATTGGGTTTTGTGATTCCTGTGTATAACCATCCGCATTATATCAAAGCATTACTGGACTATATTCACCCTTATGGTTTGCCAGTGGTTTTGGTCAATGATGGTAGTGATATTGAATGTTCGACCTTGTTGCAAGAATTGGCGCAGCAGCATAAAAATGTATATCTGGTTGAGCATGCGACCAATCAGGGCAAAGGTCAGGCCGTGATGACAGGTTTATATCAAGCACAAGATCTCGGCTGGACACATGTTTTACAAATTGATGCAGATGGGCAGCACGATTGGCAGGATATTGAAAAATTTATCACCATCTCAGCACAACATCCTCAAGCAATGATTTTGGGACAGCCGATCTTTGATGAAACGGTGCCGAAAAAGCGTTTGTATGGTCGTTATGTCACCCATGTCTGGGTTTGGATTAATAGCTTGTCACTTGAAATCAAAGACAGTATGTGCGGTTTTCGTATTTATCCACTTGATCAAACCATTCAAATCCTCAATCGAGCAAAATTTCAACCACGCATGGGTTTTGACAGTGAAATTTTAGTGCGTCTAAAGTGGGAACAAGTTCAGTTTATCAACGTACCTACTGCTGTGATTTATCCAGAACAAGGTATTTCACATTTTAATTTGTGGAAAGATAATTTAGGACTCAGTAAAGCACATGCGCGACTTTTTGCAGGCATGTTGATTCGCTTACCTAAACTGTTGGCACAAAAAACCAAAGGTTCAGCACATGACTGAATCACATACAAAACGATGGAGTGAGCTTAAAGAAAAGGGTGGAATGTTACCTTTGATGTTAATGCTTTGCTTTTATCGTTTTGGTGGGCGTTTTTTGTGTAAGCTGGTGCTGTATTTCATCATCATGTGGTACTGGATCTTTTCTCGTACAGCGCGTCAGGCTTCATTACTTTATTTACAAAAGTTGCATCATTTTGCTCAAGAAAAGTCACCATTTTCACATCAGCCGAATATGAGTCATTCGTATATTCATTTGATGACATTTGGTGAGTGCATTTTGGATAAAATTGAAGGCTGGCTGGGAAAAGTCGCAGAAGAAAAGCTGATCTTGCATGGGCATGCGCATTTTCGAGAAAATTATAAAAAAGGTGCGATCATTGTGGTATCGCATTTTGGCAATATCGAACTGCTACGTGCGATCAAATCTGATCATCAGCAAAAAATCAATGTATTGGTTTATCAAAAACATGCCAGTAAATTTAATGAATTTCTTAAAAAGCTCAATCAAAAAGCCGATGTGCATCTGATTTCGGTTGATGAACTTGGCGTTGATACTGCGATTCTTTTGCAGGAGAAACTGGATCAGGGTGAGTGGATCATCGTGGCAGCAGATCGCGTTCCAGTTCAATCGCAACGTGTCGAAAATCTTAAATTTTTAGCTGATGAGTCCGCTTGGCCGCAAGGACCTTGGATTTTAGCGAGTTTACTGAAAGTTCCGATATTGGCGGTTTTCTGTTATCGCAAGCAAGACAACTTTCATGTGCATATCCATTCAATCGCTCAAAAACTTAATTTTCCGCGGCAAACCCGCAACCAAGCCATAGCTGAAGTCATACAACGCTATGTTCAACTGGTCGAACAGCATTGCGTAGATGCACCTTATCAATGGTTTAATTTTTATAATTTTTGGAACAAATAAAAATGCAGACACTTGTCATCGGAGAAAAACCACTTTCAATTGAAGAGGTTGTTGCTGTCGCAAATCAACAGCTCAAAGTGGCGCTGCCTAAGTCTGAAAGTTGGCAGGCATTGATTCAACGAGGTGCTGATTTTCTCGATCAATTATTGCAAGAAGAAGGCGTCATCTATGGTGTAACCACAGGTTATGGTGATTCTTGTTTGGTTGAAGTGCCTGCACATCAGGTCAATGAATTGCCTTTGCATTTATCTCGTTTTCACGGTTGTGGTTTGGGGCAAAATCTGGACTTGATCACTGCACGTGCTGTGATGGTGACTCGATTATGTTCTTTGGCGCGTGGCTATTCAGGGGTATCACATGCTTTACTTGAGCGTTTGGTTTGGATGCTCAATGAAAATATTATTCCAGTGATTCCTTCAGAAGGTTCAGTCGGCGCCAGTGGTGATTTAACCCCATTGTCCTATATTGCAGGGGCATTGGTCGGTGAACGGGATGTTTACTATCAAGGCAATATCGTGGCAGTCGCGGATGTTTATGCTGAATATGCGATACAGCCTTTGGCACTCAGACCCAAAGAGGGACTTGCCATTATGAATGGTACTGCGGTAATGACCGCAATGGCCTGTTTAAATTATAAAAAAGCTGAGCAGATTAGTTTGGCAAGTACTTTAATCACAGCATTAAATGTGTTGGCATTAGAGGGCAATCCAAGCCATTTTGATGAAGTGTTATTTGCCCAGAAACCACATGCCGGTCAGCAAGAGATTGCCAAGCAACTGCGTGAATGGTTAAACGATAAAGTACAAACAGAGCATCAAAGTCCACGTTTGCAAGATCGTTATTCGCTACGTTGTGCACCACATATTATTGGAATCTTTGAAGATTCTAAAACTTGGCTTAGACAATTTATTGAAAATGAATTGAACTCAAGTAATGATAATCCCTTAATTGATCCGATCAATTTACGCGTGTTACATGGTGGGCATTTCTATGGTGGACATATCGCACAGGCTATGGATAGCTTAAAAATTATGATTGCCAATATTGCTGATTTGATGGATCGTCAGCTTGCACAATTGGTCGATCATAAAATGAATCATGGTTTACCGCGTAATTTGACTGGTGCTAAAACCGATCGCTTACCGCTCAATCATGGTTTTAAAGCCGTACAGATTGGGGTGTCAGCTTGGACTGCTGAAGCGCTTAAACAGACGCTTGCAGCTTCAATTTTTTCACGTTCAACCGAATGCCATAATCAAGATAAAGTCAGTATGGGCACGATTGCCGCACGTGATGCCAGTCGGGTGATTTTATTGACTGAACAAGTGATTGCTGCATTGAGCTGTGCTGCGGTTCAAGCAATTGAACTGAGAGGTTTGGCACAGCAATTAAGCCCAGTGTTGGGTCTATTTAGACAATGGGTACTGAAAGAATTTCATTTTGTTGAAGAAGATCGTCCATTGCAAAAAGAACTGCAAGCGATTGTCGATCATCTTGAAAATCTCAGTCTGTTAAACTGCAATCTGTTGCAGCACAAGCAGGAGAACGTTGATGTATGCTGATGTCATTATTGATGTTCCATTTCATGATGTCGATACCATGAATGTGGTTTGGCATGGGCATTATCTCAAATATTTTGAAATTGCACGTTGTAAATTGCTGGATCAATTTGACTATAACTATAATCAAATGAAAGATTCTGGTTATGCATGGCCAGTGATTGAAAGTTATGTCCGTTATGCGCAAGGTATTATTTTTGGGCAGCATATCCGAGTACGTGCGACTTTAAAAGAATGGGAAAACCGTTTGAAAATCGAGTACCAGATTTTTGATGCAGAATCAGGTAAACGCCTCACCAAAGGTTTTACCAGTCAGGTGGCAGTTGAGATAGAAACTCGAGAAATGTGCTTTCAGTCACCACAAATATTTTTAGACCGCCTGTATGCATGGTCTGAATTTAAGACCCAATAGGGGGCATGAAAAATGTTGAATTTTAAAAATAAAATCAAACTGATCATCACCAGTATGATGTTTATGGTTGTGACGGCACTTCCATTGGCAAGTTATGCGGAAAGTTCTAAAGTTGGGCAAATTTTTCAACAGCTTTCCCAAACACCTGTAGTTCGCGCCCATTTTGAGCAGCAAAAAAAGCTCACCTCGTTAAATAAAACTTTTAGCTCAAATGGGCAGGTTTTATTTTCCAAAAGCCAAGGGGTGATTTGGCAGATTCAAAAGCCTGTTCAAGCAGATTTGATTGTTACCCCAAAGAAGTTGCTACAAAAAACCCAGCGAACCATGAGTCAACTTGAGATTGATAACAGTCAATATGGTTCAGTGGCGACCATGTTTTTACAGTTAATGGCAGGCGATGAAACAGCCTTAGCCAAAAATTTTAATGTGGTTGCAGCCAATTACACAACATCAGCTTGGGATGTCACATTGACCCCGAAAAGTGCGTTGTTTAAAAAATTGTTTGTCAAAGTGAATGCGCAAGGTGGACGTTATGTCAATCGTATTGTGATTACTGAACAAGCCAATAATATGACGATTATTAATTTTAGTCAGCAGACGGCTCAACCTCAAACTTTATCGGCGTCTGAGAATGCACTTTTCCAATTGGCAAAATAAACTCACTGCAATTTGGTTGATATTTTTAGTCATCATTGCGATCGGGCTGGGATTTACATGGATGCAAAAAGGCATTCACATCCAGACCAATATTTTTGCTTTACTGCCAAAAGTAAAGCAGGATAAACAGCTTGAGCAAACCGAACACTATGTCAGTGAGCAATTGAACAATAAAGTGTTCTTGGTGATTGATGCAAAATCATCTGAACAAATTGAGCAAGCAACACAGATATTAAGGGCTGGTGTCCAACAGTCGAATTTGTTTAAGCCATTAAAAGCGCAAGTTGATACTGAAGATTTTGCCAAGACTTTATATGCACATCATGCAGGCTTAATTAGTTCGCAAGATCAAGCAATCTTAAAACAACAGGATTATGCGGCACTGACTGAACAAAGTTTGATGCAAATCATGAGTCCGGGCATGCCAATCACTGAAAGCTTGCTTCAACAAGATCCATTGTTATTATTTCCACGTTATGCCATGGGGCTTGCAAGCCTGCAACAGCATTCAAATATCGAAATACAAGATGGTTTTGCCACAATTTCTGATGAGCAAGGCTATTCTCGACTATTTAATTTAGAACTTTTAAAAAGTCCTTATGATATTGAGTATCAAGAACAAACTGCCCAATGGATGACTAATGTTAATCAGCAATTGAGCAAGATCGGGGTGAAACCGCACTGGACTGGAACAATTGTTTTTTCGCATTTTGGTACCCAATCTGCAAAGAATGAAATTTCTACAATCGGCGTGGGTTCGAGTATCGGTGTCTTGCTTTTGGTCTGGTTTGGTTTCCGCTCTATTCGCCCGATGTTGACCGAGTTTATTGCAGTTGCCACAGGGTCAATGGTGGCTTTTGCGGTAACCCACTGGATATTTTCCGAAATACATCTGATGACTTTGGTTTTTGGTGCAAGTCTGATTGGGGTATGTGTCGATTTTTCCTTTTACTTTATGGCGATGCAATCACAGCAACGACATCTCAATGGATTTGCCGTATTAAAGCCGATTTTACCCAGTTTGTTGATCGGGCTTTCAACCACATTGCTGGCTTATTTATTTTTAAGTTTTACCCCTTTTCCGGGCTTTAAGCAGATTGCCGTATTTTCAATGGTGGGCTTAACTGCTGCAGGGATCACCAGTCTATTATTGCTACCGCGTTTACCTGCCTTAAATGCTGAACCCGCAATACGCAGATTAAGCTTTATTGGCACATGGCGTAATTATTTTTTAGCGCACGCAACAAAGCGTTATCTGTTGATTTTTGTGATCTTTGTGGTTTCAGGATCAAGTTTGTTGCTGATCAAAAGTAATGATGATGTGCGTAATTTGCAAAGCATGGATCAACATTTAAAGCAGGAAGATCAATATATCCGTTCTCGTTTTGGGCAAGCGCAGGGCAGTGATTATTTTGCAATTTATGCAAATTCAGCAAAGAACCTTGCAAGGCAAGAACAACACTTAATCCTTGCGCTTTCTCAGTTAAAACAACAGGGCAAAATTGAAGGATTTCAAGCAATAGGGCAAACGATTCCTTCGCTCGAACAGCAACAGCAGAACGTTGAGGCGCTACAGAAAATTCCAAAATCAGTACTGGTGGAATATGCAGGCGCGATGCAACTTGATCCGAAAGATGTCCTGAGTTGGCAAGCAAGGTTGTCTCAACAAACCTTGTTAAATTTAGATAAGTTTGCTGTCCATCCTTTGGCATTTTTACAGGTTAATCCGCAGCAAAGATTGATTTTGATTCAAGGCATAAAAGATGTAACAGCTGTAGAGGCTTTGCAAGATCAGCAGAATAAGCTGGTTCGTCCTGTCCATAATTTATCGAGCTTATTTCAAGACCATCGTATCCAAGCTGAATATCTTTTTGTCTATGCATTAATTGCCTTAGCGATCGGTTTAATGCTGATCTATGGGATTAAATCGGTGTTCGCTTTGATGGTGCCTGTGACTTTGGCGTTGATGAGCACTTTTGCATTACAGGCATGGATGGGCGTTGAGATTAATCTATTTAGTGTAATGGGGGTTTTTCTCATCTTAGGGATTGGTGTGGATTACGCCATTTTCTACCGTCAAGGGCACGATCATCCGCATGTGGTCGGGATGGCATTATTTCTCTGTATGATGTCGACGTTGTTGGGATTCGGTTTATTGGCGTTAAGCCATACCTATGCAATACATTGTTTTGGGTTAACGGTCCTTTTTGGGGTAATTTTTTCGTTTATCTATGCCACGCTGTTTACGCCGGCAGATTCAAAATTAAATCAAAATCAATTAATCAGTCAAAGAACTGAACATTAAGGTGAATACATGAAGGGTTTAGATTTACAACAAACAGATGTGGTGATCATCGGGGCAGGACCATCGGGAAGTTCCGCAGCAGCACTGCTTCGACACAAAGGTTATCAAGTGGTGATCATTGAAAAGCAGCATTTTCCTCGCTTTTCGATCGGTGAATCACTTTTGCCACAATGTATGGTGTTTTTAGAAGAGGCCGGTTTATTAGAAACAGTACGTGAACATGTTGAAGAATATGCATTTCAATTTAAAAATGGGGCAGCATTTTTACGTGGTCATCAACGCAGCTACTACGATTTTACTCAAAAATTTAGTGAAGGTCCTGGAACGACATGGCAGATTAGACGTGCCAATTTCGACCATCTTTTAGCACAGCAAGCTGAACAATATGGGGCTGAAATTCGTTTTGGACATGAGGTTGTTGCAGTTGATGTAGAGCTTGATCATCCTGTATTAACCGTTAAAGATGAGCAGGAAAATATCTATCAAATTCAGGCTAAATTTTTACTGGATGCCAGTGGCTTTGGTCGTATTTTACCGAAACTTCTAGATCTGGAAAGCCCTTCAAATTTCCCAGTACGCCGTGCGGTGTTTAGTCATATTGAAGATGGGATCTTGGATGATCCTGAATTCGACCGAAATAAAATCCTGATTACGGTACATGAAAAAGATCATCGTGGATGGTATTGGTTAATTCCGTTTGCGGATGGTCGCTGTTCATTTGGGATTGTTGCTGAACAGGATTTCTTTGATCATTATGGTTATATCTCTGATGAGCCTGAAGCCTTATTGGCTTTATTTAAAGATATTCTTGCAGATGAACCGAGTTTGTCGCATGTTCTGCGTAATATGAAGTTTGATACGCCAATCCGTACTTTGGTGGGCTATTCAGCAAATGTTAAAACCTTAGCACAGCGCAATTTTGCTTTGCTGGGCAATGCGGGTGAATTTTTAGATCCTGTATTTTCATCTGGGGTGACCATTGCACTCAAGTCTTCAAGTTTGGCGGTACCTTTAGTCGATCAAGTCTTACAAGGTGGGCAAGTAGACTGGATGCAAGAATATGAAAAACCTTTGCGTAAAGGAATCAAAGTATTTCGCGCTTATGTAGAAGCATGGTACGACGGTGAGTTTCAAGATGTGGTATTTTCAAAAAATCAAAATGAAAAAATCCGTCGTATGATTGCATCATTATTGGCGGGTTATGCTTGGGATGAAACTAATCCAATCTATCGCAATGCACGACAACGCTTAAATACCTTGGCTGAGTATTGTCGTCAGGATCTGGAACAGAGCAAAATACTTGAGAGCGAATAATGCAAATTTGGTTAAAAGCAATGAGCATCAGTCTGTTGTTAGCGCTGGGTGCCTGTCAAAATATGTATCCACAGCCACAAGGTCTGGTTCCTGTGGTTTGGTCTGCTGATCCAGCCTTGGCGCATTATCAGCGTCAAGATCAAGTTGAAGTCGTCTGGAAAAATCAAAGTTTTAGCTTTTTACTCTACCAAGAACAACAGGCAAAAAACTTGCAAATGTTTGCATTAAGCTTAACTGGACAGCAATTGTTTAGACTGGATTTCGATGGTCAAAAAGTGCAGGTGCATGAAAGGATAAAACCGATGCGTTTGTTACCCTTTGATTTTGTGGTTCGAGATATTCTGTTTGCAACTTATCCTGATTTTGCAAAAAATCATTTAGAAAATGTTAAAGTGAAACAGGACGTTGATCAGACTGAAATTGAGATCGATCAAAAAAATGTTTTAACGGTAAAAACGCGTGCTGATCATATTGAGCTGGATAATCTGCAAGTTCCTTATCAAATGATCTTTAGCCCTGTGGAAAATACTTTGAAAGACAATTCATTAGAGCAAAATGAAGTGGAAGATCAGCAAAAAAATGACAAAAAAGATTGATTTAAACCATCCCGCTGTAGGCATTCATTGTTCAGCCAGTTTATCTGCTTTAGGTGATCATCCTGAACAGGTCAAGGCACAATTGACCTCATTGGAAAACAGTTTAACCCTGAATAAATCTTTGATTTTTGATCAGCCTGTATGGGTGGGTGTTTATGCACATCCGTTATGTAGCGATATTCCAGTTGCGCTGCAAAACTATGACTCGCGTAACTTACGTTTTGCTTTAACTGCGCTTGCACAATGTGAATCTCAGTTACGTGACTATGTAGCTAAGTTTGATAAAAAGCGCCTTGCAATCATTGTTGGGACCTCAACGTCAGGTATTTCGGACAATGAACCCTTATTAAAAGCCTACTTTCAAGGCCAAACTGAGACCGTGATTCAACAGCAAAAACAGGAAATGGGTAATCTCGCCAAAGCTTTGCAAATCTATTTGGGCTGGGATGGTCTTGCGTATACGATTTCTACGGCCTGTTCTTCAAGTGCCAAAGCTTTTGCCAGTGGGCAACGGTTGCTTAATGCAGGGCTTGCCGATGCTGTATTGGTGGGTGGCGTAGATACCCTCGCTAAACTGACCTTAAATGGTTTTAATAGCTTGGAAAATTTGAGTGCAGGTATCTGTAGCCCATGTGGATATCAGCGTGATGGGATCAATATTGGTGAGGCCGCAAGCTTGTTTTTACTCAGTAAAGAACGAGCACCGGTCATGTTGATTTCTGCGGGGGAATCTATGGACGCATGGCATATTTCTGCACCGCATCCAGAAGGCAAAGGTGCTGCAACTGCAATGCAAAAAGCACTGGATCAGGCACAGTTAAAAGCTTCAGATATTCAATACCTTAATTTGCATGGCACTGCAACCACGCACAATGATGATATGGAAATTAAAGCAGTCCGACAGGTCTTTCAGGACTATGCTGTTCCATTAAGTAGCACTAAGCATAAAACCGGACATTGCTTGGGTGCTGCGGGTGCATTGGAAGCCTATATTTGTACGCAAGTGCTTAAAGATCAAAACTGGTTACCCCTTCATCAAAATGGCATGATTGACCCTGAATTGGATGATCAGCATTACGTTGAACAGAATGATTTAACTCAAACTGCTCAATCTGATCCTGTGCGTTTTGTGATGAGTAATTCATTTGCCTTTGGCGGTAGTAATGTCAGCCTTATTTTTGGAACTGAAATCAGATGAGTTTAGATGCTATTCAATTTATTCCGCATGAAAAACCGATGGTTTTTGTTGATCAACTGCTTGAGTTAGGTGAGAATTTTGCACTTGCCAACCTAACCATTACACCTGAATTGATGTTTAGTGATGAACATGGTTTGCCGACTTGGAGTACTATTGAACTCATGGCACAAACGATTAGTGCCTTTGCTGGAGCAAAAGGACAAAAAATGGGGCAAACGCCACAAATTGGTTATTTGCTCGGAACACGCAAATTAAATTTACCTTTGGCTTATTTTGAATTTGGTAAAACATTGACCATTCGAGCTGAACAACAATATTTACATGAAGGCTTGGCACAATTCTCTTGTGAAATAAGCTATGAAGAACATAAAATTAGCGCAGTTTTAAGTGTTTATGAACCACCTGTGAAAGCTAAGCAATAAGTAGGAATTAAGTGTGTCGAGAAGAATATTAGTGACGGGATCTAGTCGAGGGATTGGCAAAGCAATTGCTTTAGCTTTAGCAAAATCTGGTTTTGATGTGGTTGTGCATGCACGTTCTAGACGTGCTGATGCTGAGCAAGTGGTCGCTGAAATCCAAGCTTTGGGGCAAAACAGTTATGTGCTACTTTTTGATGTCACACAACGTGAAAACACCCGACAGATACTGGAACAAGATATCGAGCTTTATGGTGCATTTTATGGTGTGGTGCTAAATGCTGGTTTAACTCATGATGGCGCATTTCCAGCTTTAACCGACAATGACTGGGATGAAGTAATTTCGACCTCATTGGATGGTTTTTATAATGTATTAAAACCTTTAGTGATGCCGATGATTCGCCTAAAACAAGGCGGGCGTATTGTCACGCTTTCTTCTGTTTCTGGTATTATGGGGAATCGTGGTCAAGTCAATTATAGTGCGGCAAAAGCGGGATTGATTGGTGCGACCAAAGCTTTGGCTTTAGAATTGGCAAAAAGAAAAATAACCGTGAATTGCGTTGCTCCGGGGTTAATTGAAACGGAAATGGTCACAGAAGAAGTAAAAGAACATGCTTTAAAAATGATTCCATTACAACGTATGGGACAGGTCGATGAAGTGGCGCATACGGTGAACTTTCTCTGTTCTGATCACGCAAGCTATATTACTCGGCAAGTGATTTCGGTGAATGGGGGACTGATTTAATGAAACGTGTTGTTGTGACGGGAATGTCGGGAATCACCTCACTGGGTGAAACGGCAGATGAAATTTTTGCCCAATTCCAAGCGTCAAAAAATGGCATTCGTGTGATGCCTGATTGGGATATTTATACCGATCTGCGTTGCAAAATTGCAGGCCCAGTAGCGCATTTTGAGGTTCCTAAACATTTTAATCGTAAAGTGACGCGAGGGATGGGACGAGTTGCATTGATGTCGGTGATTTGTGCTGAAAAAGCATTAGCAGATGCAGGCTTGATCGATCATCCTATTTTGAAAAGTGGTGATGCTGGGGTTGCTTTTGGCTCCTCTGCGGGGAGTGTCGATGCAGTCAAAGAGTTTGGGAAAATGCTCATAGACAACGACATGAGTCAGTTAAATGCGACCACGTATATCCGAATGATGTCACATACCAGCGCTGTGAATATGACGGTTTATTTTGGTTTAAAAGGTTTAACCTTACCCACATCAAGTGCCTGTACTTCAGGTTCAATGGCCATCGGACAGGCATTTGAAGCGATTAAATTAGGTAAACAAACGCTGATGCTTGCGGGTGGTGCTGAGGAACTCAGCGCGACAGGTTCAGCAGTATTTGATGTGTTGTTAGCCACCAGTGGGATGAACGATACACCTGAAAAAACACCACGTCCATTTGATAAAAATCGTGATGGTTTGGTGATTGGTGAAGGTGCTGGCTGTTTAGTGCTAGAAGAATATGAACATGCACTGGCACGTGGTGCAACGATCTATGCAGAAGTCATCGGTTATGCCAGCAATACTGATGGGGAGCATGTCACTCGTCCAAATTCAGAAATGATGGAAAGATGTATGCACATGGCACTTAAAGATGCCGCAATTTCTGCGCAAGAGATTGATTATATCAACGCACATGGGACTTCGACAGATCAAGGCGATGTTGCAGAAACTCAAGCCACTGCGCGTATATTTGGTAAAAAACCGATCAGCTCATTAAAAAGTTATTTTGGACATACTCTTGGTGCATGTGGTGCAATCGAAGCTTGGCTGAGTATAGAAATGCTGCAACGCCAACAGTTTATCCATACTTTAAATTTGGATGAAATTGACCCATTATGTGGTGATTTGGATTATATCGTGCGAGAGCCACGAGAGATGAATGCAAAAACCATCATGACTAATAATTTTGCATTCGGAGGGATCAACACCTCCATTATTTTAAAACATACTTAAAAGAGGAAAAAAACGATGTCATTTAAACACTTGGTTGTTGTTTCAACTTTATGCTTTGCTGGAATCGTCTCTGCACAAGCTGCGGACACTGTTCATAATCTCAATTTTAAAGAAGCTGTAGATCGAGCTGTGGCTGATGGATTTTTAGATGGATCCGTAAAATTTTATCTTGCTGGGACTAAATCTGGCGGTCAAGTTTTAGAAAAAGCGGTTGTCAGCAATAAAAAAACCAATGGTTTTGGAAAGTCTGCGGAAAAGGCTTGTGATCATGTATTACGTTCAGCATTAATCCAGTTGCAAAGCGCAGCAAAAGACAAAGGTGCTAACGCAGTGACCAATATTGTGAGCTATTTCAAAGCAAATGAATCAAAAAACACTACCACATATCAGTGTTATAAAGGTACAGCACTTGCGAGTGTGGCTTTAAAAGGCGATATCGTTAAATTCTAAGCTGTAAACATGTGCCAATGTCTAGTAATCTTTTAGAATAAGATATGGATATTGGCTCATACTTTTGAATCTATTAAAAAAAATAATATTTAACGATTAAAAATTTCATTAGCCTATTCAATTAAATGTCCTGTGCATTGTGTCGAAATATTTTTGATTTGTGCAGTATCGAGTTCTAAGTTATCCCATTTACACATTTGTTGAATAATCCATTCAAAATCATCTGGTTTAGGTCGGTCTTGTGTACCAAAAGAGCGAATAATATTTTGTATTTTATGAAACGCATAGGTATGCACCAAATGTGAACAGTTAAAGCGGATAATCTCGCTGTCTTCTAACATGTGCCATATCGGTTGTAGTGATTGCAAGGTGCTTAAATCATGCTGTGCTTGCTGAATTGCTGTCTGCAATGCATTTAATGTATTCGGATGCTTGTTAGCCCATTCATGGGTGGTCGCCAAAACTTTATCCGCGACTTCAGGAATAATCTGTTTACTCTCGGCAATCACATAACTATAACCTTCAATCTGCGCTTGGATATTCCAAGGTTCACCGACGCAGAATCCATCAATGAGTTGTGATGAAATCGCATCCACCATATAAGAAGGGGGCAGTGTGGATGGTTGATATTTTTTGGCTAGCTCTTGATCTGCCAAAGCCAACCATTCTCTTAAACAATAATGGTGGATGGACTGTTTAAACACATGGGCCAGTTGTATTTTATCGCCTTGTTTTAAGGCTTGAACCACTTTTGCTGCTGACTCTTGCGCGCTATCTTGCATGTGAATTTTTAATTCATAACACAATTTTTGGCTCAAACTGATAAATGCACGATTGGTACTCAACACCAATGAGGTTTGTAAGGGAATACCCAGTTGATCATTGCCTGTCGCAGCAGCAGGAAGCATGGCAGAAAGACAATGTGCGGCATCTAAAATACCAAAAGCTAAACGGTCACGTAAACTGGCCCATGAAGGTTCTTTCACCAACGTAACATTGAGGCCTTGCTCGGTAAAATAGCCTTGATGTTGTGCCCAAAGTATTGCAGTGCAATCCAGCAAAGGAATATAGCCTAATTGAATGTCCGTGGTTTCAAGTGTGTTCATTGTTTATTCCTTGAAATTAGCTTGTAGCAAGGCTTGAGCATCGATTAACTTTCTTGCCATTTCCCCCATGGTGATACGGTGACTCATGGCATTTTTTCGTAACAAACTGAAGGCTTGTTCTTCTTCAATTTGATGCATCTGCATCAGCATCACTTTGGCTTTTTCAATATCTTTTCGGTCTGCTAGTTTGCATTTGGTTTCATTGAGATCTTTTAACAGTTTTTTATGTTTTTTAAATTGCTCAATCGAAATTTCTAAAATACTTTCCAGTTTTTCAGGATCAATACCATCGACAATATAGGCAGTTACACCTGCTTCAATGGCACTTTTGATGGTGTCTTTTTGCGAGTTTTTAGTGAAAAGCACAGTGGGCAAATCAAACTGACTTACGCAGCTTTCAATAATATCTCGATGTGGATGGTCCATATCCAGCAAAATCACATCGGCATGTAAGTGTTGAAGATCTGTACTGTTTAAATGGTCAATCATCAGGCATGCGACCACCTCGAAACCATGTTCGATCAAAGATGATTTGATAAAAGATGCCCGCTCTATATCATCATCGATCAGGGCAATTCTTAATTTTGGCATGTCGCTACTCAGATTTGTCCTGACATGAACTTTCAGAATATAAGCAATTTAGATGCCAATATCTCGGATTAAATTTGCTGTTTAAAATCATAGTCGCAGGATGTTAAAGAAAAGTGATGCACTTTATTGACGCAATTTGCCTCCTAAACATGCAGTTTTATGATTTACATTTTATCCGCACAGACAGAAAACATGATGGTTGATTGCGCTATTTATGCACGACCATTAAATCATAAGTACTGAGTATTCAAGCAAAATAAAAAAATATATAGCCAAAATATAAAACTGGCATGAACTATGCATTGGTTTAATCCAAGTCAAAGAAGACTTTCAAAATTTGTAAGACGGCCAACGACGTCCGTTCTGATCGTTACTGATATGCCTCGTGCATAACAGCAACTTATATGCGTTCAGTTCAGGAGATCGAAGCTATGTCTTCAAATTTAGATGCGAAAAAAGCGACAAAAATTCATCTTTTCAATTTTAGCAGCGCAGCAATGCGAGCCTTCCATATGAGTTGGCTCGCCTTTTTTGTCTGTTTCTTTGCATGGTTTGCCTGTGCGCCGTTAATGCCTGTTATTGCAGGTGAATTCCATCTGACTAAAGATCAAATTGCCAATATCAATATTGCCGCGGTTGCCATCACCATTTTAGTACGTCTGATCGTCGGTCCCTTATGCGATAAATACGGTCCTCGTAAAACCTATACCGCATTACTGATTATCGGCAGTATCCCTGTATTTGGTGTGGCATCTGCCAATAGTTATGAATCCTTTCTATTTTTCCGTCTATTGATTGGTGCAATTGGTGCCAGCTTTGTCATCACGCAATATCACACCAGTATTATGTTTGCGCCAAATGTGGTGGGAACTGCAAATGCAACTACCGCAGGTTGGGGCAATGCAGGTGGTGGAGCAACTCAAGCCTTGATGCCATTGATGCTTGCTGCACTGGTGATGTTTGGTGTTGAACAAGCCATGGGGTGGAGAATTGCGCTGATTGTACCTGGTGTGCTGATGTTAATCGTCGGTGCAATGTATTGGAAGTTTACTCAAGATTGCCCACAAGGTGATTTTAAAGAACTTCGTGCACAAGGTCTGCATGTAGGCAGTGATAAAAAAGGTGGTATGGCGATTTTGATACATGCTGCAAAAAACTACCGTGTCTGGATTCTATTTGGTGCTTATGCTGCTTGTTTTGGTATCGAAATTTTTATTCACAACATTGTCGCAATGTACTACGTGGATCATTTCAAATTTGGTTTAAAAGAAGCGGGTATGGCCGCAGGGATTTTTGGTTTACTGGCACTGTTTGCCCGTGCACTTGGCGGTATTGTTTCAGACAAGGTGGCGACTAAAAAAGGTCTCGATGGTCGTACTAAAGTATTGTTTGCCATGATCCTGTTAGAAGGCGTATTTCTGATTGTCTTTTCTCAAATGAATACCGCAATTCTGGCGATTTTGGTCATGACAGTATTTGCTTTATTTACCCATATGGCTTGCGGTGCGACCTATGCACTGGTTCCATTTATTGATCGCGATGCTTTGGGTGGTGTGGCTGGCATTATCGGTGCAGGCGGTAATGTCGGTGCTGTTGCTGCTGGTTTCTTATTAAAAGGCATGTTGGATATTCAAACGACGCTGATGGTTTTAGGTGGTTTGGTGGTGATTGCTGCAAGTTGTGTATTGATGATCCGTTTCTCGGTTGAACATAAAGAGAAAGAGCAAAAGTTATTTGAAGCTGCGGTACTTGAGCGAAATAGCATGGAACAAAATGCTGTAAGTCTTAAACAAAACAGTGCGACTTAATTGAATAACAAGAGCAAAAACAATCGAGGAGAATCGATATGAAATTAGTGATGATTGGTCATGGAATGGTTGGGCACAAATTTATTGAATCTGTGCTGGAACATGCAGGTGATGAAGTTGAAATCACGATTTTGGCAGAAGAACCCCGTTTAGCTTATGACCGTGTACATTTGACTGAATATTTTACAGGGAAGTCTGCAAAAGATTTAACCCTCTGTCGTGCTGACTTTGCCGATGCTTATGGTATCGACCTGCGCTTAAACACCAAAGCTACTGATATAGATACCTGCAATAAATGCATCACCACCAATCATGGCGATGTGATTAGCTATGACAAATTGGTGCTTGCGACGGGTTCCTATGCTTTTGTTCCACCAATTTCAGGTCACGACCGTAACAACTGTTTTGTTTACCGTACCATTGATGACTTGGATGCGATTCGGGCAGCGAGTTTATCGGCAAAATCGGGTGTGGTCATTGGCGGTGGTTTGTTGGGTTTGGAAGCTGCCAAAGCGCTTCGTGATTTAGACTTGGAAACCCATGTTGTTGAATTTGCACCCCGTTTAATGGCAGTACAAATTGATGATTTGGGCGGAAAAGTTTTACGCGCCAAGATTGAAAATTTAGGCGTGAAAGTCCATACCCAAAAGGCCACTTCATCTATAGAAGAGGGTGTGAATAGCACCCATGTGATGAAGTTTGCAGATGGTTCAGAACTTGAAACAGATATTATTCTATTTTCAGCAGGGATTCGCCCACGTGATGAATTGGCGCGCCAAAGTGGTTTAGCTTTAGGTGAGCGTGGCGGTATCGTGATCAACGATTACTGCCAAACCTCAGATGCAGACATTTATGCAATTGGTGAATGTGCATTATGGAACAATAAAATTTATGGTTTAGTGGCGCCCGGTTATGACATGGCACGGATTGCGGCAAAACATGTGATGCAACAAAGTTGCCCTACATTTGCTGGCGCGGACATGAGCACCAAGCTAAAACTGATGGGTGTCGATGTGGCATCGGTAGGCGATGCTCATGCCATGACTGCAAATGCATTGAGCTATTTCTATGCCGATGAAGATGCAATGGTCTATAAAAAGATCGTGGTCAATGCAGAGAAAACCCAGTTATTAGGTGCGGTACTGGTCGGTTGCGCCAAAGAATATAACGACTTATTGCAAATGATACTCAATGGATTGGCTGTACCTGAAAATCCAGAAAGTTTAATCATGCCAGGCTATGCACAATCTTCAGCAAAAGCGGGAGGTAGTGGTGTAGATTTATTGCCAGACAGTGCCACGATTTGTTCATGTAATAACGTGTCTAAAGCAGATATTTGTAGTGCAATTGCAGAGGGTTCGACCTCATTAGGTGCGTTAAAAAAATGTACCAAAGCCGCAACCGCATGTGGTGGATGTGCACCCTTAGTGACCCAAGTTTTAAAATCTGAATTACAACGCCAAGGGGTAACGGTCAATAATCATCTTTGTGAACACTTTGCTTACTCACGCCAAGAGTTGTATCACTTGGTACGGGTCAATGAAATTAAAAGCTTTGATGATTTAATTCAACAACATGGGCATGGTTTAGGTTGTGATATTTGCAAACCGACAGCGGCCAATATCTTGGCATCTTGCTGGAATGACTTTGTTCTCACCTCAAATCATGCTGGGTTGCAAGACAGTAATGACTACTATCTAGGCAATATTCAAAAAGATGGTTCTTATTCTGTTGTACCACGTATGGCAGGCGGTGAAGTGACGCCAGATGGTTTGATTGCAGTCGGTCAGATTGCCAAAGAATATGGTTTATATACCAAGCTAACCGGTGGGCAACGGGTAGACTTATTTGGAGCACAAGTCCATCAATTGCCAGAAATTTGGGAAAAGCTGATCAATGCTGGTTTTGAGTCTGGTCATGCCTATGGCAAGTCATTACGTACTGTTAAATCTTGTGTGGGGAGCACATGGTGTCGTTATGGTGTCGATGACTCGGTCGGTTTAGCCATCTTCCTTGAAAATCGCTACAAAGGTTTGCGTTCCCCACATAAATTAAAAATGGCAGTTTCGGGCTGTACCCGTGAGTGTGCCGAAGCACAAAGCAAAGATGTTGGGGTGATTGCCACTGAAAAAGGCTGGAACTTATATGTTTGTGGCAATGGGGGAATGAAACCTCGCCATGCAGAACTTTTAGCTTCTGACCTAGATACGCAAACTTTAATTCAATATATCGACCGCTTTTTTATGTTCTATATCCAAACAGCGGATCGTTTACAACGAACTTCAGTATGGCGTGACAATATGGAAGGTGGTTTGGATTATCTTAAAGATGTTGTTGTGCATGATTCCTTAGGGGTTGCTGCTGAACTTGAACGTCGAATGAGCCATGTGGTAGGCACTTATCAAGACGAATGGCGCACTGCGGTGGAAGATCCTGAAGTACGTAAACGTTTTGTGACCTTTATTAATGCCAAAGCTGAGCAACAGCAAGATCCACATATTCAGTTTGCCAAAGTCCGTGGGCAAATTCGCCCAAAAACTGAATCAGAACGTGATCAGAGCCGTATTCCTGTAGTTGAAGCATAAGCATATGAACACTTGCTTTTATTGGCCTTATTCCACAGCTTAAAAACAAGTCTCGTGGAAGATCTGATCAACGTTGTTAAAAGGATAAATACAATGACCATTTTAAAAGATATGAATGAACTCGATTGGCTGGATATTTGTGCATTGCAAGACATTACGCCCAATACAGGTGTAGGTGCATTACTCGGGCAACAACAAGTGGCTATTTTTCGGGTAGGCAGTGAAAAGCGTGTATATGCGCTGAGCAACCAAGACCCATTTAGCAAAGCCTTTGTCATGTCACGTGGAATTATTGGTGATTTACAAGGTGAACGTGTAGTTGCATCACCGATTTATAAGCAACATTTTAGTTTAGCTACAGGCCGTTGTTTAGAAGACAAAGATCAAAAATTATTGGTTTTTCCAAGCAAAATTGAAAATGGTCGGGTTTGGGTCAGTCCAACCCCACAAAAAACTTATATCACCAATAATGGTACGGCTCAGGAAAAAATCAATTTAGTTCTGGTGGGGAACGGATTGGCAGGGATGCGTTGCTTGGAAGATTTGCTTGATATGGCACCTGATCGTTACGACGTGACGGTGATTGGTGAGGAGCCTTGGGGTAACTATAACCGGATTATGCTGTCGCCTGTCTTATCAGGGGATAAAACCATTGACGACATTATGCTACATCCCCATTCATGGTATGCCGATAAAAATATTCGCTTTATTGCGGGTGATGCTGCGGTACGTATTGACCGTCCCCGTAAGCAAGTCTATACCGAAAAAGGTGTGGTGGTGAGCTATGACCGTTTGATTTTAGCAACGGGTTCAAAACCATTTATTCCACCAGTCAAAGGCTCAGATTTGGATGGCGTGTTGAGCTTTCGTGATATTTATGATGTCAATAATATGCTCGACTACTGCAAATCTAAAAACAATGCCGTGGTGATTGGTGGTGGTCTATTGGGGCTAGAAGCCGCATATGGTTTAAAGCAACGTGGTATGAATGTGACGGTTTTGCATTTGATGGATCGCATTATGGATCGCCAACTTGATGCTAAAGCCAGTCAAATGTTGAAAACAGCAATTGAGCAAAAGGGCATTCCGATCATCACAGAAGCCAATACAGAAGAATTACTCGGTGAAAATGGTCATGTCACCCAGGTTCGGTTAAAAGATGGCACGCTTTTAGATGCAGATTTGGTGGTTTTTGCCGTGGGTATTCGCCCAAATATGGCTTTGGCACAAAGTGCGGGTTTACGCTGTAATCGCGGTGTGTTGGTCAATGACACCATGCAAACCTATGATCCAAGTATTTATGCAGTGGGTGAATGTATTGAGCATCGTAACCAAACTTTTGGTTTGGTAGAACCTTTATGGGGTCAAGCCTTTATTTGTGCATCACATTTGGCCGAACACGGCAGTTTGACCTTTAAAGCACCGACTGTTCCAACCCAGTTAAAAGTCAGTGGTTGTGATGTTTTTTCAGCAGGCCGCATTGATTTAGAAAACAGTCAACCTCTAGAAGATTTCGAAGACATTATTCTGAATGATGAAAAACGTCAAATCTACAAACGCATTATTATTCAAAAGGATAAAGTCGTTGGTGCGGTACTGTTTGGTGATACAGAGGATGGCACTTGGTACGCTGAATTGATTGCTGATAAAACCCCAATTTCTTCGATTCGCAATAAATTGTTATTTGGTCGGGATTTTGCATTAAAAAAAGCAGGCTGATTTATATCGCTTAACCCCCTTCATCTTAACAGGAGGGGGCGATTAAAAATGAAAGCCATATTCAAGTGAATGTATAGCATTGAGGAGCACAGCAGCAATGAATAGTATCCCTGTAATGGAACTGCCTAGCTCCACAGAACATAAGATCATAAGCACACAAACCACTTGTCCTTACTGTGGTGTAGGCTGTGGTGTCACAGCAACAGTGCAAGACACCACGCTAGGACAAAAAGTGTCTGTGGTTGGCGATGTCAATCATCCCTCGAATTACGGGAAACTGTGTATTAAAGGCAGTAATTTAGCCGATACGCTGGGGTTGGGCACACGTGTTTTACATCCGATGCTTGGGCGTCATCCCCATCAGCAAGTCACAGATTGGGATAGCGCAACAGATTTAATTGCCAATAAATTCCAACACTATATCGAGCAATATGGTCGTGACAGTGTCGCATTTTATGTTTCGGGTCAGTTGTTGACGGAAGACTATTATGTGGTAAATAAATTCGTTAAAGGCTATTTGGGCACAGCCAATATCGATACCAATTCAAGATTGTGTATGTCTTCGGCGGTTGCCGCACATAAGCGTGCTTTTGGTGAGGATTTGGTACCTGCAAGTTATGATGATTTTGAACATACTGATATGGTGATTTTGGTCGGTTCAAATACAGCATGGTGTCATCCCGTGATGTATCAACGCATCATGAAAGCCAAAGAATTAAGACAACAAAAGCAAAGTGATTTATTTGTGGTGGTGATAGATCCACGCTTTACTGCCACATGTGAAGCAGCTGATTTGCATTTGCCTATTTTGATTGGTCAAGATGTTTGCTTGTTTAATGGGTTATTACAATATTTACATCAACAGGGTTATGCGGATAGCGCATTTGTTGAGGCTCATACCCAAGGGCTAGATACGGCACTAAAAAGTTCGCAAGCTGAAACAGATATCCAAGATGTTGCAGTGAAAACAGGAATTTCGCTAGAAAAACTCCAGCTCTTTTTTGAAAAGTTTGCCCAAACTGAAAAAGTCATGACCCTATTTTCAATGGGGGTAAACCAGTCTTCTCGTGGTGTGGACAAAGCCAATAGCATCATTAATTGTCATTTGTTGACGGGTAAAATTGGAAAGTTGGGCGCAGCACCGTTCTCTATGACAGGACAACCTAATGCAATGGGTGGGCGTGAAGTGGGTGGTCTTGCCAATATGCTGGCAGCACACATGGACTTAGACAATCAACAACATCAACAGCTTGTGCAAAGTTTTTGGAACAGTCCAAGCATTGCCAAACACGTTGGATTAAAAGCCGTTGATCTTTTTGAAGCAGTGGAAAGTGGCAAGATTAAAGCCATTTGGATTATGGCGACCAATCCGGTGGTCAGCCTCCCCAATGCCGATCAGGTCAAACGTGCTTTAAACAGTTGTGAGTTTGTTGTGGTCTCTGATATTTGCAAAGATACCGACACCACTCAGTTTGCCGATGTGCTCTTACCCGCATTGGGGTGGGGGGAAAAGGATGGCACGGTCACCAATTCAGAACGCCGTATTTCACGACAACGTGCTTTTTTAGACCCACCTGAGCAGGCCAAAGCGGATTGGTGGGCTGTGGCACAAGTGGCTAAAAAGCTTGGATTTACTGGCTTTGATTTTGCAAATAGCCACGAGATTTTTAAAGAACATGCATTGTTATCTGCCTATAAAAATGCAGAGATTAATGCGCGATCAAATGCACAAAGCTTTCGTTACTTCAATTTACAAGGTTTAACTGATCTTTCATTGGATGAATATGATCAATTGGCGCCCATTCAATGGCCTGTGATCATGCGCAATCAGGCTGAGCATGCATTCGCACAATTGTTTTCACAGGGGCAGTTTAGCCATGCAGATGGCAAAGCTAAATTTATTGCCACGATGGCGATAGATCCAGTCCATCAAAGCACTACTGAATATCCTTTAATTCTCAATACAGGACGGATTCGAGATCAGTGGCACACCATGACCCGCACAGGTTTATCTGCCAATTTAAGCACCCATAAAGCAGAACCCTTTTGTGAAATTCACCCCAATGATGCATTGAAATATGGCTTGAAAGAAGGCGAATTGGTCGAAATCAAATCGGCTTGGGGCAATTGTGTCTTGCGTGCTGTACTCAGTGACAATATCCGCCGTGGACAAATTTTCGCCCCGATTCATTGGAATGATCAATTTGCTTCGGATGCCCGTATTGGCAAAGTGGTCAATCCTGTGGTGGATGCAATTTCAGGCGAGCCGGAATTCAAACATACCCCTGTGCTGATTCAGCCATTTTATACCCAGTGGCAAGGGGTATTTTATGTCCGTGAAGGGTATGAGCACATTGTTAAAAATAGCATCGAAAATACGGTGTGGTGGACAAAAATTCAGACCGCCAAAGCAGTACGCTATGAATTGGCGGATCGTCGTCGTTTTACCCAAACTACCCAACATCTCAAACAACTTTTACCCTTTGAGGATGAAAGTTTTGAGTGGTTGAACTTGGAAGATCAAACTGCACACATCAGCCATAGTGTGGTGTTAAAAGAAGGTCGCCTTATTGCAAGTTTATATATCGCACCCAAAGCCTTATTGCCTGATCGTGATTGGGTTGCCAGTTTATTTAAACGTGATCGTTTAAGTGCGATGCATCGTAAAGCCTTACTTGCTGGACAAGCCATGTCGATGGGCAATAGTGAAGGACCATTGGTATGTAGTTGCTTTAAGGTGGGCAAAAATCGAATTATTCAAACCATTAAAGAAAACAATATTAATCATGAAAAACAAGTGACTGCATGTCTAAAAGCAGGCGGTAATTGTGGTTCATGTCTACCTGAAATTCGCGGATTGATTAAAGCCTGTCAAGCGGAGCTTACACAATGAAAAGAATTATAAAACCCAAGAAAGCCAAGCAATATCCACAAACTGATCTTGTCATTCTTGCGGGTGGTCAGGCAAGGCGTATGAATGGAATCAATAAACTATTACAGAAGTTCGATGATCAAATTCAATTGATCAAGATCCACCAACAACTAAAAAATCGAGTCGCGCAGGTCTGGGTCAATAGCCACCGTGATTATTCAATTTATCAAAAACTTATTCCTAGTTTGTATTGCTATCAGGATGATGAAAAAGGCTTTTATGGTCCGCTGATGGGAATAAAAAGTGCCTGGTCTTATGTGACATCTGACTATGTACTTTTTGTGCCCTGTGATGTGACATTTATTCCGCCTGAGGTTATTGAAAGCTTACATATGGCTTTAGCTGGTCATCCTTTGGCACAAGTGGCTTATGTCAATATCAATGGCAAAGCCTTATATCCATTTTGCTTGTTAAAGCGCAGTGCTTTAAATCAAATCTGCACTCATCTTGAACAAGGACAACGCAGTTTAAAGGCATGTTTTTCTGATTTGCACGCTCAGGAAGCGTTATTTGAAAATCATGCACTGTTTTTTCACAGCATCAATTCTTTGGACGAATTACAGCAATATCAACAGCTCAAGTTTTTACATTGAATGGCTTGGTTTGGACTCGTTTTTTGCAAATCTCTATTTTTGAGAGAATTCGAGCAGGTTTTAGCTGAAGCGCATTGGTGAATGATCAAAGTTGGAACACTTTTTGCAATTTCAAGATCAATAAAATAGCGCAGATTTTAAGTTTTAAACAATCTTGAATTTAAATCGTGCTTGGGATGTGTAAATGAATGCAATGACACAATACGAAGTGGGTAAGGCTTTTGTCGATCAATATGGTCGTAGCAAGCGTAAACTCCGAATTTCAGTGACAGATCGCTGTAATTTTAAGTGTGTCTATTGTATGCCCGAACATCCTGAATGGATGAAAAAACACGATTTACTCAGTTTTGAAGAACTTTATGTGTTTTGTGAGTTTATGGTGCGACATGGCATTGAACAGATTCGGATCACTGGTGGTGAGCCGTTAATGCGTCAAGGTGTGGTGCACTTTATTGATGAGCTACAAAAATTAAGAAAGCTGGGGCTCAAACGTATTTCAATGACCAGCAATGCACACTATCTTAAACAATACGCAAGCCAGTTAAAACAAGCGGGTTTAGATGACTTGAATATCAGTCTGGATAGTCTAGATCCAGCACAATTTAAGGCACTGACTCAAAAAGAACTACATCCCGTCTTAGCGGGCATTGTCGCAGCACAACAAGCAGGCTTTAAGATCAAGATCAATGCTGTATTGATCAAAGGCATCAATGATGATCAGATTTTGCCCTTAGCACACTGGTCAATTCAACACTATTTTACCGTGCGATTTATTGAATTTATGCCTTTGGATGGCGCTGGGCTTTGGTCGCAAGCCGATATTGTCAGTGAGCAAGAAATTTTAGCTCAATTAAAGCAGGACTTTGTTGTCACTTTACAGCAAGGACAGTCTTCCGAGCCTGCACGGCAGTATTTTATTGATGGTTATCCGATTGGCATCATTTCGACCATTACCAATTCATTTTGTGGCACATGTGACCGTGTGCGTTTAACCGCACAAGGTGATTTTTATAATTGTCTATTTGCGCCAAAGGGGATCAGCCTAAAAGCACAAATTAAGGCATTGAATCAAGATTCACCTGTTTTAGAGCCTCTCCGATTAGCGCAAACCAGTTCACCAAATGCAGCTGTATATTCGCCAATAACATTAGATTCGCCACAGCATAGACAATTACAAGATACTTTGTCTGATTATATTTGGCAGAAGAAACAAGGCTTTGAGGAGATTCATCAACAGCCAAAATTAAAACATTCATCATCTCGAAAAATCAGTATGTATATGATTGGAGGTTAATATGTTAGATCAATTTAAAATTTTAAATACACAAGACTTGGCAAATATCGCCAATCAATTCAAAGATATCCAGCAGCAGATGATCGTAAAAATTGAATGCTTTGGTGCAATTGAACGTTTACTGCCGACTGATTTAACCCTGCAATGTGAGTCTGAAATGAGGATTTCGGATATTTTGAATTATGTGGTACGCGCTTATCCCCATGCAGGAAACATGCTTGAGCGTTGTGCATGTGCAATAGGCGAAGACATTATCCCACGTCAGACCTTATTAACATCGGATAGTACTGTGGTTTTACTGTCACCTGTTGCGGGAGGTTGATATGCATACATTTGAACAAACGCTTAAACAATTCAACAGAATTCAGGATACCCCTTTAACCCAAGACAGTTTTGACCCGATTCAAGACTTTCCTGAATGCGGTGGCATTGGCATCTTTATTGGAACAGTACGTAATCATCATGAAGGCAAAGCGGTCAAAGCGCTGAAATATACCGCCTATGCGCCTGTTTCAGAAAAAATGATTCGTCAAATTGAGCAAGAGATTCAACAAAAATTTGCGGTGGCTTATGTACGAGTCATTCATCGTATTGGTGCTTTAAACATCGGTGAAAAAGCCATTATTGCGATTGCTTATGCAGCGCATCGCCGTGAAGCATTTGCTGCCTGTGAAGAAGCAGTAGAACGGGTAAAACATGAGGTTCCCGTATGGAAAGAAGAATTTTATCTGGATGGCACTAGTCAATATGTTGCGGGTTGCTGTATTCGAAAAGATGATGTGGAACAAGATCATTCAGTACAAAAGGATTCATTTCACCACCATGACTGTGAACATGAACATGGCGCTTCTGATGATCATTTATCTCAGCACAATCAACCTCAGCATTCTTTTGCACATCATTCCAAATCTACACATTTAGGGCACACGCATTCAGAATACAGTAGTCAACAAAAGGATCATGAAGCTGAACAGCAAGTGTTGTTAAGCAAACAGTGTGAACAGACAATTTATCAATGGCATATGTAAAAACATATCGAGCAAACTTAACAAAGAGTGTTCTTCACAAAGTATGTTTTGTCATGTAAAAAATACCGCCATATCAGGAACAGGCAATGAAAAATGTAGGGATGAAAGCAGATAGCTATCGGACAGCAGTAGCAACAGGAATTTTATATGCGCCTGCACACTGCATAGAACTGTTACGCACAGGAAATACCGAAAAGGGTGATGCACTAAAAACGGCACGTATTGCTGGAATTTTGGCAGCAAAACGCACAGATGAACTGATTCCTTTATGTCACCCTTTACCGATATATCGTGCAGATGTTGAATATGAGTTACATGAACAACATGTTGAAATTATTGCAACGGTTGAAACCATTGGCCCTACGGGCGTAGAAATGGAAGCGCTTACCGCAGTCAGTTTGGCAGGTTTAACTCTATACGATATGCTTAAACCACATTGCGAACCTGAAGACTTATGCCTTGACCAATGTAAATTACAACTGAAAAAAGGTGGTAAATCGCATTTTACCCGAACGCTCAAACAGACTTTATCTGCATTAGTGATTGTTTTATCAGATACCATTGCTTCAGGAAAAAAACCTGATACAGCAGGACAAAATGTTTTAGAAATTCTTGAACAAGCCAATTTTAGTCAGCTGAACTATCAAGTGATTGCTGATTCTCCAGAACAGCTATTGGCGTTAATTGAACAACAAAAAAATCATTATCCGCTGATTTTGACGGTTGGTGGAACAGGACTAGGCCCAAAAGACTTAACGGTGGAGACCATTCAACCTTTACTCCAACGCGAAATCCCCGGCTTAATGGAAGCTTCGCGTAGTTTTGGTCAGAGACGTACCCCTTATGCGGCACTTAGTCGAGGCATTGCAGGCTATATAGACACGAGTTTGGTGATTACTTTGCCAGGTAGTCGCCAAGGCGCTAAAGAGTCATTGATTGCGATTTTACCAGCCTTGGTTCATTTGTTTGATGTGCAAAAAAACATTCCACATGTTGGAGGCTACCAATAAATCAGGTTGTTGTGGCTCATCACTGAGGAGGCGTAAGTCCTTGATTTGCTAAATTTGTTATCTCAATAGCCATTAAATCACTTGGCGTAAATCCCGCGCTGTTTCTTGCAGTAAGGGTAAAATATGCGTAATTAAATAATCTTTGGTTGTACGTATGGTAGGAGAGACAATATTGAGTGCGGCAACAACAACCGCATTCGAGTCATAAATTGGAACGGCTACAGCATGCACCCCCAATTCATGTTCTTCACAGGAATAACACCAGTCCTGTTCTTTAATCTCATGCAGTAATTCTATAAAGGCTTCACTGTCAGTATAGGTATATTTAGTAAGACGCTTTAATGGATACTGGGTAAGCCACTGTTTTTGTTCTTCGACATTTAAATGCGCCAACAAAATTTTCCCCGCAGAGGTTGCATGTGCTGGCAGGCGATTACCTAAATGTAAGCCATATGGATTAACACGGTCTGTTTGTTGGTGTGCAGCACTACGTGCAATGGTAATTGCCTCATAACCATCTAGCACCATGACGGAATAAATCAGTGAGGTTTGGTTGGTCAATAAATTTAATAAGGGCTGGCAAATTTTAGGTAAAGGGGAGCCATCTAAATAAGCACCAGAGAATTTAAGGATTTTCGGGGTTAAATAATAGTAATGTCCATCAAAGTCTAAATAGCCTAAGTATTCTAATGTAAGTAATTGACGGCGCGCTGCTGCACGGGTCATTCCTGTTTTCTCAGCCGCTGTACTAATGTTTAAGCGGTGTCGTTCAGGCCCAAAACATTCCAAAATTGCCAAGCCTTTTGCAATCCCTGCAATAAAATCTTCATGGCGAATGATCTTTTTATTTTCAGCATGATGGATTAATCGGGTGGTTTTGTTGTGTTCATCATCCATAACGCAGATCCTTATTTTAAAGCCAATTGCATTAAAATTATACTCAATCAAAATCAGACTGTTTTAGTGGGATAATGTTCGATCATCGAACATAAAAAATGATGATCGAACAAATTCTGTCTTTAAGCCTAGAAGTAAATATAAAATTTATCAAGAATAAAGATAAGAAATCCGAACAAAACACTCAACTTATGTTTCATCGGTTTCTAGGATGAAACAAATGAGTGATTCATAGTACAGGAAGTAGTCAGATGATTGATAAAAACGCCACCTCATTGACCGAGGTTCTATCACAAATCAAAGATGGTGCAACCATTATGATTGGTGGCTTTGGAACAGCAGGACAACCCGCAGAGCTGATCGATGGGCTGATTGAACTTGGCGTTAAAGATCTGGCCGTCATATCGATGGCAAAACTACGTGCTCGAATATCCAATTAAAGCAGACTTCGCACTGATTAAAGCACATCAAGGCGACCGTTGGGGCAACTTGGTTTATAACAAATCAGCACGTAACTTTGGTCCAATCATGGCGATGGCTGCAGATGTCACCATTGCGCAGGTTTCAGAGGTGGTTGAATTAGGTCAACTCGATCCTGAACACATTATTACCCCAGGAATTTTTGTTCAGCATGTGGTTGCAGTTGATGCAGCCAATGGTAATGGAGAATAACAATGAGCTACCAAAAACTAAGCCGTGACCAAATTGCTGAACGTGTTGCCCAAGATATTCCTGATGGGGCTTATGTCAATTTAGGTATTGGTTTACCGACCAAGATTTCAAAATATCTGCCAACAGATAAAGATGTATTTCTACATTCTGAAAATGGTTTATTGGCTTTTGGTCCTCCACCMGCCAAAGGTGAAGAAGATCCTGAGTTGATTAATGCAGGCAAAGAATATGTCACCATGCTAACGGGTGGTTCGTTTTTCCATCACGGTGATTCYTTTGCCATGATGCGTGGTGGACATYTGGATATTGCTGTATTGGGCGCATTCCAAGTGGCGGCCAATGGCGACCTTGCCAATTGGCATACCGGTACGCCTGATGCGATTCCTGCGGTGGGTGGTGCAATGGATTTGGCTGTAGGGGCCAAGAAAGTCTTTATCACCACAGATCATGTGACCAAGCAAGGTGAGCCTAAGATTGTTGAAGAACTGAGCTATCCAGTAACAGGCAAACATTGTGTTGATCGTATTTATACCGACTTATGCGTGATTGATGTGACTACAGATGGCTTAAAAGTGCTTGAAAAAGTTGCAGGTCTGAGCTTTGAAGAATTACAGGCTTTGACGGGTGCTCAATTGATTGATGCGACACAGGGATAATAAATCCCTCCCTTGCGGAATGATTAAATCTCCCCTTGCGGAACTTTAATCGTTCCTCACCCTTTGTTAAGGGGGACTTCACCTAAATAAATAATGGAGTGAGTTCCCCTCTTTGTAAAAGAGGTGAGCTGCGGTTGTAGCAGCGCAAGGGAGATTATTTAAGGATATAAACAACATGAAAAACGCTTACATCATAGATGCCATCCGTACCCCATTTGGTCGTTATGCCGGTGGTCTTGCGCCAGTACGCGCAGATGACCTCGGTGCAATTCCAATTCAAGCATTGATACAACGTAATCCAACGGTAGATTGGCAGCAAGTCGATGATGTGATTTATGGCTGTGCCAATCAGNGATGACCTCGGTGCAATTCCAATTCAAGCATTGATACAACGTAATCCAACGGTAGATTGGCAGCAAGTCGATGATGTGATTTATGGCTGTGCCAATCAGGCCGGTGAAGACAATCGTAATGTTGGGCGTATGTCAGCATTATTGGCAGGTGTGCCATACCAAGTGCCAGCAACCACTGTGAACCGTTTATGTGGTTCATCACTGGATGCGATTGCCATGGCAGCTCGTGCCATTAAAGCCAATGAAGCAGATTTAATCATTGCCGGTGGTGTAGAAAGCATGAGCCGTGCGCCCTATGTGATGGGTAAGTCGGACAGTGCTTTTGGACGTAGTCAAAAGATTGAAGACACCACCGCCATTAAAGCCAATGAAGCAGATTTAATCATTGCCGGTGGTGTAGAAAGCATGAGCCGTGCGCCCTATGTGATGGGTAAGTCGGACAGTGCTTTTGGACGCAGTCAAAAGATTGAAGACACCACCATGGGCTGGCGCTTTATCAATCCAAAACTTAAAGAATTGTATGGTGTGGACAGCATGCCACAAACCGCTGAAAACGTGGCAGAACAATTCAATATTAACCGTGCGGATCAAGATCANATGGGCTGGCGCTTTATCAATCCAAAACTTAAAGAATTGTATGGTGTGGACAGCATGCCACAAACCGCTGAAAACGTGGCAGAACAATTCAATATTAACCGTGCGGATCAAGATCAGTTTGCGCTAAACAGCCAACAACGCACTGCGACAGCACAAGCTCAAGGCTTTTTCAAAAATGAGATTGTGCCTGTCACTATTCCACAGCGTAAAGGCGATGCTTTGCTTGTGGATACCGATGAACATCCACGTGCATCAACCACTTTAGCTGCACTGACAAAACTCAAAGGTGTGGTCAAAGCTGATGGTACGGTCACGGCGGGTAATGCATCTGGAATTAATGATGGTGCAGCGGCGTTATTGATCGCCTCAGATGAAGCTGTAGAAAAATACCAATTAAAACCACGTGGCAAAATTATTGCAGCAACCNTCTGGAATTAATGATGGTGCAGCGGCGTTATTGATCGCCTCAGATGAAGCTGTAGAAAAATACCAATTAAAACCACGTGGCAAAATTATTGCAGCAACCACGGTGGGTGTAGAACCACGAATTATGGGCTTTGCACCAGCGCCTGCAATCAAGAAACTGCTTAAACAAGCTGATCTTAGTTTAGCGCAAATGGATGTGATTGAACTGAATGAAGCCTTTGCTGCCCAAGCTTTGGCCGTAACCCGTGATTTAGGTTTGGCAGATGATGATGCACGCGTCAATCCCAATGGTGGTGCAATTGCTTTAGGTCATCCTTTGGGTGCATCAGGTGCCAGACTGGTGACCACTGCCTTAAATCAACTTGAACAGATCAAAGGTGAATATGCCTTATGTTCAATGTGTATTGGGGTAGGGCAAGGTATTGCATTAATTATTCAACGTGTTGAGTGAGGTATCTGATGAGCCAGTTATACGCCAGCTTATTTTATCAGCCTGATGTCACAGCAATTTTTAGCGATCATGCCTTATTGGGTTATATGATCCAAGCAGAAGTGGCTTTGGCAAAAGCACAGGCACAAGTGGGTGTGATTCCACCATCCGCTGCCAGCATCATTGAACAAGTTGGACAACAGGCCCTAGCAAAAATTGATTTTGAAGCATTGGCAACCGCGACGGCACTTGCGGGAAATATTGCGATTCCTTTGGTAAAGCAATTTACTGCGATTGTAAAACAACACGATGAAGACACAGCGCGTTATGTGCATTGGGGCGCAACCAGCCAAGATATTATTGATACAGCGACGATTCTGCAATGCCGTGATGCATTAGGGTTGATCGAAAAACAATTACAACAGGCTTATCAAGTTTCATTAGACCAAGCACAACAGTATCGTGCCCAAGTCATGATTGGTCGCACTTGGTTGCAGCAAGCTTTACCGATCACCTTAGGGCATAAGTTTGCACGTTGGGCTGCAGCATTTAAACGTGATCTTGATCGTCTAAACGAGATGAAAAGCCGCGTGCTTACTGCTCAACTCGGTGGAGCTGTAGGTTCATTGGCATCATTACAAGATCAAGGTTCAGCTGTGGTTAAAGCCTATGCTGCGGCGTTGAATTTAACCTCACCTGAGTGTACATGGCATGGTGAGCGTGACCGTATCGTTGAAATTGCTAGTGTACTTGCCCTGATCGTCGGTAATGTCGGCAAGATGGCAAAAGACTGGTCTTTGCTGATGCAAACTGAAATTGCTGAAGTCTTTGAACCCACTGCAAAAGGTCGTGGTGGCTCATCCACTATGCCACACAAACGTAATCCAGTTGCAGCAGCTTGCGTACTTGCAGCAGCCAACCGTGTTCCTGCATTAATGGCAAGTGTCTACCAAAATATGCTGCAAGAACATGAACGTGCTTTAGGCACATGGCATGCAGAATGGTTAGTGATTCCTGAAATTTTCCAGTTATGCGCAGGTGCTTTAGAACGCACGACAGATGTGCTTGAACATATGCAAGTCGATGCACAAGCCATGCAACGTAACCTTGAGTGTACTCAGGGCTTGATCATGGCAGAAGCGGCAATGATGGCACTGGCACCCAAAATTGGGCGTTTAAATGCGCATCATTTGGTTGAGCAAGCTTGTCAGCAAGCCATCGCGCAACAGCAACATTTAAAAACGGTATTGTCAGCAATGACTGAGGTGAATGTCCATCTAAGTGCACAGGCATTAGATGAGATTTTCAAACCAGCCGCTTACTTGGGCAATATTCAGGCACAAATTGATGCCGTACTACAAGCAGCACAAGGAGTGTCTAAATGATGAAAATCAGTATGAAAATTAATAATCGTCAAGGACAGCAACTTGCGGTTCAAATCCAAGGCGTAAAAGATGCAGCAGTGATTATATTTTCTAACTCACTCGGAACGGATCATGGTATGTGGCAAGCGCAAGTAGATGCTTTGGCGCAACACTATCAGATCATCACTTATGATACCCGTGGGCATGGTGCGAGTGATGTGATTGCCAACAGTACACTGCAAAACTTTGCAGACGATGTGATTGATATCTTAGATACATGGCATATTGAAAAAGCACATTTTTGTGGAATTTCAATGGGTGGTATTACTGCACTCACATTGGCAATTGAATACCCTGAGCGTTTTTATAGCATCACCGTTGCAAACTCAGCCGCAAAAATTGGTACAGCTGAAGCATGGACTACCCGTGCCGATAACGTTGAGCAACACGGACTGGCTGAAATTGTCAAAACCACACATACACGTTGGTTTAGTGAGCATTTTGATTATGCACATGATGTGCTTGCTCAAAAAACCATTCAAAGTTTAGCTGTGACGCCTGCACAAGGCTATGCCAATGCGTGTCGAGCATTGGCGGATGCCGATGTTCGAGATCAGCTCAATCAAATTCAAATCCCGACTTTAATTATCGCAGGTCAATATGACCCTGTAACGACGGTTCAGGATGCAGAATTTATGCATCAATCCATTCCAACCAGTCAACTTGAAATCTTGGCAGCTTCTCATTTGTCCAATATTGAACAACCACAAGTGTTCAATCAGGCATTGTCCAAGTTTATTCAGAACATATAACCGTCAAGGGTTAGAAAGGAATTCGCCTACAAGGAGGCAACTATGGCACAGGAATTTGCTGCCCCAAAAAATAGTATGGATGCTCAGGCACTCATTAATGATGCACCGATCAGCAAGTATCAATGGATGATTGCAATTATTTGTTTTCTCATTGTATTTGTTGATGGAATTGATACGGCTGCGATGGGCTTTATTGCACCTGCTTTGGCACAAGATTGGGGGATTGATCGCTCTCAACTTGGACCTGTGATGAGTGCAGCACTGGGTGGAATGATCATTGGTGCATTGGTTTCAGGACCTACTGCGGATCGTTTTGGACGCAAGATTGTATTAACCATTTCAATGTTGATTTTTGGTGGCTTTACCTTGGCATCCGCATATGCGCCAAACTTAGACAGTTTGGTTGTACTGCGCTTTTTAACGGGTATTGGTCTAGGCGCAGCAATGCCAAACGCCACCACATTGTTTTCAGAATACTGCCCGAACCGTGTTCGTTCACTGCTCGTGACCTGTATGTTTTGTGGTTATAACTTGGGTATGGCAACAGGTGGTTTTGTCAGTAGTTGGCTGATTCCTGCCTTTGGTTGGCACAGCTTATTTTTGCTCGGTGGTATTTCACCGTTGATCCTGATGGTATTGGTGATTGTGCTGTTACCTGAGTCATATCGCTTCTTGATTGTTAAAGGTCGAGATGCTGCAAAAGTTCGCAAAATCCTGAGCCATATTGCGCCTGAAAAAGTACAGCTTGCTGACAGCTTTTATATCCCAGAAGAACAGTCTGCTGTGGCACAAAAGAAAAATGTATTTGGCATGTTGTTTTCCCAAAAATTTGCCAAAGGCACAGTGTTGTTATGGTCAACCTACTTTATGGGCTTGGTGGTGATTTATCTACTGACCAGTTGGTTACCAACCTTGATGCGTGAAACCGGCGCAACCATGGAACGCGCGGCATTTATTGGCGGTCTATTCCAGTTTGGTGGTGTGTTGAGTGCGTTATTTATTGGTTGGGCAATGGATCGTTTTAACCCAAACCGCATTATCTCAGCATTCTATTTTATCGCAGGCTTGTTTGCTGTTGCCGTAGGTCAAAGCCTCAGCAACCCAACATTATTGGCCATTTTGGTGTTATGTGCAGGTGTGGCAATCAATGGTGCGCAATCTGCAATGCCAGCGTTAAGTGCCCGTTTTTACCCAACTCAATGTCGTGCAACAGGTGTGGCATGGATGACAGGGATCGGCCGTTTTGGCGCAGTGTTTGGAGCTTGGATTGGTGCTGTTTTGCTGGGTAATGATTGGTCATTTACCGCAATTTTAAGCTTATTGATGATTCCTGCAACCGCTGCGGCTGTGGCAATTTTTGTTAAATCCTTAGTGGCGCATACCGATGCAAGCTAACTTTCTCAAGATCAGACATAAGATCACAAAGAGGGACAATTTCAATGAATGATGAACAACGTTACCAACAAGGACTACAGATCCGCACCGAAGTATTGGGTGAAAAACATGTCGGTCGTTCTTTAGAAAACTTGAATGACTTTAACCAAGATTTTCAAAACTTTATTAGCCGTTTTGCTTGGGGTGAGGTGTGGTCACGTGAAGGTTTACCACGGCACACCCGCAGTTTAGTCACCATTGCTATCTTATTGGCATTGGGACGAGAAGATGAACTCAGAATGCATCTACGTGCTTGCTTTAACAATGGTGTTACCAAGGACGAACTCAAAGAACTGATTTTACACAGCTCATTGTATGCGGGACTGCCAGCCGCAAATGCTGCAATGCACATGGCTGAAGATGTTTTTAAAGAACTCGGAATAGAAGTGCAACCTGTCGCTGCACAACAACAGGATTAAGGAGATAGGCATGTTAAGTCATACATTGGGTGCATATCCGCAACGGAATACAGAAGATCACCCGCCAGCATATACACCAGGCTATAAAACCAGTGTATTACGCTCGCCCAAAAATGCATTGATCTCGATTAATGAAACATTAACTGAAGTCACTTCACCGCATTTTTCACCTGAAATTTTTGGTGCAAAAGACAATGATTTGATTTTGAACTATGCCAAAGAAGGGCTCCCAGTCGGTGAGCGAATTATTGTGCACGGTTATGTGCGTGACCAGTTTGGTCGCCCTGTGAAAAACGCCTTATTGGAAGTTTGGCAAGCCAACGCATCGGGTCGTTATCGCCATCCAAATGACAAATTTATTGGCGCAATGGATCCTAACTTTGGTGGCTGTGGTCGTACCTTAACCGATGAAAATGGTTTTTATATTTTCCGTACCATTAAACCGGGACCATATCCGTGGCGTAACCGAATCAATGAATGGCGTCCAGCGCATATCCATTTTTCATTGATTGCAGATGGTTGGGCACAACGTTTGATTTCGCAGTTCTATTTTGAGGGCGATACCCTGATAGATACTTGCCCGATTTTAAAAACCATTCCATCTGAAGATCAGCGTCGTGCCTTGATCGCATTAGAAGATAAAAACAATTTCATAGAATCAGATAGTCGTTGTTACCGCTTTGATATTCATCTGCGTGGTCGTCGTGCGACTTATTTTGAAGATGATTTGACTTAAGGAACTCACACAATGAATGCATGGAATTTTCAGGAAATTAAGGAAACCCCATCACAAACAGGTGGTCCTTATGTACATATCGGTTTATTGCCACAACAAGCCAATATTGAAGTATTTGAACATAGCTTCGATAACCAATTGGTGAAACAACACACTCAAGGCCAACGTATCCGCATCGAAGGTCAAGTGTTTGATGGACTGGGTTTACCATTAAGAGATGTATTGCTGGAAATCTGGCAAGCCGATGCTAATGGGGTTTATCCAAGTCAGGCCGATACCCAAGGCAAAACAGCCGATGCTCATTTTCAGGGTTGGGGGCGTACAGGCGCAAATTTTGAAACTGGTTTTTGGAGTTTTGACACCATTAAACCGGGGGCTGTAGCAGGACGTAAAGGCTCAACCCAAGCACCACATATTGCAGTCGCACTATTTGCTCGTGGAATCAACATTGGTTTGCATACCCGTATTTATTTTGACGATGAAGTTGAAGCAAACGCCAATGATCCGGTACTCAACAGTATTGAGTGGGCAGTCCGCCGCCAAACCCTGATTGCAAAACGCAGTGAAGTAGACGGTGAAATCGTGTATCGCTTTGATATTCGAATTCAAGGTGAAGACGAAACTGTATTTTTTGATATCTAGGAATCGCCTAAATCTCTTTTTAAAGGGGGCTTGTCACGAACTTATTGAAGCCTTGAGATTTGTGACATGCCTCCTTTTTTAAAAGGTGAACATGATACGAAGTGATTCAAGTCTTGAGATTCGCGATACCCCTCCCTTTTAAAAAGGGTGAGGAACGATTGAAGTTCCGCAAGGGAGGGATTAGGAGGGATTTAGATAGACGAAAAGCACTTAAATGAAATCGCAATCAAGCGAAAACGCGATATACAAACGGATAATTTATTCAGGAAGATGAAAATGAAACTACAAAAACTTGCAGCATTGATGCTTGCACTTAGCCCCATATTGCCCCTTCAAATGACACAGGCGCAACCTATTTCACCAAGCCCAGTTGAACTTGCAGAACTGGCAAAACTCCCAGTAAAAACCATCGTCCCGATTACAGCAAAAACCAAAGAACAAGCCTTAGCACAGGCAAAAATCATTGCCAGCAATCCAGATGCTGATTTGGCAGAGTTCCGCATAGATCTACTCAACTTTGCCAGTGACACTAAGCAAGTGATTGCTTTAGGACATGAGCTTAAACAGATTTTAGGGGCTAAACCGATGATCGCCACCATTCGTACCCATAACGAAGGCGGGCAACTGACCATCAGCGATGCAGATTATGACAAAATCTATCAAGCTTATTTACGCCAACCCTTTATGGATATGTTGGATGTTGAAATGTTCCGAGATCAGCAAGTGGTGAAAAACACCGTTAAATTGGCACATGAGAAAAAAGTATTGATTGTGATGTCCAATCACGATTTTAAAAAGACCCCTGATGAAGCAGAAATCGTTCAACGCTTGCTTAAACAAGATCAGCTTGGCGCAGATATTCTTAAAATCGCAGTGATGCCACAAAGCAAACAAGATGTGTTTACTTTGATGAATGCGACCTTAAAAGTCAGCCAACAATCTAAAAAACCATTACTCACCATGTCGATGGGTAAACTCGGGACTATTTCTCGAATTGCCACAGCCAATATGGGCGGCAGCTTTAGTTTTGGCATGATTGGTGAAGCTTCTGCGCCCGGCCAAATTGATGTGACTCAATTGAAACAGTTATTAAAAACCGTTCAACCTACACCATAAATTAAAAGGAATTTTTAGACATGAAAATGATTTCATTACGTTTAACAACGTTGGCACTTGGCTTAGCGGTTTCTGGTTTGGCAATGGCGGAAAGCTATGTGGTGGATCGTTATCAAGATGATCATGAAAAAGGTTCATTGCGTTGGGCGATTGAGCAAGCCAATAGCAAGCCGAGTGAAGCCAGTGAGATTCTGATTCAAGCGGTTGGGCAAGCGCCTTATGCCATTAAGGTCAACAGCCCACTGCCAGAAATTAAAGCGCCCGTAAAAATCATCGGTACGCAGTGGGCAAAAACAGGTGAGTTTATCGCGATTGATGGCTCAAACTATATTAAAGGTACAGGGGTTGAAGCTTGCCCGGGTGCGGTTGAAGGGCAGTTCGGAACCAATGTTCGTACCACAACTTTACCGGGTATTGTGTTACGTGACATCAACGGGGTCAGTATTCAAGGGCTAGAGATTCGTCGTTTTTGTATTGGGATCTTGATGAACCGTGCCAGCAATAACCTGATCCAAAATAACCGTATTATGCACAACTATGGCGGTGCAGGGGTGATGTTGACAGGGGATGATGGCAAAGGGAATCCGACTGCGACCACCACCAATAACAACAAAGTGCTAAATAACTATTTCCAAGACAATGGTGATGGACTTGAGTTAACCCGTGGTGCTGCATTTAACTTGGTTGCCAATAACCACTTTATTTCAACTGCTGCAAACCCAGAGCCATCACAAGGCATTGAAATTCTATGGGGCAATGACAATGCCGTGATTGGCAACAAGTTTGAAAACTATTCAGATGGTTTACAGATCAACTGGGGCAAACGCAATTATATTGCCTATAACGAACTCACTAATAACTCCAACGGCTTTAACCTCACCGGTGATGGCAATATTTTTGACAGCAATAAAGTCCATGGCAATCGAGTCGGTGTTGCGATTCGTTCAGAAAAAGATGCTAATGCGCGTATCACATTAACCAAAAATCAAATTTGGAATAATGGCAAAGACATCAAACGCTGTGAAGCGGGTGGAAGCTGTGTGCCCAATCAACGTTTAGGTGCAATCATTTTTGATATTCCGGGATTAGAACATGCGCACTTTGTCGGTTCACGTGGTCATGGTGTAAAAATTGTTCCAGCAAACTTACAAAAGACCTGCCAGCAACCCAATGAACAAGGCTGTAATCCACAACCAAATCAAAATATTCAAGCACCTAAATTGACCTTAGCAAAAGGTCAAATTACGGTAGAAGTAAAAGGACAACCGAATCAACGTTATCAAGTTGAATTTTTTGGAAACTCACAAGCAAGCGCAAATGAAGCCGAGTTTTATTTAGGCTCAAGCACTGTTGCAACCAATGCCCAAGGCACAGCAAGCATGACTTGGAAACCGACAATGAAAGTTGCATCTGTTACGGCAAATATCACAGATCGTCTAGGTGCAACATCTGAACTTAGCTCAGCGGTAAAACTTAAATAAAAGTAAGGATGCTTAATATGAGTTCAAATGGATTATCGATCAAACTGGGTTGTTTGGCAGTTGCAGTGTGTATGGCTCAGAGTAGTTTTGCTGAGCAAGCTTGGTCACAAGATCGTCAATGGTTATTGGGCGATTGGAATGGGCAACGCCAACAACTGGAAAAAGACGGCTATAAATTTACTGCATCTATCATGAGCCAAGCTGCAACCAATTTAGACGGTGGCTATCACGACAACAACAGCTTTGAAAATGCAGCGCAACTGGCATTGGGTGCAAACTTTGATTTAAATAAAATCGCGGGCTGGAAAGACACTACAGCTAATATCTTAATCACCAAGCGTGATGGTAATGCTTTAACTTTAGAAAGCATTAAAGACCCACGTTCCAGTGCTTTGGGCAATTCACAAGAAATTTATGGACGAGGCAAAATCTGGCGCCTGACCCAAGCATGGGTCAAAAAGGGCTTTGCTGACAATACAGTTCAATTCAAGATTGGGCGTATGGGCATGTCGGATGACTTTAATGGTTCACAATGTGAATTCCAAAACTTATTACTTTGTGGCGGACAACTGGGTAAATCCATTGGTTCAATTTGGTACAACTTACCCGTAGGTTTATGGGGAACCAATGTGAAGTACCAATTTGCACCTGAGTGGACACTGGGTGTCGGTGTTTATGAAGTCAATCCTGACAACATTAAAACTGGTAAAAACGATGGTTTTAACTTGGATATGCGAAATGTTAAAGGTGCCACTATTCCAGTAGAGCTGGCATGGCGTCCAAAACTAGCAGCATTTGATGGTTTAGCAGGCGAGTATAAAGTCGGCGCGCTGTACTCGACAGCAGAAGCCAATGATATTGCGATTGCAGGCAAGGTGCATGATAGCAAACATAGTTTTTGGCTCAATGCACAACAACAACTGAGCCAAAAAGGCCAAGATCCTAAACGTGGTTTGTTCATAAGCTTTAATGCTGTGGTCAATGATAAAGCCACCACGGCAGTACAAAGTACCCAACAACTTGCTTTCTGGTACAAAGGGCCTTTTGGCAGTCGCCCAAATGATTCAATCGGATTTGGTATTGCAAATTACATGGTCAATGATCGTTATAAAGATCGCCAAATTGCAACCAACAACAGCCGTGGCTATGACCAGTACGATAGGTTTGCAACAGATTATGTGCCTGTGCAACGTGATGAGCTCAATGTTGAATTGAACTATACCTATCAATGGTCACCTGCGGTCATGCTACGACCCAACCTACAATATATCCATCAGCCTGCGGGTGTAAAAGAAGTGGATGATGCATGGGTTGCTGGTTTGAGTATGCGTGTGAATTTCTAATCTAGGAGTATGACCTATGACTGAGTCTACAAGGACACATACCGTATTAAAAATATGGTGTTTTATATTAGCTTTGGCTTTACTTGTGACAGGGCTATTCTTTACCGTTGGTGGTGCTAAGCTGGTAACACTTGGAGGATCATGCTATTTCGTGATTTCTGGTGTATTCACACTGGCATCAGCGATATTTATATTTAAGAAAAAAACGCTCGGTGTCTGGTTATTTAGTTTGGTTTTTGTGGGCACCATCATCTGGTCATTGCTAGATGCAGGTTGGGAATTTTGGCCTTTATTTTCAAGACTGATGTTTCCAGCAGGTTTATTTGCTGCATTGATGTTTACTTTGCCCGCGATTCGTCGTTACCAGTTTCAACCGAGTGCGAGCTTGCCAGCTTTTGGCTTAGGTGCACTCACGGTTTTAGGCATGCTGATTGGACTTTATCAAATGTTCCAACCACATCCAACGGTTGCCGCAACTGGTCAGGCATTGCCATTGGTTCCTGTTCAAGCGGACATGAAACAAAGCAATTGGCAGAATTATGGTCAGGATGCAGGCGGCAGTCGCTTTGCTGCACTTGATCAAATTACCCGTGATAATGTCCATCAACTCAAAGAAGCATGGCGTTTTCGTACAGGTGATTTCACCACGGGTTCAGGCAATGGTGCAGAAGATCAAATGACCCCTTTACAGGTGGGCAACAAGATTTTCTTATGTACACCACATAACAATATTTTTGCTTTAGAGGCTGACTCAGGTAAACAGCTTTGGAAAGCCGAAGTAAACTCTAAATCGGATGCATGGGAACGTTGTCGTGGTGTGGCTTACTTCGATTCAACCCAAGCATTGACCCAACCGACTTTGGCAGGTGCAACACCTGTTCAAGCTGTTGCTAATAATACCGCTTGTCTACGCCGTGTTTATACCAACACACCAGATGGCCGTTTAATTGCGGTCAATGCTGACACGGGCGAGCGTTGTAAAGATTTCGGTGTTGATGGAACGGTTGACTTACTCAAAGGCTTGGGTGAGGGAACCACCGCACCACGTTTTGAAGTGACTTCTGCACCGACTATTGCGGGCACAGTGATTGTGGTGGGTAGTCGTATTGCAGATAACCTTGCCGCAGATATGCCGGGTGGGGTGATTCGTGCTTATGATGTGATCACAGGTCAATTGCGCTGGGCATTTGATCCACGTAATCCTGATCCAAACTATGTGTTAAAAGAAGGCGAAACTTATAAACGCAGTTCAGCAAACTCTTGGGCTGCAATGTCATATGACCCAAAAATGAACACGGTATTTTTACCAATGGGTAGCTCATCTGTGGATGTTTGGGGAGGCAACCGTCAACCTTTGGATCATAAATACAATTCATCCATATTGGCTTTAGATGCAACAACAGGTAAAGAAAAATGGGTCTATCAAACTGTCCATAATGACTTATGGGATTTTGATTTACCGATGCAACCAAGCTTGGTCGATTTCCCAATGCAAGATGGTAAGAATCAACCTGCTGTGGTGATTGGAACCAAATCGGGACAATTCTTTGTATTGGATCGCTTAACAGGCAAACCATTAACCAAAGTGATTGAACAACCAGTGAAAGCTGCGGATATCCCTGGTGAACAATATAGCCCAACTCAACCACGTTCCGTTGAAATGCCACAAATTGGTAATCAAACTTTGACTGAATCGGATATGTGGGGCGCAACACCGTTTGACCAGCTTATGTGTCGTATCGGCTTTAAATCTATGCGTTATGAAGGCTTATATACTGCACCGGGTAAAGATAAATCTTTAAGTTTTCCAGGCTCTTTGGGTGGTATGAACTGGGGCAGTATAGCCTTTGATCCAAGCCATCAATATATGTTTGTCAACGACATGCGTTTAGGTTTATGGATTCAATTGATTGAACAAACACCTGAAGATTTGGCAATTCAGGCAAATGGTGGTGAAAAGGTCAATACAGGTATGGGCGCTGTACCGATGAAAGGTACACCCTATAAAGTCAATAAAGATCGCTTCTGGTCGAAGTTGAATATTCCATGTCAAAAACCGCCTTATGGCACCATGACTGCGATTGATATGAAAACACGTCAGATCGCTTGGCAAGTACCGATGGGAACAGTCGAAGACACTGGACCTATGGGGGTAAAAATGGGATTAAAAGCACCGATTGGTATGCCTACCATTGGTGGACCAATGGCAACACAAGGTGGTTTAGTGTTCTTTGCAGCAACGCAAGATTACTACTTACGTGCCTTGGATTCATCTTCAGGTAAAGAGTTGTGGAAATCACGCTTACCTGTCGGTAGCCAAGGAACACCGATCAGCTATGTTTCACCTAAAACAGGTAAGCAATATGTGATGGTCACTGCGGGTGGTGCTCGACAATCTCCTGATCATGGTGACTATGTGATTGCCTATAGTCTGAAATAAGCTAGAACTGTTTAAAAAATGGAACTGCAATCGTTACGCGATTGCAGTTTTTTTATGGGTTTAAAATCGAATGAAACCGAATTAGCGGAGTGATATAAATCAACTAAGCAGAAATTAAACCGCTCTTCATCATTGAATTCTACACGGTGTAGCTATCGCAAGGCGACAAGGATGTCGCCGCTGGGCGGGGGTATAGGACGTACCCCTCGCATAGCAAAAGATTTTTGTTACTTTTGATCTTTCAAAAGTAAGGCTCGCCTACACAAATGAATTAAAACTTTGCAATTTAAGCTGGGCAGTGCTAACCCAAAATTCAATATAAAAGCCCCTCATCCTAGCCTTCCCCCAGCGGGAGAAGGAACTTTCAATACCAATATGATTCACTTAACATGATCATTTTTTGATTTATGAAAGAGATCTTTAAAAATTACAATTTTGTCATGTTTTTGCGATTTCATTTTTTTAAATTTTTGAATTTTAAATAAATGAACCATAAGGAAAGCATTGTTGTGAAAAAAACTCAATCAACACATATTGTGACATTGGCATATTTTTGTCAGGATATTTTTTATTTTAAATGACTGGCAAATTCAAAGTCAGCAGCAAGTTTAAAATAAACATCAATGAGGTTCACATATATTGAGATGTGTTCATTTATATGATTGTTGCCTTGCCCCGTAATCTAAGCAACATGATCGTTACATTGTGTTGCTGGTTAAACGTCTATGTGGGTTACTCTATGAAAATGCTAACTTTATCCGCACTCATTGCCCAAGCTTCAAGTTTAATATGCACGAGTGTGTATGCTGTAGATGGGACAATCAAAATCAGTGGCAGCATCGTTGATGAAACGTGTACCTTAGAACTGGGTACGCTTGGAAAAAATGATGCTAGAGATTTAAGTGTTAGGTTAAAGACATTACTACCAAGTCAAATCTATACATCAACGGGCATTACCTTTTTCTTAACCGATACTGCGGGTAGTCCAGTCTGTGATGTAGCCACAACAAAAGCTTTTAAAGGGGTACATCTTAGCCCAAATGTTGCAGTTGACTTGGATGCAATGGATAAGACTTTATTGGTGAACAAAGCCTTAGACGCTTCAGCTACATCTCCTGTGTTTCTTAAAGTGTTAACAGATCAAAACAACAAAGTTGATTTTTCTGAACCTTGGGCAACACAGGCAAAAAGTACAGTCAAATCAAATTTTGATGCAGCAACACTGTATTACACCATGCAGTATTTTTCCAAGAAAGGCGCTGTAGATACGCAAAAGCTGACCACATTGGTTAATTATACCTTGCACTATAATTAGTCGAATATAAATCAAACTTTTCATTTTAAGTTTAGGCAGCGCTAACTCTAGAGTAATATTCACTCACTTTAATCAAACCACTTTTGACTTTTTAAATCATTGAAACCTACATGGTGTAGCTACCGCATGGCGACAAGGATGTCGCCGTTTGGCGGGGGTATAGGATGTACCCCTCGCCAGACGAAAGATTTTTGTTACTTTTGATCTTCCAAAAGTAAGGTATCGTCTACGCAAGTTAAATATAATTTTTTCACAGTAAGGTGTGGCAGTGCAAGATGAGGCATTACCGAATAATAAACTGAATATAAATTAAGCCGCTTCCGTTTTTTTAACCAATGAATCCTATAGGGTGTGGCTATCGTATGGCGACAAGGATGTCGCCGTTTGGCGGGGGTATAGGATGTACCCCTCGCCAGACGAAAGATTTTTGTTACTTTTGATCTTTCAAAAGTAAGGTATCGCCTACGCAACTTAGATATAAATTTTTCACAGTAAGGTGTGGCAGTGCAAGTCTCTTTTCATCTGAGCAAAAACAAAGCATTGCTTTGTTTGTAGCACAAGAATGTGGTAGAGCAAGGGGTATGCATCACCTAAGCAAATGAATTAAAACTATTCACTGTAATACAGGGCAGTACCCCCTCCTTTGACAAAGGTGAGAAGTATTAACTTCTCAAGGGGAAGGATTTTAAATCCTATTTAGCTTTTTGCTGTGCAAGTGGTGAAACAGAGAGAGAATCATTTTGATGGTAGCTTTCTTGAAGTTCAATATCTTGTTTTTGCAATCCCTCAAGAATCGGACAATTCGGTCGATGATCACCAGCACAACAATTGATTAAATTTTGCAAAGTATTGGTCATCTTTTGTAATTCCGTAATACGGATTTCCAATTTTTCGATATGCGAGAGTGCGAGTTGCTTTACATCTGCACTGTGTCGATTTTTATTGTTCCACAAATCTAAAAGATCCGCGATCTCTGCAACTGAAAATCCAAGCGATCTTGAACTTCGAATAAACTTTAGCCGTTCAGCATCTTGGTCAGAATAGGAGCGATACCCAGCATTACTTCGACCCACGGCTGGAATCAGACCAATCTGTTCATAATAACGAATCATTTTGGCAGATATTCCAACAGTTTGAGATAGTTTTCCAATATTCATTGTGATTCTCTCTACAAGCTTCTACTCGAAAGTAGAAACGGGTTGAAAACGACGTAAACGTAAGGCATTGGCCAACACGAATACACTGGATAAAGCCATTGCACCTGCTGCAAATATTGGCGAAAGCAGGATTCCATAAGCAGGATAGAGTAGCCCAGCGGCAACTGGAATCAGCATGGTATTGTAAGCAAATGCCCAGAATAAATTCTGATGAATATTGCCGATAGTGGCTTTAGATAATGCAATGGCGTTGGCAACACCTTGCAAGTTACCTGACATTAATACAACATCTGCCGACTCAATCGCAACATCCGTACCTGTACCAATCGCAAGACCAACATCGGCTTCAGCCAAAGCGGGTGCATCATTGATCCCATCACCGACAAATGCAATATTGCCATATTTTGCTTTAAGGCTTTGTACCGCTGTTACTTTTCCTTCAGGTAGAACTTCCGCAATCACTTCGTCAATCCCTAACTGGCGAGCAATCGCTTGTGCAGTTCGGGCATTATCACCAGTCACCATCGCAACTTTAAGACCGAGTTGATGTAAGGCTTTAATTGCACTTGGCGTGGTTGATTTAATCGGATCCGCAACTGCAATTATCCCTGCCAACTTGCCATTGATTGCTACATAAAGTGGTGATTTACCTTCGTCACCTAAACGTTGTGCTGTACTTGTAAAAGGTGAAATATCAATATTAAGTTGTAGCATATAGCGATCTGCACCAATATGAATGTCTCCATTTTCATCTATATTTGCATAGACCCCCATACCTGTCACAGAATCAAATTGATTCACTTTGGGTAAGGTCAGATTTTCTTTGATTGCAGCATCTACGATGGCTTTGGCAATCGGATGCTCAGAACGAGATTCAACGGCTGCCACCATGCTTAAGACATGATCACGTTGAAAAAATTCAGTGACTTCAAAATCTGTAAGTACAGGATGGCCTTCGGTTAATGTCCCTGTTTTATCTACAGCAACAACTTTGGCATCTTTAAGTAATTGTAATGCTTCGCCTTTACGGAACAATACGCCGAGTTCAGCACCACGACCTGTCCCGACCATAATCGAGGTTGGCGTTGCCAATCCCATTGCACAAGGACAGGCAATAATCAGTACAGCAACGGCATTGACCAAAGCGAAAGTTAAAGCAGGGGAAGGACCGAAAATAAGCCAGATTAAGAATGTCAGTACAGCGGCAGCCATTACAGCTGGTACAAACCATAAGGTGATTTTATCAACTACAGCTTGAATCGGCATTTTTGAACCTTGTGCCTGCTCAACCAAACGAATGATTTGTGCAAGCATAGTTTCGCCGCCTACAGCGACAGCTTTAAAGCTTAATGTTCCATTTTGATTGATAGTGCCACCGACCACTTCACTGTCTATTTTTTTCTCGACAGGGATCGGTTCACCGGTAATCATTGACTCATCTACAAAGCTTTTGCCTTCAACGACTTTTCCATCAACAGGAACACGTTCACCCGGTTTGACAATAATAAAGTCACCCACCACAACTTGGTCGATTGGAATATCTACAATTTGATTATCACGAGAAACATGTGCCACTTTAGCTTGTAAACTAACTAAACGTTGAATGGCTTCAGAAGTACGTCCTTTGGCTTTTGCTTCAAGAAAACGACCGAGTAAAATTAAGGCAACGATAACCGCAGCGGCTTCATAATAAACATTAACCGTTCCAGCCGGTAAGATACGGGGTATAAATGTCGCGACAATGGAAAATAGATATGCTGCCAAGGTACCTACAGCAACCAGCGAGTTCATATCTGGGGCTAAACGCAATAAAGCCGGTAATCCGTGTATATAGAATCTTCGTCCGGGAATCACCAAAACCAGTGTGGTTAGAATAAACTGTAAATACCAGCTATTTTGTATCCCGATGGTCTGAGCAATCAGATGGTGCATGCCCGGAATAAGGTGCGAACCCATTTCTAAAATAAAAACAGGTAATGCAAAAATAGTGGCAAGTATAAGGTCTCGTTTTAGTTCAGCGCGTTCTTGATCTTTTTTCTCTAAGTGTTCTGTTTGATCTGGGATAGCGGTTTGAATTTCTTTGGCATCATAACCCGCCTTATCAATCGCTGCGATTAAAGCTGCAACATTGGCAGTGCCCGTGATTGTTGCACGTTCAGTTGCAAGATTTACATTAGCCTCTTTGACACCGGGAACGGCTTTTAGCGCTTTTTCAACACGACTGACACATGAGGCACAGGTCATTCCATCAATAGACAACTCAGTGGCTGCATCAGCAACTTCATATCCAGCATGTTCAACAGCTTTGATCAATGCCTCTCGGTCAATGGGAGTGTAAGATGTAATTTCTGCACGTTCAGTGGCTAAATTCACAGATGCTTGGGTTACGCCATCGACTTTTTTAAGTGCTGTTTCTATTCGACTGACACAACTTGCACAGCTCATACCTTTGATTTGTAAACTGCTTTTCAAATCAGAAACACGATCATGAGATCTATTTTCCATAAGTCATACCTATAAGTCTTATTCCATGATCTAAATCCTAAACTTTGACATAATGGTAAGGTCAAGTAAAACAATTCCAGTTTTTATAAGCCATTGTTGCAAATAAAAATTTAGTTTGTGAACATAGACCAATAAAATATTTTTTGACTTATGGTTTGCGGATCTCCTTTATTTTAATCCTAGTTCATTATTGCTGATATATAAGGCTTCTTTTATCAATCATTTTTAAAAGCATCAATCAACATAAAAGCGCCCTCATCCTAGCCTTCTCCCAGAGGGAGAAGGGACTTTCAATACCCAGATAATTTATTCAACATGATCATTTTTTATCTGGGAAAGAACAATACATTGTTTTGTTTATAGCGCAAGATAATGTTCTGAATTCAATGACTTATAAGGTTTCATCTCATTTGAAAAATCATCTAAAGCTATACTCTAGATGTTTATTCATATCCATATTTTTAATCAATCCCAACCACTGTTGTGATGTAGCTGGTAGTGAGTAGAATCAATAAACCCAGATACATTTCAAATAAAATCGCATAACCCAGATATTGAGCAAATAAGGGTTCTTCAAGTCGTGGGGTAAGAAACCATTTATTGAAAGCGGCAAGTAATAAAATACTCCCCACTAATGCGAGTTTGAGAGTAAAGCCATGACCGTATGAGGTATAGATTAAAGTATTTAAATCTTTAAATAATAACAGTGCAATGGTGATACCACAGAGAATTAAGATTCCGACAACAAAGGCTGCAATTCGCCCAAATGCTTCCATGAGTTTTCTTAACGATCGCCCACTGATTTTATGGCTCATTTTCCATAATGGATAGAGTGAGCCCATCCATAACGACATGAAAAAAACATGAATGCCGAGTAGAATCTGGGCAAAAATTGGTAAGTTGGTGACATGCCCTATTTGAGAAAAGCTATAAAGAATCGGGACAAGTGATATGCTAAATAATATTTTTTCTAAAGTGGCAATATGGGTGGTTTGTTTAACCAATTTGATCGTTAAAATAAGCAAAATCAAGGCAAAACTGATGATTCTGACAATGTGTATTTGCCCAGTGTCTGTATTTAAAAGGATATTGATATAGGTTTGATCAAAAATGCCGGAAAGACCAGTGTTGGCAAAGCTACCAACCAAAATAAAAAAGCCTAAAGTACTTGCAAGCAGACCTAACGCTGCACCTAAGCTTATATATTTAAGCAGTATAGGTTTGATGCTGGTATAACGCCAGAGTAAAAAATAACAAAAAGCACCACCAATCATAAAAGCAGTACTTAAATATAAGCTAACTTTTATTAGCCAAGTTGACCAGATCCAGAATTCGGACATTATCGCTTTTCCTTTATTGGAGTCTGTTGACAATTCGCCTTTGTTTAAGACCGCATAGGCCATTGATGAAATGTCAACACACCCTAACAACAGTTCAGTCACTTCATGAAATGTTGTTCATCAATATTCAATTTCTTTAGTTTTTATTTAATTGTGAAACTATATTCATTGTTCATGTTATGCCCATCCTTGCCCATTGTTGTCCAAACAACGAAATATTTGCCTTTTTTAAGCATGGGAACTGGAACAGTAAATGTTTTTTTTAGATCATGATTCACTTTATAGTTAAGTGGAATATTAGTTCGTTGTGCATCCAGTAACTTAATATTCATTAACATCACTTCTCCACTAAAATTAAGCACTAAACTTTTAGGTGCAGTTGTAATGGATGCATTCATTGCAGGTGTACTGCTGCTTAAATCAACATGAGCCATAGCATTGGTCGCAGTAATGAGCATCACTGCAGTGAAGAGAGCATTACGTAGTTTGGTCATGTTATTTGGAGAGGATTTCATTGAATATTCCTTTTACTGTTGTGTGTAGACCTTAATTATTGAAGAGGATGATATACATTAGAATGACTTTAAAATTACACTTTTGTTATTTAGGTAATCTAAACAATTGATGATGTTAAAAGATTTTTAGAATAAATTGAATATGTATTAGTCGGAAAAAAATTAAGATTTTTAATATTGGATCTTGTTCAACTTTTTGCAGCTGTGTTTTTACCAGCTGCTTGAAAGATGTGATTTTTATTTATGGTACTTTTGCTAGGCATATCATGTTGGTAGATATTCATTTTTAAAAATAATGGTGAAGATCACTAAACCATCTCGTGATTCTGCTTGGATAGTTGCACCATGTAGCGTCAATATAGACTTGGTGATCGCAAGACCTAAACCTGTACCATCTTCAACTCGTTGTCTAGAGGCATCTGTTCGATAGAAACGGTCAAATAATCTAGACAGTTGTTCAGGGGATAATGTAGGACCTTCATTTTCAATTGAAAAACTGGTGTGATTTTCTGTTTGTTGACATTTAATCTGAATGACAGAGTTCGGCTTACCATATTTAATTGCGTTGGAGATTAAATTACTCAGCGCACGGCGCAACATCGCAATATTTGCATTGACCTTTCCGCTACCAAAGAGGTGAAACATCATATTTTTTTCTGCTGCTAAAGCATCATAAAACTCAAATAAAGTGTTGAATTCTTCATATAGATAAATGGTTTGTAGGTTTTTAAGGTTAAGGCCATTTTCTGCTTTTGCCAAAAACAACATATCTGAAACGATTCTTGCCAGATGTTCAAATTCTTCTAAATTTGAAAATAAGACTTCTTTATAGGCATCGATATCTCGACTGCGGGATAAACATACTTGTGTTTGCGTCATTAGATTGTTGATCGGGGTACGAATTTCATGCGCAAGATCCGATGAAAAGTCGGAAAGTTTTTCTAAAGCCGATTCTAAACGATCCAGCATTTCATTAAATGCGATGGTTAATGATTTTAGTTCTGTTGGGGTATTCTCGACTTCTAAACGTTCAGACAAATTCTGAGCAGAAATGCTTTCTGCAACTTTGGCTATTTTTTTGATCGGGCGCAATCCACGCCAAACAGCAAACCATCCTAAAAACATTAAACACAGTGCGGCAATTAAACAAATATAAAATAGCTGATGTTTAAATTCATTTAAAAAAAGCATGTGTTCTGAAGTATCAATTGCAACAATAATTTGGGTAGATTGTGCATCTTCATCGTCTTCAAAAATATTTTGATAGACCAGTCCACGATAATTTTTATCTTGGACTTCCCATCTAATCCATTGATCCAGATCTGGATTCGCAATGACTTGTGGTGCGATCGCCATTTGTGCGGAATTAAATACAATTTGATTCACAGGCCGTTCAACTTGCACAATCAGATTATCATGTCCAATGAGAGAATCTTTTAATGCTACATTGAGTTCTTTCGAGTTGGTTGGATGTTGTTTTAATAGATTTTGTATAAGCTGAATTTTTCCTTCGAGTAATACCCGATCTTCACTTTCAAAGTGTTGTGTGACTCCGAGGTGTATCACGAAGCCCATGATAATTAAAATCGTTACAGTGGAGAGGGAAAAAATAATGGCGATTCGAAAACTGATCGCATTGAACAGCTTACGCCTCATCTTCTACCTCAAGCACATACCCCATACCTCGAATATTCTGAATCAGTTTAGGGGTGAAGTTACTGTCAATTTTATTTCTTAAACGTTTAATCGCAACTTCGACAACATTAGTGTCACTGTCAAAGTTCATATCCCAGACTTGAGAGGCAATCAGTGCTCTAGGCAAAATTTCTCCACGTCTACGCATAAATAATTCCATCAACGCAAACTCTTTCGCAGTCAGGTCGATACGTTGTCCTTCACGCGTTACACGTCGTTTTCTGATATCAAGTTCTAGATTGGCAATACTAATTAAGTTACTGTCTTCTCTTTGTTGTCCTCGACGCAGTAAACTTTTTATTCTCGCGAGAAGTTCAGCAAAAGCGAAAGGCTTTACCAGATAATCATCCGCACCCAACTCTAAGCCTTTTACGCGGTCTTCAATTTGATCTCGCGCTGTCAAGAATAAAATGGGCATGGTTTTTCCATTTTTACGGACAGCTTCTATAATATGCCAGCCATCTACACCAGGTAGCATCACATCTAATATGATGACATCGTAATCTTCAGAAAGCGCATATTGTTTACCTGTGAGTCCATCTGTAACCCAGTCAGTAATATAACCCGCTTCAGATAAACCTTGTTTAAGGTAGTCCCCAGTTTTTTGCTCATCTTCAACTAATAATATTCTCATGTTTGATTCCTAGAATACTCTTTAAAAATATAATAGCGTGATAAAAACTAAAGAAAGGTATAGATTACATAAATGTCACTTTCAAGTCATCTTAATGTTCAATAGGGCGCTTTATTGTACGAGTAAGAATCTCAAGCTTGGAGAGGTACAAATGCGAGTGATTTTACATCGAAGTTTAATAAAAGTGTTTTGTATGGGTACGCTAATGATTGCAACTCAATCTTGGGCAGATGCTTCTAAAATACCGAATAAAACGGATCCTCAAGCAGCAGTAAAAATGCAAATGCAATGTTCTCTAAAGCCTTGTAATGCACAGAATGAAGCCAAAAAGCCCAATAATGATCATGCAGAACGACAGCATGTACATTCATCAGATATGGCGCAAAACGCGCAATCGAGCGGGGTCGATATGGCGCATGTGATGATGAAGATGGATCATTCAAAAATGATGATGCCTGCTACACCTAGTAAGTAAACTATATAAATATTTACGTTGAAATTCAAAGATTAGGGGATAGATGACATAGTTTATTCGTCTATTTTGATCAGGAAAGTAAAATTCGCAGGATGCGTCTAATTATAAATTTTATTTAAGAACGATATTTTTTAGTATTTAAAAGTTTTGGGAGATTAATATGTCTAAAATTCAAACTTTACAAGATCCATTGTTAAATTCTCTCCGAAAAAAACATATTCCAGTTTTTATTTTTCTGACCAATGGGATTAAATTACAGGGGCATATTGAATCTTTTGATTCATACGTTGTGTTATTGAGAAACAGTGTAGGGCAAATGCAAATTATCTATAAACATTCAATTTCTACTGTTCTGCCTACACGCCATCCACGTTCAAATATTAAAGCCTCCCTTGCAAAATTTGATCAACAAAACAGTTATAGCAACTCATATGACAATGAAAGCCAATATGGTTTTAATAGCCAAAATGATTTTGGTTATCAAGTAGGCATCAATGATGAAATACAATTTGAAGATCTTGCTGAAGATGAAAATACTTGAGCATTAGATCGTCAAAGGCTTGATGAAATATATAAACAATTGAGTGGTTTTATCTAAGTTGATAATTTGTCTATATAGACAGTATGAGGATTTTAGTCTTAGTTTTTCAGTCTTTTAATATTTACTCTTAAAGATTTTTCATCAATCAAAAAATGATCATGTGGAGTGAATCATATCGGTATTGAAAGTTCCTTCTCCCGCTGGGAGAAGGCTAGGATGAGGGCGCTTTTATGTTGATTTATGCTTTTAAAAATGATTGATAAAAGAAGTCTGTTAAATAACCATCACAGCTAAATATAAGCATCTAAGCAAAAAAAGACCCACAAGGTAAGTGGGTCAATACGATAAAAAATAACATGAGCAGACTTAAACTTATCTGCTATTAATTCACATGATTATAAAAACACAAACAATAAAATAATACCCAATACCACACGGTACCAAGCAAACACTCTCAATGTATGTTTTTCAACAAATTTGACCAAAGCTTTTACCACCAAAAGCGCAGCAATAAATGCAGCAACAAACCCCACTGAAATATTAATCAGGTTATCTGAGGTTAAAACATCTGCATTTCGAATTAAATCATAGGTTGCAGCACCTAACATGGTTGGCATTGCAAGGAAAAAAGAAAATTCGGTTGCCGCTTTACGTGATAAACCAGACAACATCCCACCAATAATGGTGGCGCCTGAACGTGATGTTCCCGGAATCATGGCAAGACATTGGGCAAATCCAACCAGAATTGCTTGTTTTAAGGTAATGTCTGTGGCTTCAATGGTTTTAGGTTCAAACTTTCTGGCTTCTACAGCAAAAATAATAAAGCCCCCGATAATTAAAGCAAAAGCCACAACCAAAGGACTAAACAGCACTTGTTTAATAAAATCTACTGCTAAGACACCAATCACTACAGCAGGAATAAAAGCAACTAAGACATTAATCGCAAAACGTCTGGCTGCAACATCGCCAGAAAAAAAGCCGCGAATTAGTTCGATGATTTTTTGTCGATACAGCCAACATACGGCCAAAATTGCGCCCAATTGGATCACCACTTCAAATACGCGTCCAGAATCTGAGTGAAAATCAATAAGATGACCAAATAAGATCAGATGTCCTGTACTTGAGATAGGTAAAAATTCAGTTAAGCCTTCGATTAACCCCAAAAACAATGCTTTAAGTAGTTCAAAATTTTCCATAAATAAAATAAACAAGCGTTCTAAAATTTGAACCTTTGTAATGTATTTAACGCTGTTTATAAATCAAAAAAGACAAAATTTTACGAAATTTTTACGCAGCTGATCTGACTGTAAATAGAGAGTTTACGGGGTATTTGCGGATACTGAGTTGTGGAATATCCCAGCGTTTAGGATGAAAAAGATGAGTGCTAAATATATAGCGCATCAACAAGTACAGCATCCAAAATTATGCGTACTTCAAAAACATATAAATCATTGCAATATCGACATTTTTAATTTGAGCCAATCAAGTTGGGGGGAAATGTCATGCTAGAATTTATTTTAGTCTTGGCGATTGTGGTACTTCTGGCTTTTCCTTTAGGGAAATATCTTGCCTGTATCATGCAAAACAAAGCGATGAAAGTTGATCGCGTTTTTAACTGGATTGAAAAACCAATTTATCGTGTTTTGGGTACACATCCTGATCAAGGGATGAATGCGAAGACCTATTCACTTAGCTTTGTGGCGAGCTGTATCGTCATTGGATTGGTGACTTGGGTGTTGTTTATGTGTCAAGCAAGCTTGCCACTCAATCCAAACAATGCGCCGAATATGTCATGGGATTTAGCCCTGCATACCATGATTTCATTTCTGACCAATACCAACCAACAGCACTATTCAGGTCAGGCGCAACTGTCATATTTATCACAGATGGTTGGAATTGTTGGATTGCAAATCATTACGCCAATGATGGGTTTGGCAATAGTGGTGGCAACCGTACGTGCCTTGTTTTATCCGCAATCGAATGCTTTGTCAGAAGCAGATCAAAACCTAAGCTTTCAAAATAAAGTTGAAAAAATCAATGTGGGTAATTATTGGGCCGACGTGATCCGTCCAACCTTTCGTTTTTTAATTCCGTTATGCATGATTTGGTCATTATTACTCAATAGCCAAGGTGTACCATCAACCTTTCAAGGTGGCCCAGAAGTTCAAGTCATTGACCAAACCACTGAATTGAAAACTCAAAAAATTCCACTTGGGCCTGTTGCACCCATGGTTGCGATTAAGCAATTGGGTAGTAATGGTGGTGGTTGGTATGGACCTAACAGTAGTGCGCCATTGGAAAATCCAACCCCATTTTCAAATTTCTTAGAAATGATCGCGATTCTACTTATCCCTGTCGCAGTGATTTTTATGTTGGGTTTTTTAACCAAACGCGCAAAATTTGCTGGCTTTGTTTTTGGCTCAATGTTGCTGATGTCGGTTGTTTCAGCTACAGCGGCGATTTGGTCTGAAAGCCTATCATCTTCCGCGATGCAAATTTATGCCATGGAAGGAAAGGAAGTGCGTTTTGGTGAAGCATCTTCCGCATTGTGGGCCGCCATAACCACACAGGTCAACAATGGTTCCGTCAATATGATGCATGACTCTGCATCACCATTAACAGGTTTAGTGGCGCTGGCGAATATGCTGATTAATGCGATTTGGGGCGGGATCGGCTGTGGCTTACAGCAATTTATGATCTATCTGTTTTTGGCTGTATTTATTGCAGGTTTGATGACAGGTCGTACACCTGAATTATTTGGCCGCAAAATTGAAGCAGGGGAAATCAAATTACTTGCTGTGGTGATTTTGATTCAGCCGATTACGATTCTCGGTTTAAGCTCAGTTGCTTTGTTTTTCCCTGAACTTACAGGCAATAGCAATCCGCAATATCATGCCATTTCACAAGTGTTGTATGAGTATGTTTCGGCCTTTGCCAATAATGGTTCTGGTTTTGAAGGTTTAGCGGACAATACCGTGTGGTGGAACGTGAGCTGTGTCATCGCTTTACTACTTGGACGTTTTCCAACATTGATCATTCCTTTAATGATTGCTGCTCGTTTAGCTGCAAAGCGTCAAGCCCCTGAAAGTAGTGGTAGTTTAAAAGTGGAAACGCCAACCTTTGCTTTCACTCTGATTGCTATTGTGGTGATGTTGACCTTATTACAATTTATGCCAGTCCTTGTTTTAGGACCGATCGCTGATCAGCTGTTATTGGTACAAGGCTAGGGTGAATAAAATGAATCATTCAAAACAATCTACGCAAAATAAATCATCAACTTTATTTCAAGGTGAAGCTTGGAAAAATGCCTTGATTAAATTGTTGCCACAACATGCAATTAAAAATCCAGTGATGGCGATTGTATGGCTAGGCACCCTCATCACACTGGTCAGTACTTTAACGGGTCAAGCTGATACTGTATTTGGTTTAGTGGTGACGTTGATTTTATTTATCACCGTATTATTTGCCAATTATGCTGAAGCGATTGCCGAAGCCAAAGGTCGAGGTCAAGCCTCCTCCTTAAGACAAGCGCGTCAAAACTTAACCGCACGTCGACTCAGTTCTAAGGATGATCGAGAGGGCGTACAAGTCGCTGCAACCTTATTAAAAATGAATGATCTGATTGAAGTCCGTGCTGGGGAACTGGTGCCTGCGGATGGTGAAATTGTTCATGGTTTTGCGACTATTAATGAAGCTGCGGTAACAGGTGAGTCAGCACCCGTTTTACGTGAAGCAGGTACCGATAAATCGGGTGTGATTGGGGGAACTAAAGTTTTAACCGATCGTATCGTGGTGCAAGTGACGGCTGAAGCGGGTAATAGCTTTCTTGACCGAATGATTGCTTTGGTTGAGGGTTCCAATCGTCAGAAAACACCAAACGAGATCGCTCTGGGTATTTTACTGACTGTGATGACTGTGACCTTTATCGCAGTGGTGGTGAGTTTACCTTTTATTGGGCATTTCTTAAAAATTGAAATTAACCCGATTCTCTTGGTGGCTTTGTTGGTGTGTTTAATTCCAACCACCATTGGTGGCTTGTTGCCTGCAATCGGTATTGCGGGGATGAATCGGGCGTTAAAAGCCAATGTGATTGCCAAATCGGGTAAAGCTGTCGAAGTGGCGGGTGATGTAGATGTATTGTTACTCGATAAAACAGGAACCATCACCTATGGTGACCGTCAGGCAACAGCATTTTTCCCACTGACTGGAGTGACTGAATCAGAACTTCGTCAAGCTGCGATATTGACCTCACTTGCAGACCCAACACCAGAGGGTAAATCCATTGTGGTTTTGGCAAAAGAGCAAGGGGAGCATATTGTTGAACCTGAACAGGTCGAGTTTATTGCCTTTAATGCCGCAACTCGGATCTCTGGTATAAATTTATCAAATGGACAGCAAATCCGTAAAGGGGCAGTAGATGCGATTATTAAATTTGCTTCACAGAATATTGAACATCATAGTGAGCTTAAAACGCGGGTAGAACAGGTTGCATCAAAAGGTGCAACGCCGTTAGTGGTGGCAAAAGATCAAAATATTCTGGGGGTGATTGAACTTTCAGATGTGATTAAACAAGGCATCAAGGAAAAATTTGCTCGCTTACGTGAAATGGGTATAAAAACTGTCATGGTCACAGGGGATAACCCGCTGACTGCTGCTGCCATTGCAGCGGAAGCAGGTGTCGATGACTACATCGCTGAAGCGAAACCTGAAGATAAGTTAAATTGTATTCGTCATGAACAGAATAAAGGTCATTTGGTCGCTATGGTTGGCGATGGTACCAATGATGCACCTGCTTTGGCACAAGCAGATATTGGTTTGGCGATGAACTCAGGGACCCAAGCGGCAAAAGAAGCGGGCAATATGGTGGACTTGGATTCGGATCCAACCAAATTATTGTCGGTTGTTGAGATTGGTAAACAGCAGTTGATTACGCGTGGTGCATTGACCACCTTTTCATTGGCCAATGACGTTTCCAAATACTTTGCAATTTTACCGGCTTTATTTGTCGCAGCCATTCCTCAAATGCAAGTTTTAAATGTGATGCGCTTGGGAAGTTCAGAAAGTGCAATTCTCTCAGCACTGATTTTCAATGCCATCATTATTCCATTATTGATTCCAATTGCTTTACGTGGAGTGAAGTTTAAGCCTTCAACATCAACGCAATTATTACGTCGAAATATGCTGATCTACGGTGTAGGTGGTGTGGTGTTGCCGTTTATTGCGATCAAGCTGATTGATCTGATGATCAGCCCCCTATTGGCGCTTTAGAAACTTTGAGGATGATAAAAATGAATACTGAAAATAATCGATTGCTTGAGTCATCATTCGCTGGATTAACACGAGCATCGTTTGGATTAACCATTGTCGCGTTGGGTTTATGTGGTTTTGTCTACAGTGCTACGGCAACAGGGTTGGGACAAGTTCTTTTTGATGAACAAGCCAATGGCAGTTTGATTGTTGAAAATGACCGAGTTGTCGGTTCTAAACTGGTTGCACAGCCTTTTGTACAAGCACAATATTTTCATCCACGACCTTCTGCTGCCAATTATGATCCAATGGCCATGGCAGGAAGTAATATGGCACGAACCAATCCTGATTTACACAAAGCAGTAGAGGAACGTTTAAACAAAATTGTGATACAGGATCACGTTGAAAAAAGCGCGATTCCTGCAGATTTGGTTACGGCTTCAGGCAGCGGAATTGATCCTGAAATCAGTGTGCAATCTGCAATGATTCAAGTAAAACGCATTGCCAAAGCAAGACATTTGCCAGAACAGGATGTGCTAAGGTTGCTGCAAGACAATAGCATACAACCGACATTTGGAATTTTAGGGCAAGCCAGAGTCAATGTACTTGAATTAAATTTGGCTTTGGATCAAATTGGAAATCAATAAATGGGTTGCAATCATCAACGCGAAATGAATCAGTGTTGATGTAATTGATTCTCTATGATTGTTGAAAAGCGGGCATTATTGGGATTTTATTTTCGTATAAATTTACAATATTCTCTCTTTTGCTTTAGATCGTAGATATTTCAAGTTGAATCAAACGACTGTGTTTCTTTGCTGGCCTGTGTTTTTTGCTGTATTGAATGGTCGTAAAGAAACACCACAGTGATGTAATTTTTAAACAAGCAGACGACGATGAGCGATTATAGAAATAATAAAGCAGATGTTTTACTGCAACACACTCAGCGTTATCAATCTGGGCGCCTCACTATATTTTTAGGTGCTGCACCCGGTGTGGGGAAGACTTTTGCAATGTTAGTGCGCGCGCACGAACTGGCTTTGCAAGGGATCAACATTGTGATCGGCTATGTTGAAACCCATGGTCGCATTGAAACTGAAAACCTCATCTCAGGTTTGGTGATCATTCCAAGAAAGGCAATTGAGTATCAAGGACATTCTCTTGAAGAAATGGATCTTGATGCTGTGCTGGCAAGCAAACCCAGTATTGTTTTAGTAGATGAATTTGCGCATAGCAATATGCCAAATAGTCGTCATGAAAAACGTTGGCAAGATATTAATGAATTACTGGATGCGGGTATTGATGTATTTACCACAATGAATATTCAGCATCTCGAAAGTTTAAATGATGTGGTCTATCAAATTACGGGTATTCGGGTGACTGAAACCGTACCTGATCGGGTCTTTGAACGGATCCGTGATATTCGATTAATTGATTTACCAGTTAATGAATTACTTGAGCGTTTAAATCAGGGCAAAGTCTATGTACCTGAGCAAGCTGAACAAGCTTTGCAAAGATTCTTCAACAGTTCAAATCTGACCGCATTGCGTGAATTGGCAATGCAGACGGTTGCTAGTCATGTCGATACCGATGTTCGAGAAAATTTTGCTATACAAGGGCTTGCCCCCATTCCTTTAAAAAATCATATTTTAATTATGATTGAGGGCAATGGACAGGCAGAGGCTCTAGTTCGCGCAGGTTGTCGTATTGCTGAAAATCGTCAGGCAAACTGGACGGTGGTGGTCTTTTCTAAAGATTCAAAAATAACCGAAAAACAAGACAATTTATCCAGTCGAGAAATTGAACGGGCTTTAAACCTCACCCGTCAATTGGGTGGAATGACTGAAATCCTTTATGGTCAGCAACATGCAAAAACGCTGTTTGATTATGTGATGGATCGAGGGATTTCAACTTTGGTATTGGCACAATCACATCGTAAGACCTTTGCATTGGGTGTCGTAAATTTTGTTGATCAATTACTTAAATACCAGCCAAGTTTTGAATTGAGTATCGTCCCAATTCTTGCAGAACATCGTCAGCAATCATTTTTTCAAGATACGCATTCATTTCTAAGTTTAAGAGAAATGTTTTATGTGTTATCCACCACTATGATCAGTATTGTGATTGCCAGTTTAGGTGAAAAGTATTTAGGGATTGAAGAGCTTTCGGTGATTTTTATCACCGCTGTGGTTTTTGTGGCATCTAAAACACGAATGCTGGCCGCTGTGCTTTCAGCGCTGTTGTTCTTTTTTGCTTATAACTTTTTCTTTATTTCACCCAAATTTACCTTACAAATTTCTGCACATCAGGGTGTGATTACCGTGGTTGCTTTCCTTGGCGCTGCACTGATTTCAAGCCGTTTGGCATCGAGACTGAGAGAACAGGTAACGGCTTTAAAGACTGCAAATAGTTATAACAGCATTATGCAGGATTTAGGTCAAAAACTGTCTACCGCGATCGATTTAAAACAAGTGCAGGAGATTGCAGAAAATAGTTTAAGTAAAAATTTAAATGCCGAAATCTGGTTTTATTTCCCAGAATCATCAACCTCATCGCTTGAGGTTATTAACAATAAAGAAAAAATTTCAGCAGATTGGACATTTAAGAACCATCAACCATCGGGACGGTTTACCCAAACCTTGACTGAAAATGATTGGTGGTTTTTACCATTATTGGCGTCTAAACAGTGTTTTGGTGTGGTCGGGGTTAAGTTTCTTAAAAATGTATCGGTTTTAAATACTGAACAGAAGCAACTGACTGAAACCATGGTTGAATATATTGCTCAAGCAATTTCTCGAACCCAACTCACTAAAGCATTGGAAATCGCCAATGTCAGTTCAGAAACCGAGAGATTGCGTTCGGCCTTGTTATCCTCCGTCTCTCATGATTTACGTTCACCTTTAGCCTCTATGATTGGTGCAGCTGATACTTTGAGTAATTATCGGCATTCGATGGATGAACAAGATCAAGACAGCTTATTGGAAGCCATTCATTTGGAAGGCGAACGACTGGATCGTTATATTCAGAATTTATTGGATATGACACGGCTAGGGCATGAAGGTTTAAGTCTTAAACGAGATTGGATTGGTGTCGATGAATTGATTGGTTCAGCGGTACGCCGTTTAAAACGCTATATGCCGCATAGTCTTGTTGAGGTTGATTTACCAGAGCAAACCTTGAGCCTATTTGTGCATGCGGCTTTGATCGAACAAGCGATTTTTAATGTATTGGAAAATGCAGCCAAGTTTTCACCAGAGCATAAAGCAGTCAGCATTAAAGTTCTACAACTCAATGAAAACGAAATTGAAATTTCGATTAGCGATCAAGGTTTGGGTATCCCAGAAGATGAACGAGAGCGAATTTTTGATATGTTCTATACTATGGAACGTGGCGATCGTGGGCAGTATGGTACGGGATTGGGCTTAACCATTGTTAAAGCCATTATTGGTGCGCATATGGGTAAAATTTCGGCATCTTCAGCCAAGAATAATCAAGGCACCTGCATCCGTATGCAATTGCCGATTCAGCAGATTGGATAAGTGCACATATTGATTTTAGGAAATAGCATGCCAGAACACAATGTATCGACAAGTTCCATGACCAATGTATTGATTATTGATGATGAAACTCAAATTCGTAAGTTTCTCGATATTGCACTTAGAGCACAAGGCTATAAAACCCTACTGGCCGAAAATGGTCAAAAGGGCTTAGAGCTTTTGGCTTTACAAGGCGCTGATTTAATTATTTTAGATTTAGGACTGCCTGATTTAGATGGTCTAGAAGTCTTATCTGAGTTGCGAGCGTGGTCGCATGTCCCTGTGATTGTTTTGTCGGTTCGTTCTAATGAAGAGGAGAAAGTCAAATTACTGGATGCTGGCGCCAATGATTATGTGACGAAACCTTTTAGTGTTCAGGAGCTTATGGCGCGTATCCGCGTATTACTCAGACAATTTCAAAACGTTGCTGTGGAATCCGCTTTTTTTGATGATGGTTTTTTAAAAATTGATTTTGCCCAAAGACAGGTATTTCTTAACCAACAACTGATTTCACTGACACGTAAGGAATATCAATTGCTGACTTTATTGGCCCAACATAAGGGGCAGTTGATTACTCAACCACAAATTCTCAGTGATTTATGGGGACCAACTCATCAGGAAGATACCCATTATTTAAGAATTTTGGTGGCCAAATTGCGTGGAAAACTGAATGATAATGCGGTACAACCCAAATATATTGTGACTGAACCAGGTGTGGGCTTACGCTTTGTAGGCTAAGCATGACTGATCTTCTTTGAGATCATTGGTTTTTTGATGGTTTTACAGTAGATGGTTAAAATTAAAATAAACGATTCTTTGTAAAGTGCAGAGTAGGGGTTTTTAAATGTTGATAATAGTAATGTATTATTATTTAAAATCAATTAATTAAATAATTTGTTGGATTTGAAAGAGTGCTGGTATTCTAAGTTTTACTGAGAACTTTGGCTTTATATTTATACAAACTCACGATTTGAATTGAGTGTGGCGAAACTTTATTAAATAAAGCGTAATCAAATATATTTTATCCGCTTTCATCTGCTGATCTGTGTTAACTTAGCTTTGATCGAATCCGTAAGCGAAACGGAAGTGTTTAGGTTGTTACAGGAATTGCGTATTCCCTCTAAATAGATTTAAAACCTAAGCAGTTAACGCTGAGCATGAGATCGCAGCATGCCGATCTAAAAAGCCCGCACTATTGTGGGCTTTTTTACGTCATTGAGAAAGCTGAATATTTTAGTAGTTAACGTCTGAATTTATATAACCAACAACGAAAAAAACTTACCAAACATCGGTAAGTTTTTATAGATTAAGCTTTAAGATCTGTTCATTTTTAGCCTACAGGGTAAGCTATTTATGAAATTTCAAAAGACCTTTGTGTTATTTAGGCTTATTTGTATCAGGTTGCTTAACCTCTTTATTGTCCTGATTTGGATTAGGTGGTGTAGCACCAGGAGTTGGTTGTGGCGCGTCTTTAGGCGGAGTTTGCTCAACGTTTTTAGTATCTGAATTTGCTTGAGCTGAATTTTGTGAAAAACTTTTAAATGACATTATAATCTTCTCAAATTGTTAAGTGAGTCTGGATAATAGCCTTTTAATCCACTTACACTAAGGTAGTTGTGAGAGCCATATGTGGAGATATGTTGGCTAAACTGAGTTTATATCGACAAAATATATTTATAAAAATATCAAATATTTGTATTGTGTTGTTTTAAATGGTGATATAAATAATCCCTAAATATAGGCCTGTACATAAACATCACAAATTGATTTTATAAATAGGAACTTTTAATTTAAAATAATCAAATGTTATTTAAGTTGCATAATCTGTTAAATTAGCGTACTATGAAAAATACTAAAGCAGATGTGCTTAATATATAAGCAAGACTTGAAGGTTGGCTTCAACTCTGACTTCTGCAATATCAAGCTGATGTAAATATCAAAAGTTTAAATTAAGGTTAGATGCCTTCTTATCGTTAGTTCCAAAAATATATCTGTTGGTCTTAATAGTTAAATACTTCTCTGTTTGCAAAAGCTCAAAACAATTGAGTGAAAAAATGAATATTTTAAATGGCTGGACAATAGCCTCTGCAGTAAATGGCGATGAAATTCGCGTAAAGATCGTTCCTTTAAAAAGACAACAAAGCAACCGTACTGGTATGAGTTGGGTCGAAGTAGGGAAAAAGATTGAATTAGAATCTGGTGACGATCGTCAATTTAATATTGATGGTTCATCTTTCTATCTTAATCAAAATCAACTTTATCGTATTGCGGTATAAATCATAATGAATGTTTTAGAAAAGCTCATCGTAAGATGGGCTTTTTATATGGGTGAACGAATATAAAAGATATCAAAAATTAAAGAAGGATTTTTGATCAGTGTTGATTGATGAATATTAGATGGTTTTAGAATGATTAAGCTGGAATTAAAATCTCATAATAAAAACTTACCATGTGACTGTTTGGTTAAATACCGAAATACTTTAAATCAGCCATAACACTGAAATTTAGATGATTTATCTGAATCTTTGAAATCAAATGTAATAAAGCTTCACATAAACTTGCATAACTCACATATCGAAATACTTTATTAGAAATTTAATGTTATTCCTAATAGACGTTATTCAATTCAGTATGAGGTATATCATGTTAAAGACCGTAGCATTATTAGGGACTGGAATTGCAATTGCTTGCTACTATCAGTCACATAAAAATAATCCTCAAAAAACCAAGGGTAAAAATTTAGCCAAAACCAAAGATGATGATCATAAAGAGTCTTCAGCAGAAGCAGTGCATTAATTTTAATGAAAAACCACCGATTCGGTGGTTTTTTTAATATGGATACGGCAATCGTAAAACTTAAGGTAGAAACGGACACTGAAAAGATGCTGTCTAAGCCGGCAAGGAAATGATAAAGAATTTTTAAATCCGCTCCCTTCACAAATGGATACTTCTTACCTTTGCTAAAGGAAGGAGTTTTCCATTACAAAACTTAATATCGCTTAACTGGTTGTCATTAGAGTGATAAAAGTGCTTTCTTTTCATATCCGACTAAAGGCATTCGATCTTAATTTTGATGTTGATAAAACCAATCTGTCGCATGTGCAACTGTTCTATCTACAATATCGGGTTGCTCGTAATACTGGAAATGATTGGTTCCATTTTCCCAGATAAGCTTTTTATCTGATGTTGGAATTGAATCAAAATGACGTCGAGCCGCTGCTGGATTCATACAGGTATCAGAATGAATGATAAGCGCGGGTTTATTTAGTTTTGCAACGCCAGCTACAGTTGAATAAGAAAAATGATCAAGATCACTCATAATTGCATAACGATTCTCCCAGTTTTTTAGCGTCCATGCTCCATACCAGCTCCATATAATTGGGCCAGGTAAACCTGCATTCGAGCCTTTGACACGATCACCGAGGTCTGGGGAAACTAATGGTTGATAGATAACTTCACCTGTTGTTTCATAAAGAACTTTGGCATCCTGTGCTTTCTTTAAACGGATTGCTAATAAGGCTTCTAATTCTTCGATCGTTGGTGCAGATTCAACATCAAATGGATTTTCCGTAACACCTGCCGCAAGCATAAATAAATCAGTTTCTCTATCTCGATAATATCCAGTAACAGAAACAACGGCTTTGACACGCTCTTCATAAGAGGCGATATCCAGCATTTCAGGTCCACCTTGGCAAACCCCTAATAGAAATATTTTATCGGTATCGACATCGTTACGGGTAAAGATGTAATCAATTGCAGCAATGACATCTTCATTTTTCATTTTTGGATTTTCAAGGCGACGTGGCATGCCTTGGCTCTCACCAACAGTTCTTGGATCAAATGCGAGGGTGATAAAGCCTTCATCTGCTAAACGTGTCGCATACTGAGTGGGTGCCTGTTCTTTTTGAAAAGAATATGGCCCAAGAATAATAACAGCGGGGAGTTTTCCATCGGTATTTGGCTTATATAAATCGCCAACCACTGCATCACCATGTGAATCAAATGTTATTTTTTCTACAGCATAGTTACCATGTTTGGGCATTGTAATTTTCCTTATCGTCATTAATTTTGAGTACCCATTCAGCCTATATAAATATATTATTGAGAACAATCTCATAAAACTTTATAGAATAGTGAAAATGGCTCATCAATTGAAAAGCGGTGAACTCTTTGCTTTAACAATTTTTTTATCTGTGGCCTCTCATCGAAACTTCCGTGCAGCTTCGGTTGAGTTAAACGTCACACCCTCAGCAATTAGTCATGCCATAAAAGGTTTGGAAAGCCGCTTAAATGTTCGGCTTTTCAATCGAACCACACGCAGTGTTTCTTTGACTGATGCCGGAATCCAATTGGTTCATTCACTTCGACCATCCATGGAAAATATTTCAAATGCGCTAAATCATTTAGATGATTTTAGAGATCAGCCGAGTGGTGTACTTAGAATTAATGCCAGTGAAGGGGCGGTTAGGTTGGTTTTAAAACCCATTCTTAAAAAGTTCTTACAACACTATCCATTGGTTCATTTAGATATTGTTTGCGATGGTAAATTAACCAATATCGTTGAAGAAAATTTTGATGCAGGCATACGCCTTGCAGACGATATACCTAAAGAAATGGTTGCAATCCGTTTGACTGAAACCGCACGCTTTGTTGCTGTCGCATCCCCAGACTATTTATTAAAAAATTCTACGCCACTTGTTCCGCATGATCTTTATGAACATGATTGCATTCGTTTCCGTTTTGATAGTGGCTTAATTTTTCGCTGGGAATTTGATATGAATGGCATTATTGAAAAGATAGATGTCAAAGGGCCATTAACACTTACAGATCAAACATTAATGGTTGATGCTGCAATAGATGGTATTGGTATCGCATTTGTACCTGATCATTTGGTAAAAAATGCTGTGGAAAATCAGCAATTAAGTATCGTTTTGGAAAAGTTTAGCCCAGTCTATCGTGGTCTTAGCCTTTATTATCCAGGCTATCGTCATGTATCCACTACACTTAAGGCGTTGATCAATATGATCCGTGATTCATCCAGCTATTGATATTCATTATGTCGATTTCGAAAAGTCGCAAAAAACTTGGCTAAAAAGAGTTCATTTTGGAATTCAACTTATTTGCCTATATCAAGCTATCTGAAGAGAAAATCTAATCACTTAAAAGCGAAATTTTCATTCATAACAGACATAAGGAAAAAGATAAAAACTACAAAAAGTACTAAGTTTTATAGAAATCCATATATTTTTTATGGTTTTTGTAAATATACCTCAAAAGAGAGGCTGTTTTACCTCAAAGTGCTTTGCTTAATTTCTAAAAATAGGACATAACTATGAGAGTAAATAGAGTAAAAATTTTTAATTACAAGGGGAATAAAAAATGCTTTTAAAATTTGCCACTCGATTCGCAAGTATTTTGTTTGGAATACTGGTTTTAATCGCGATCGTGATTCATTTTGTTTTTTCGAATCAGCTATCCATTGATCTATGGATTGTGCTTTTCCCTGTTATTTTAGCAGTTCCAATTTTAACAGCAGTTCTGATGACGGGTGATGATGAGTTGGGTGTTCAATCTAGTGAGTGGAACAACTCATAATTTTTAGATCTAAGCTCATCGAAAGATGAGCTTTTTAGTATTTGAAAGAATTAATTTTAAACCTATGCAGTTATCTCACTTTTTCTTTTAATGGATAAAGGAGGGATATAGACAGTGAGTACCAACAAGTTTGTGACCGTTTATAGGTATAGTGAATCTAGCAATCGTTATATATTAACTTAAACTTGTATTTGCAGTGTTTTACTTCAACGGCTGGATTGTTGATGAGGAGAACCAAGTTGCGATATTTATTGTTTATATTCAGTTTTTTACTGTGTGCTGAATTGAAAGCGCAGAGCCCATTAGACGAACCTTTTTTGCAAGTTGGTGCAGTTGATGATCAATTCAATATTATTAATCTCGAACTGTACAATGGCTTAGTCAAAGTGATTAATCACAATTTTTCGAACATTAAGCCCAATCAATCAGATGATTTAACAAACATTTCTAGAATTAGGTTAACTAGCAATGGATTGTTGCTTGTATCTGATTTAAAGGGGATTGAGTCTACAGAAGATCTAACCGAGAAATTTGATGAAAACAAATATAAAAATCTGACCAAAAACAACATCTGTAGTAAAAGCGATTTATTTGAGTCTGAAGTATTTAAAAAAACAACACAAGGCAATATTGTTTATCAATTAAATAATGCTCAAGGTGAGTTTTTGAAAAGTTTTACAATGAGTTATAAGGAATGTCTATAGATATTAGGTGTTTAAGTAAATGATTTAGGGTGGCTACCCTAAGCAGACTTAGCAATCAAAGAGAAACAATGGTCTGAACAGTAATTAAAAGCGGAACAAAACTATAATGCCAAAATTAAATAAATTGAGTCTGATAGTCATCTTGCTAATGCCAGTGCTGACAGTCTGCCAAAGCAACTCAAAGTTGTAAATGGTCGTTTGTCTGGTGCTACCTGTAAAGCCAAAACTGAGTACATTGAAATTAAATCAAGCGTACTCAGCTATTGCGTCAGAGAATATACAAAAACGGAAGATCGAGCTGATGCAGAGCGAATCGATAAAGAAAAATTAAATGAAGCATAGCCCTCTGAGTGAGGTTAATTCGCATATTGCCCATTACGCTAAATCAGGTTTAGATATTTCATATAAAATATGTTTTTCAAGATCTGGAGCCGAAGAAAATTCGGGATGATTAAACACGTTAATTTTTGTCATACCTATTTTTTTCATTACTGATTCTGATGGTTTATTGATGCTGGCTGTAAATGAAACGACCTTATCTAGGTGCAATACATTAAAAGCATATTCTAAAACAGCTCTAGCTCCTTCAGTTGCATAACCTTTGTTCCAATATTCTTTTGCTAAACGCCAAGCAATTTCCACGCAAGGTGAAAAATCAAATTGTAGAGGTTGATTATGCAGACCTATAAACCCAATAAATTTATGATTCTCTTTTAATTCTACAGCCCAAATTCCCCATTTATTCTTATTAATAATTTCTGTAACTGTTTGAATTATTTTAAGACTCGCATCTTCAGTAAGATTGTTGGGAAAATATTTCATTACTTCAGGATCTTTACCCATTTTAATAAAAGGCAGGTAATCACTTTCTTGCCATTGTCTAAGTATGAGACGCTCTGTTTCTAGCATCACCCGAATTCCTCGTTACAGTTATGTTCTTGTTTATACATCTAGTTTCTAGGCGATGTCATTTTACGTTAAAAAAGATATAAGCTAGGAATGAGTTTACCTGACTTTCCAAATATAGGTATACAACGGCAATATCTAACAAAAAAAATTGATTTAGACCTAGGCTTTTCTTTCATATTGTGTCAAGGCTGAAACTATCTGAAAATTTATTTGGGCTTGGAAGATAAATTATCAAAATTTAGTAGAAATGTATATAAAGTGTAAGTTTTAATATTTTACCGTTTGGTAAAAATATATATTCCCTCTGTCAAAAGACATTGTATTAAGCAAATATTATTACAGTCAATTGACCTTACATTAAGTAAGAATAATTAAAGTAAAGAGGGTTAAAAAAATGACAATTGTAAAAACAATTTCACCAAACAAAGAAGAGTCTATTCAGATTAAACAGCTATTAGACCATATTATTAACGATTGTAAATTAACTGATCAATATCAGTTCTTAGAACAAGCGCCTATATTTTCACATGAATTACCGCGATCACTGCGCGAAGAGCTTTATAAGTTTAAGCGCCATGAAAGTTATGCTGCATTGCATATATCTAATAATCCTGTCTTAAGTCAGGAGCAACCTACGCCAACTAAACTTATTGAATTGGAGCAAGGTTATCAACTTAATGATGCCAAAATTCTATTAGGTCTATATGGCTCATTATTAGGTGAAGGTATTGGATTTACTTCACAGCGTGGAGGGAGTGTATACAATAACATTATCCCTTTTAAAGAACTTCAAAATGTTGCGAATTCAAGTAGTGGATCAAATCAAGATTTTGGATTCCATGTTGAAGATGCATTCCACCCCTCGCGTGCTGAATTTCTAGGTTTAGTATGTATGCGCAACGAAGAGCAAGCTCCAACTACGGTATCTTGTATTGATGGTATTCAGCTAACAGACCAAGAAAAAGATATTCTTTTCCAAGATCGCTTCTTTATTTCACACAATCCTATTCATGAGGCTGTAGATGTTATTGAAGAAGATGCACAAGCGATCCTTTTCGGTTCACGAGATAATCCATACATACGTATCAATGCTGCATCATTAAAACTTGATAAAAATAATCAAGAGGAAATTAATGCGGTGAATAAAGTTTTAGATCATTTAGTGGCAAATAAAAATGCGGTGGTTCTAGGTGCAACTGATTGTATTTTTGTAGATAACTTTCGTTGTGCACATGCACGTGATAAGTATGAACCGTTTTTTGGTGATAATGCACGCTGGTTGGCACGAGTAGTTTTTGCTTCTGATCTTAAAAAATCTCGTGGCTTACGGGCAACAAATAGTAGCAGATCAATTGTTGCATGAGGCTACTGCCATGAAAAGCAACGTTTTTTATAATGATGATAACATCTTTTTTTACAATTCAGCTGGAATGTCGATCTCTCATCATGAGAGCTCAACCCCTAAGATTCTTGTATTTGATTCTGGTGTTGGTGGGTTATCAATCTCAAAGCATTTAGAGGCAAAGTTTCACAATGCGGATATTATCTATATTGCTGATAGCGAGTTCTTTCCTTATGGAAATAAGGACGTTTTAGTACTAAAGGATCGTGTGACAAAGCTGATTAAGCAGGCGATTAAGGTATTTAAGCCAATTGGATTTATAGTGGCCTGTAACACTGCTTCAACACTAGTTTCTGATGATTTTATTAACAACTTACATATTCCATGCATGCGAATACTGCCTCCTATAAAGGAGGCATTTAGCCTATCAAAATGCAAAAATGTATTATTAATTGCTACCCCAAATACCATTGAAAGCCAATATGTGAAAAATGAATCCAATGAGTTAAATGGCAGTGATTATATTTTTCATAAAGTTGGTGTGGCAGAGTTGGTTAAATTTGCGGAAAAAAAATCGAGAAATGAAGTTGTGACAGTTGATGATATTCACAAGTTACTCTTAAAAGATTTATCACAAGCAGAGATTGAGAAAATAGATGTTGTTATTTTAGGTTGTACTCATTTTCCAAGCCTTCAATTGGAATTGAAAAATATATTATCTAACGTTACTCATTGGGTGGATCCCGCTTTCAAAATCGTAAATCAACTTCATGAAAACCTATATGGCAAATTATCTAATCCGAATAAAGGTAAATTTGTGTTTTGCACCTCTATTATGGATGATGAACATTTTCATAGGCCATATTTTAATAACGGGTTTCAATAGGATGACAAGTGGATAATACTTCTCTTGATAAATATAAATGGGCAATATTAATTGTTGCCACGATAACACAAGCTTGCGCATGTTTTTTTGTGCAAGGTCTTGGTGCAATTGCTCCTATTCTGCAAGAAGATTTAAATCTATCTTCTTTGCAGATAGGTTTATTGGTTTCTTCAGCACAATTAGCCCCATTAGCAGGATTGTTAATCGCGGGAGAGCTTTTGGATCGTTACAATGAGCGTTATGTCGTTAGTATCGGAGTCTTCTTGGTGGGCTTCACTCTACTATTAACTACCTTCTTTAATAGTTACTTTTCTTTGTTGATTTTACTTTTTTTACTTGGTTTTGGATATAGCTCAGCACAACCGGGTGGCGCAAAAGCTGTTTCAACTTGGTTTCCAAAAAATCAACTGGGTTTGGCAATGGGAATTAGGCAGGCTGGTTTACCCTTGGGTGGAGCTTTAGCTAGTTTAACGTTGCCATTCTTTGCTATTCGATATGGCTGGCATGGCGCATTTATTTTCGCAGGCTGTGTAACAATTTTTGGAGCTGCACTTTTCTTCTTCTTCTATAAAGAAAAAACAGAGCGGAAGATTGTTAAAAAAGAGATCAACTTACTGAGTACAATTAAGTCGCGATTAGTGATGTTTAAAGAGCCATGGATGTTTAATATTATGCTATCTGGGGCTTTTTTGACTTCTGTGCAATATAGCATTGTAGTTTATATGATTTCCTACTTTTATATGGATATGAAATTTACTACGGAGTTCAGCTCTTTGTTGCTATTTATCTGTTTGACGTTCGGTGTAGTGGGCCGTATTGTTCTAGCGTCATGGAGCGATAGATCAAAAACTAATAGATATATTCAAGTGTTATGTTGCATTGGGTTTTCGGTACTAGGTTTGCTAGTATTTCTAATTTTCAATTTTGAAAATAAATACATTTTAATGGCGCTAATGGCATGGCTTGGTTTTTTTGCTGTTGGCTGGTATGGACCATGGGTGTCATACATTGCGGATACAGCGCCTAAAGATAAATTAGGCTTTGCCTTAGGTCTAGCTATGACAGCAAATCAACTTGCCGTAGTGTTGGTTGTTCCACTAATTGGCTTCAGTAATGACATATTTGGTGGGTATATTATTAGTTGGGGCATATTAATAGCCGTGGGAACCCTAACTTTCTTAAACACCCTAAGAAGAAATCGCATTGTCCTAGAAACCTCATAAATATCTAGGTTTTTTTTAAGGCAAAAAGTTTCCTATCATGGAGGCTTTTTGTTATGCATAGCAATTCAGAAAATTAAAATTGAGCAATGGTTGATGAGTAAAAAGCTTTAATAGCATGGTCAAAAAATCAACCATGATGGTTATTAAAAGGTAATAACAAAGTATGTATTATGACCATGCTGTAAGGGCGCATCTCTTTCTAAATTCAAAGATGTAACAAATGTGAAAGTTCCTTTCAACTATAACAATTTCCATTTTGGTTGGTTTTCTAATTTTTATCTCTTCATCTACTAATTATGAGTATTAAAGAAGCAGTACAATAGTAGACCAAAAATAGAGTGCTAAATATGGCTTAATATTGTTGATTTTTATAAGATTATTATTTTTTTAAATTTATAAATGTAGTTATTGTTTTTTCTTATTGTTGAATGTTGCTACATTTCACATAAGTTTTAGAATTCTAATTTATTACTCATGTTGCTATGCATTCCCGTGTTGTTTATGTATATTTATCAATTGCTTGCCAGTATTTACTTGCGCTGATTCAATTTCAAATCATTCAGTTGAATAAACAAGAGCTTTATATTGCCGATCTGACTGCTTCATTGAATTTTACAATATTTATAAGGCAACCAATCAAATATATCCAAGCATCTATGAAATGTTTTTAAGAGAAATGGAGACCTACATGAACAGCGGGCTGGTTGGTTGAATAGTACGTGTATATAGGCTTTAGAGGCTATATTGTAGAAAAAGTAAATTGATTGGACATGCTTATAGATTTGCACAAGATTACAATCTGAATGAGGTGAGAAGGAGATTAGCGTGGTGATTCTGTAAATGAAGTGGAATCACTGAGTAAAGTATTGCTCATAGTGATATTCTCGCAAGTTACTTTACAGTAATTGCGCAATGGTAAAAGCAGCTGATGCAGAAAAACTGATTGAAGCGAGGCCCTCTTACTGAAGGCCATTAGTACAACGATTATAAAGTCTCTCATATTTAATTAAACAAATAGATTTAAATAAAATTATGTTCTAGTTGTGGCAGATGGTGCAAGATGGTGCAAGATGGTTTGTTCAATATACTCTGAAAAAATACACTCTCCTAAATTCAATGGTGTGTTATCGTCATTTCTTATTTTTGCGCCACAAAGTAATCCAGCTAGATAATAACTATTATCTTTTTGATTCTTAAGGCAAATAGGGCTTCCACTTGCACCCTTAAAAATTTGAGAATCAATGAGAAATTTAGTCTCATTATTTTTATTAAGATAAATAGGACTAGCCGTTACTCCTCTTCTTGCAATAGGATAAAAATGTTTCAAATGATTGTTTGACTGAAACGGGTATCCAACGGTTAATATTTCTTCAATAGCTGAAAAATTATTAAGATCATTTCTATGTAAAAAATCCTTATTACACAAAGACGTATAAAAACAAAATTCACCGTTACTTTTACTGGCTTTTTCAATAGGTGTGAAATTCATAATAGCAATATCAATTGATTCATCAGGATGAAATAACCAGCCATTTTCCCAGTTATTTGTAGGAATATGGATGTTGAAAACATATCCATCAAGTATTTCCTTATTAGGAAAGGGATATTTTGAAGCTAATAAAGTCATATCACCAGAAGAAGAATTCGAAACAACATGTTTGTTAGTAATAATAAATGTAAACCTGGATTTATTTGATGATGTATATTCAAAAAAGAATCCAGTTCCTTGTGTTATATTCCCACATATTGAAACTACAGAATAATAAAGTCGATTTTCAAAAGTATTTAAATTCATAATGTCTATTTTGTGTGCGAGTTAATTAGTATAATAAAATTTTCATAGTTTAATTTTTTTGATTTTTCAATTATTTTAGAAACATCATCTTTACTAAACTTTTGTCTTCTTGCAGAACAAACAAAAGAACATAATATTACAAACCTAGGTTCTCCTATGCGAGGCTTAAAGTGCCTGATATATTTTGGCGGGTTGAATAAGTTCATGTCAATCTCCAAATTGGAAATAATATAATTAAAAGTAAAAAATTTCTTGTCATTTTTTTTATAAATTAGCATTTTATTCATTAAGTTGATGGTATAAAATGATAATAAAAAAATCGCAAAATGATAATTATTTAATAAAATAAAAACGATAATTATGTCTGTTGTTGTTGTGTTTTTGATGAGAATGCATTTTTTAATATTTTGATATATAGATTTTGGTAATTAATACAATGTGTTGTTGTTTATATTTCTATTGATTCAATAATGAGTTTTAATTTATTTGTGGTAATTGATTAATAATGTTTTTAATTATTGCGGTTGGAATATTTTTTTAAATAATTGAATATTTGGTTGTTGTGAGTTTAATAGTGTGAAGATAATTCTTTGTAAGTCGGGATTTGGTGTAAAAAATATTTTTTAATTTTTGGATTGTAAATTAAAAATAAATTTAATAATTTAAAAATATAGTCATTTTTAAAATATAACATAAGTAAGATGCGGTTAGGAGAGTATTGCTATTTTATGAAATCAGTTACAAGTGGTTTGATTAATCTGTTAGTTTTTTTTTCTTTTAAGAATGGATTGAAAATTGATGCTATAAATTCAAGATATAATATCGATGAACGAATTCCTCTTTCGGAATGCCTATTTCTCTTAGAGAAAATAGAAGCAGAGATGCCCTGTGATGCTCTTGGTTTGGAAATAGCAAAATTAGTTCAACCATCTAACCTCGGTATATTAGGATATATTGTGCTAACTTGTGACAGCTTGTTAGAAGCTTTGCCATTATTTTTAAAATATCAAAGATTATGTTATGACTTTATGAATGTGGATGCAAGAGTTTCGAATAACGAAATAATTATAAGTTGGGGATTTGATTCTAATTGTAAATTTGGACAGACATTAGATGAAACAATGATTGTTATTCTTTTAAATTTCACTAATGAATTGATTAGCCCTTGTAATTTAAGAATGAATAGAGTTGAATTTATTTCTGAGAAGCCTAAAAATATAAAACCATATACTAATTTTTTTGATTGTCCTGTTGAGTTTAATAAGAAGAAAAATAGTATTTATTTTCCTATAAGTAATTTGGAATTTAAAATTGATAAAGCAGACCCATATTTAAATAAAATACTGAATAATCAGGCTGAAATGTTATTGCGTGAATTACCTGAGTTCGATTCTTTTGATGAATTAGTTCGAAAGGAAATGATAAAATCAATTCTTCAAGGTAATATTAATATTGATAATATTTCAAGAAAAATTGGTATGTCATCGAGAAAATTTCAATCTAAATTAAAAGAAAATGGTTATACTTTTAGAGAAAGGCTTAATAAAGTTCGAAGGGATCTTGCTTTTGAATATTTGGAAGACAATAGTTTAAGTATTCTAGATATATCTATATTACTCTCATATCGTGAGCAAACTTCATTTATCCGAGCTTTTAAAGATTGGACTGGTTCTAGCCCACTCCAGTATCGGAAAAAGCTTCTTAAATAATTTACTCTTAATGAGTTTTAATTGATTTTAAAATTTATTGATGCCAGTCAACAAAAGCATTTCTAGTGAATTTTTGGTTTTATGTACAATCTATTTTTAATTAATTTTTTGATAAAACTGATCAAACCTTGTTTCCAATCATATTCATAGCTTTTCTAAAATCATCAAAGCTTACTTGAATATAGCCATTTCTCGCATTGTCCTTAGAATTTTTTCTGCATTAGGATCACTACCTTTTGAAATCATAAGCAAGTATTATTGGGCTTTTTCTCTTGCTTGAGCAACAGTTTAGATAGGATGTGTACCAATCGTGACACGACAAGTACGACCATCAGGCAGCTTTTGCTCAGCAATATATGATTTAGAATTTTTGGTAATATGTAAAGTAAAAGCCTATACTTTTTTCATCTTTATAGAATGTTGTTTTTAATGGTGAAAATGGAAGAGAGTCTACAAAGGTTTTAGTAATCTTGTGTCTAGTATAGTCATAATAACGCGCTAACAGGGCAGTATTAAGCAATCATATACAATAATCACGACATCTCTAGGAGCTACATGAAGGCTACAATGATAAGAAAAATGATTTATTTCGATAGGTAAGACAGATTAAAACCACATAAATTATTGTTATTCTTTAAAATAAAACACTCCAGAGATGCCGCTGCATGGTCGTTACCCTGAACCCGATGAGTTCAAGGTGGACGCGACGTACACTTAATGGGTTTCCCACTCAAGGTGGGCATACACTCAAAATATACAGAACACATCCATAAGTTTAAGTATCGGCAGGGGAATAGACGTACTGGCGAACACCCTAGAGTTATATTAAGTATACATAATTTGGGGATTGTGGCAAATCACCAATGCTCATAATTTATAAATACAGCATAAAAAAACCAATCAATTGCACGAAAAAAAAGCGGTTTATCCCGCTTTTTCAACATCTTCTAACATGGTCGCTAATAAACGTTCGCATTGTGCATATTCTTGTAACGATTTATTCATGCCTAAAACTTCTTGCATCAATTCTAAAGCCACCATGATCACCAATTTATTATGTTCAACATTGGGGGCTTTACGGCGAAATTCTTGAAACTTTTCATTTAAAAGTCGACCAGCACGTTCGAGTTCTGGTTGCTTATCTGTTGTGGTGCCTAAACGGAAACTTTGTTCGATTAAGCGTAATTCTACAGTCACATGTTCAGACATACTCATACTTCCTCATTAGATTCTGATGGATGAGCAAGCTGTTGGATTTCTTGCGCATGATGATCTTGTTCAGTCCCTAAAATCGAAAGACGTTGAATAATGGCTTCCACTTTTGTTTTGGCATGTTCATTTTTTTGAATTAAACGTTCACGCTCATCTTGAAGACCTTTGATGTCTTGTAAGTGATGGCGCTGCTCATTTGCCATTTTTTCTTTAACCACACGTAATTCATTACGTTCAGCCAAAATTTCCTGAAAACGATTTTTTAAATCGGTACAGCTTTTTTCCAAACGCCCATAACGCTCAGCTAAAGATGTGGCATCTGTATTGAGCTGTTGAAACTGATTTTGTAACTGAGAGAGTTGCTCAGTGAGCGTATCAATTTCATCTTGTTTTTGGGTGATAATGCTATTTTTATGGCTGATTTGGGCATGAGATTGCTCTTCGCTGTTATCCTTTTCTTTTAACAGCGATGCATTTTCTTTCTCAACAGTTTCAATTCGTGTTTTTAAAACACCAATATGCGTCTGTAGACGCTGTAATTGTTCTAACATAACGGGTCGCACAGATTTGCAATCAAAGGTAATATATACAGAAGTATAGAGATTGGATAAACGAATGCAAGACGATATTTCAGGTTGGTCAGATTGGAATCAAAATTTTGAGGGGATTGAGGAAATTTCAAGCCCGAGTGAGTTACATGGCTTACTGACAGGTATAGTTTGTGTTACTGAAGTTCCGACTCGAGATGAATGGTTACAAATTTTATCTACGCTTGATGTGCCAAAATTAGACGATGAAGCGCTTGCGCTATTGTCTGATGAAGCTGAGGACGTATCACATGCACTTTCAGACGATGATTTAGACTATCTTCCAATGCTTCCAGATGATGAGCATACATTGGCTGAGCGTGTGCAATCACTGGCAGATTGGTGTGCAGGGGTTGTACTTGGCTTTGGATTGGCTTCTGGTCATATTCGCGCAGATGAACAAGAGCTCATTGAAAGTTTACAAGATGTTGCATCTGTTGAGTTTGATGAATCAGATGACGATGATGAGGGTGAAGCAAGCTATCTTGAATTGTATGAATTTGTACGCTTGATCCCTGTGTCATTATCAATGGGACGAAAAAAAGTTCCAGTGTCAGAAAGTCCTTTATTGCAAAATTTTCATAGCAAAATGAAACAAGCAATTGATGCTTCTGAAAGTAACAATGTTGTAGAGATGTTTACTCCACATCGCCCAAGCTAAAACTAAGAAAAAAAGCTAAGAAACTTAAACTTTAGAACATTCATGTTTGATGAGTAGTCGGTTTTACAGCTCCCTTTTCAGTGCTTTGCTATTCACTTTGAAACATTGAGGTTGAATTAAAGTAGCGGCGCAAAGGGTTAAATTGTTTTAGTCTGGATTGATTCTTTTGTTCTATTGTCGCGATTTAGCGCAGAACAAGAGAAATAATAAAATTATTTTAAAATATGCAAATATTGAGTCATCAGTATTTGCATTCATCTAAGTGTAATTGTAAGTTAAAGCTTCTTCCAAATTAATCATCTGAAATACAAGCTGAATAGAGAATGAAATTAACTCAAGCAGATTTTCAGGAACGTCGTGACCGCCTCGCTGAGCAAATGGGTCCCAATAGCATTGCAATTATCTCAACCAGTCCAGAAGTCATGCGTAACCGAGATGCTGATTATAAGTTTCGTGCGGACAGTAGCTTTTTCTATTTAACTGGTTTTGCAGAGCCACAAGCAGTTGCAGTCATAGAAACAGATGAAACTGGTGAGGAATATATCTATAGTTTGTTCTGTCGTGAACGTAATCGTGAGATGGAAATCTGGAATGGTTACCGTGCTGGAATTGACGGTGCAGTCGATGATTATGAAGCAGATGAAGCTTATGCGATTGATCTGCTTGACGAAGAAATTATTGCTAAAATTTTAAATAAAGAAAAATTATTTTATCGTATCGGTCAACGTGCAGATTTTGATGCCAAGGTCAGTACTTGGATCACCAAAGCCAATGAATCTGGACGTGGTTTTGGCGTTCCAGCGCAGTTGATTCAACTTGATCAAATTTTAGATGAAATGCGTTTGCATAAGTCGGTTCAAGAAATTGAATTAATGCAAATCGCCTCAAATATCAGTGCAGATGCGCATACGTGTGCCATGCAAAAAGTTCATCCTGAGATGATGGAATATGCTTTAGAAGCTGAGTTGAATTATATCTTTGGTCAGAGTGGCTGTGTTCCTGCTTATAACAGTATTGTGGGTGGTGGGAAAAATGGCTGTATTTTACATTATGTTGAGAACAACCAACCCTTAAAAGATGGTGATTTGGTGTTGATCGATGCGGCGGCTGAGTATGAATGCTATGCCTCAGACATCACCCGTACTTTTCCTGTAAATGGTAAGTTTAGCCCTGAACAAAAAGCGCTATATCAAATTATTTTAGATGCACAAATTGCTGCGATTGATGCAATTGAAATCGGTCATTCTTATAAAGAACCGCATAATGTTGCAGTACGGATTATGGTAGAAGGTTTGGTCAACCTTGGCATTATGCAAGGTGATGTTGATCAAATTATTGAATCTGAACGCTATCGTCAGTTTTATATGCATGGTACAGGGCATTGGCTCGGTATGGATGTGCATGATGTTGGCGCATATAAAGATGAAAATGGTCAATGGCGTAGCTATGAGCAGGGTATGGTTGTTACTGTAGAACCAGGTTTATATATTGCACCTGATGATGAAACAGTGGATGCAAAATGGCGTGGTATTGGTATCCGGATTGAAGATGATGTGGTTGCAACTGAACAGGGTCCTGTAGTCTTGACCAAAAATGTTGTGAAATCGATTGAAGATATTGAAGCGTTGATGGCAAAGTCAGTATAAGTTTTTAATTTGAAAGGTGAGTATGTATGGATACTTACACCGTTTTAGCTAAGCCAGTAGAAACAAATCGTTTGATTCTACGCAAGTTTGTTGAAGGTGATGAAATTTCACTTTTTCATGAGTATTGCGGAGACAGGGAGTCTTCGAAATACTTACAAAGGCGACCACATGTCAATATCGAGCAAACCAAGTGTATGTTTGAAAATTGGAGTGGTACAAAATGGGAAAATAATGATAAAGATTTTGCTTGGATTATTGGCGAGCGCAAAACTAATTTAGCCATGGGGCTTGTGATGTTTATTCACAAAGGAGATCACGGTGAAATTCATTTTGGGCTTGGAAGTAAATTTCAAGGGCAAGGCTTTATGAGAGAGGCAATCACTGCTGTCATTGTCTATTTAAAAAATAACAGTAGGCTTAAAAGAATTGAGACTTTTTGTGATGCAGAAAATGTGAAATCACGAAACGTTCTGATTGAAACAGGATTTACTGAAACGACCTTGTTAAAGCATTGGGCTATATTTCCAGCTTTGGGAGATAATAAGAGAGATTGTCTAGGTTTTATGATTGAAATAAATAAAAATATTTAAATAGAAATAAGAGTAAATCATAGTAATAAGTATGAGAATCAGTTTTATTTCAACTTTTTAAATTAAATTTTTATTTAAAATAAATGGGTTATAGAAAGAAATGTCTATGAGGGAAAACCTGTAAAAGTTGAATATTCGCTGACAGAAGAAGGCCAGTATCTCGATCGATTTATACTCATGTGTCGAGAGTATGGTGAATGGATAAGAGAAAGAGAAACGATGCGAGATAGTTTTAATCACTGTTTATGAAATGTTACATCTTTTTTAAATTGATTATGGGCATATTGTAAAAAGTTAAGCTTTATAAATGCTAAAAAACTCATTTTTAATCCTAAGCTACTCTCTGTACAGTCTGGCTTTTAAAAATATTCCTCATGCAAATCGCAATTTTTTTATTTATGCGTTTCAGTGGGGAGTCCTCGATTTAAATACTAACCATAGGATGTAGTCACACGATTTTGTTTAGATCAATATAAGCCAATTTCTTTAGATTTGTAATCACGTCTATCTTTGCTTAAAAAGTTGTCAACGACATTTGTAAAAATATACTGTCATAAAAAAAAGAGAAAAAGAAATCTTTTGGTGAGAAGCTAGTTTATTGAATTCAACTAGATAAATAAAATAACAACATTAAAATTTAGAGTATCAAGGATGTGTTTTTTTAAGCATAATCGCAAATGATAATTATTCTCATTGAATTTTGTATTTTAATGTGTATGCTTTGTAATGGTTACGTAATTTATAGAAAACTTTATGAAAACACATACTATCTCCATAATTTCTCCTATTTCTTTTAGAACGACACTTTATCTTTCGATAATGGGAATCATCTTTTCTCCTGCCGCATCTGCTAAAGATGTAGAACAAAATACACCAGCATTACCAACAATTGCAGTAACGGCATCAGATAAATCTAAAGAAAAACCAGTTGCTTATAAGTCGGGTAATATGGATATCCCGCGTACCGAGGATGATGTACAAGCCTATACTTTAATTGAGAGAGAGGAACTTGAACGTTCTGGTGTAACTACAGTGACAGAAGCACTCGCTAAGTTGCTTCCAATGGCAACTTCATCATTAAATAACTCAGACTATTTTGCGACCACATCTAGCCAAATTAATTTACGTGGTTTAGGTGCCAATCAAACATTGGTCTTAATTAATGGTCGTCGTAGCGCCGGTACAGGAAATCGGGGTACAGCAGAAGCAACGCAACAACCGAATATAAATAACATACCACTGGCTGCAATTGAACGGATTGAGGTTTTACCGACTTCAGCAGCAGCGATTTATGGTAGTGGCGCAATTGGCGGGGTAATTAATGTGGTGTTACGTAAGGATTATGTCGGTACAGATCTGGATTTACGTTATGCCAATACCACAGATTATAAACGGCCAGTGCAGTCATTCAACTTTGTATCGGGCTTTGCTTTAGAAGAAGATCGTACCAATGTGATGCTTATGGTATCTAAAAAAAGTCAGGATGGGTTGCTGGATCGAGAGCGAGGCCACAGAGACAAACAACGTCAAAATATTTTAAAAAATAATCCTAACGCGTTGATCGGTCCGACAGTGAATCCACCTGCAGGGAATTTAACCAATATTCGCTCAAAAGATGGATCAGAGCTTATTCCAGGCAGTGGTTCTTCTACTGCTCATATTCCAAAGGGCTGGAATGGTGATATTAGCAAATTAGGTAAAGGCTATGCATTAGGATTAGGCACGGGTGTGAGTGGTTGGTCTGGAGATTACCCGATTTTATATGATACAGATACAGAATCTGTTGCTATTTCAATAAATCGTGACTTTAGCGATCGTTTAAATCTCTTCCTTGAGGCTGGTTATGATCGCGAAAAAGGTTGGGGATACAATTCTTCACCGCACGGTTTTGGTGTGGTCACCGTAAGTAAAAATAGCCCGTATAATCCATTTGGTAAAGATGTTTTGGTGAATTACACTTTAAATAGGGACAGTTTTGGTGCTTGGTCTAAAGACACTTTTGAAACCACGCAGAAAAAAGCAGCGACTGGCTTTACCTTTGAATTAACCCCAAAGTGGCTATTATCCGCAGATTATTCTTGGAGTAAATCAGATATTCGTCAGCGTTATATTCGTAAGGGAAATGTGAATCCAAAATCAACGCAATGGAATAAAGACACTGCAAATAACTTAATTAATTTTCTTGAAGATTACACCACAAAGCCTACAGACATTATTCAAAAATATTGGCATTACACCAAAAATAACACGCAGCAAACTTTAAACGATATGTCTATACGTGCCACTGGACCCGTTGCAACATGGTATGCAGGGGATATTCAATTGGCAACAGGAATTGAACATCGCCGCTATGAAAGTGAAGGCTTTGCTGATCACCAATATGTCGATAATCCATGGGTTAAACCGACCGAACGTAAAATACAGGGGTCAAGTGCGTATACTGAGTTTACCGTCCCTTTACTTTCGCCAGAATATAACTTTCGTTTTGCCAAATTACTTGAGATGCAGTTAGCAGCGCGCTATGAAGACTTTAAAGTATCAGCAAAAGTGCCGAAGTATGATCCTAAAGCTGACCCTGCAACAGGTTATAGGTCGAAGTTACTCGGTTATACCGACACAGGTACAGCTAAATTTGATGCGATTTCGCCAACGATTGGTTTTAAATTTGCACCAAATGATCAAATAATGTTGCGTGCTTCGTATAGTGAAGGCTTTGTGACGCCGACCATGAACCAGTTGGCATTACCAACGATTTCTGAAAATACCAGTACTTCACTCAAAGACCCTATTACAGGAAAAATATTGGGAAATGGCACAGATATTATTTCTGGTGGTAGTCCAAATATTACGCCCGAGAAATCAAAAAGTTATAATTTTGGCGTGGTATTAACCCCAGAGATGATTGAAAACCTACGTTTGTCGGTTGATTATTATCAGATTGAAAAAACCAATAATATTACGTCTGTAAGTGCGCAGTATATTCTAGATAACCAAGATACATACGGCAACCGAGTAAAACGTGATGCCAATGGTGATGTGACTTCAATTGATACGACTTCATTTAACGCTTTGGGGCTAAAAACCAAAGGTATTGATACCAATCTCAGTTATGCTTTTGATAGTGCTGTTGGAAATACCTCGTTTAATTTAGGGTATACCTATGTGAGTGAATTTAAACGGCAAGATTCAGTCGACACATCTTTTGTCGATTTCTTAGCGATGGGAAGTAACAAAGATGATTATCCGCTTAAACATCGTGCCAATGCATCTATATACTTAAAGCCCAATGATATATGGGGATTTGGTTGGGCAGCGCAATACTATGGTTCGTATACAATCAAAGATGCGTTAGCAATTTTAAATCAAACAGGTAAAGACACTCAAACCTTAAAAATTAATGATCAAATTTATCATGATGTCTTTGCCAAAGCTAAATTGCCGCTTGCTAAATCCAATAAGCTTAATTCGGCAGAAGTGGGCTTTGGTATTCAGAATTTATTCAATGACTACACTGTGGATATGTCAAGCTCAAAAGGTTATCTCAGTAAATATAGCGATGTACGTGGTCGTCAATATTATCTAAATCTTAAGATGTCATTCTAATTCCACATTTAATCATGTGACTGTTATTGTTTCTGATTTTTTACTTTCTTGATCCTTACCAGACTGATTTGTGAGTTGGGTAGGGATTTTGTGCTATGGATAATCTATAAAAATTGAATGCTTGAATGTCGCGGGTTATTCAGTAAGCCCCATCAGTCTATTGAATTAAATGACACGCTTTTAAATAATTAAAATCGGATTTTTATCCATGTTCTATTCTTCATGCTTGTTATTTGTACAATCTTTTTAAGTTGCTATATCGGCCGAGCTAAATAACATGCTTAATTCTCGGAATGAAATTTTTAATTTTCATACTTATGTTAAAAATAGCGTATTGATTCAGTACAAATACAGCCAACAATTTCCTATTTCAATATAAAAATAACTTTGCTTGATGTAATATGAAATCAATCAAGATTATAAGTATTCAGTACGCTGAATCACATATAGAAAGGATAAAAGCATGCAACAAGAAGTCATCATCGTCGGCGGTGGAATGGTTGGGCTGAGCTTGGCTCTAATGTTGGCAAAAGCCAATATTGCGGTAAAGCTTTTAGAGGCTGTGAAATATCCAAATTATGATGATGCCAATCTTGCACCCTATCATTCCAGTTTTGATGCACGAAATACCGCGTTATCACGTCGTACCGTACAAATTTATCAAAAACTCGGTCTTTGGGATGCTTTGCAAGAACATGCAACTCCTATCCTCGAAGTGCATATCACTGAACAAGGCAGTTTTGGTAAAGCACGCTTAGTCGCAGATCAAGAAAAAGTCGAAAGTTTTGGGCAAGTGATTGAAAATGCATGGCTAGGCCGTGTACTACTGACTCAAGTTCGCCAGCAAGCTTTAATTGAATTGATTGATGGTGTACAAGTCACCTCACTAAAACAAGAGGGTGACTATGTATATGTTGAAGCCAATCGTGGTGAAGAATATACCCATTCACTTAAAGCCAAACTGTTGATTGCTGCAGACGGTCGTGATTCTTTCTGTCGCCAAGCTTTAGGTGTTGGGGTGGATGTACATGATTATGATCAGGTGGCAATTGTCACAACTGTACAAACCTCTAAACCACATCATCAAGTGGGCTTTGAACGCTTTAGCCATTTAGGTCCATTGGCATTGCTTCCACTGCCTGGGGAATGTCGTCGTTCAGTGGTTTGGCCAGTGAAAAAAGGCACAGAAGATGAATGGTTAGGTGATGAAAATGACCAACATTTCCTTGATGCTTTACAGCAAACTTATGGTGATCGTGCGGGTAAATTCCAGAAGACAGGTAAACGTTTTAGCTTCCCATTGGCACAAGTGCTTGCTGAAAAACAAGCGGTGGGTCGGGTAATTTTGATGGGTAATGCTGCACATACGATTCATCCTGTCGCTGGACAAGGTTTTAACTTGTGTATGCGTGATGCAGATGTGCTGATGCGTTATATCACAACGCAAATTGCGCAATCTGATGATATTGGTCAACCTAAGATGTTAAAGGCCTATGAACAATCTCGCTTAACTGATCAGCAACGTGTGATTAAATTCTGTGATTCTGTAGTGCGTGGATTTAGTAATCAAAACCCAGTGTTAAAATTATTGCGTAATACTGGCTTGGTAGCTTTTGATGTGATTCCGGGGATTAAGCCTTTGGTTGCCAATTATGCAATGGGATTAAAAGCATGACACAGCAAGATACGTTAGATGTGGTGATTGTTGGTGGTGGTCTGGTGGGTGGCTTAACCGCATTGCTTTTAGCACAGGGCGGTGTACAAGCCACAGTTTTAGATGCAGCCCCTATTTTAGATGCTGAAAAAACGCTAGCTGTTGCTAATCCGCGGGTTTTAGCGCTGAGCCAAGCCACGATTCACATGTTAAAAACGGTGAATGTATGGGAAAAAATCGCTCGCCAAATGCCCTATACAGGCATGCAAGTCTGGAATAAAAATGGTTATGGCGAAATTAATTTTGGGCAAGCCTCAGAAAGCTTTCCTACAGCTGAGCAAAGCTTAGGTTCAATGGTTGAACCAAGTTTATTAAATCTTGCCATCCAACAGGAAATGTTGGAGCAACTGCAAGATTATCGTACTCAAGTTAAAGTTGTGCGAGTAGAGCAGGGTGTAGGCTGTTGGATTATTAAACTTGCAGATGGGACTGAGCTAAAGACCAAATTAGTGATTGGCGCAGATGGCGCAAACTCATTTGTTCGTGATCAAGCATTTATCGATCTTGATGTTTTAGATTATCAACAAGCCGGTTTGACCTGTGCGATTCGTACCACACAACCGCACCAATATGTGGCTCGTCAGATTTTCCATCCGACTGGCCCATTGGCATTTTTACCGATGGCAAGTTTAAAGCCTGAGCAAACTGAACACTGGATTTCAATCGTTTGGACCTTACCTGATGATTATGCAGAAGAATATGCGCGCTTAGATGATGCTGATTTTTGTGAATTACTGACACGTGAAAGTCATCATATGTTGGGCAAGATCATTGAAGCGACACCGCGGGCTCAATTTCCACTTAAGGCACGTGCAGCACAACGTTATGTAAAAGATGGGCTGGCTTTGATTGGTGATGCAGCGCATGTGATTCATCCTTTAGCAGGACAAGGCGTAAATATTGGGTGTTTAGATGCTGCTATTCTGTGTGATGTATTACTTAAAGATAAACAGCGTGGCGTATGGGCGCATGAACAAACCTTAAAGCGTTATGAACACCAACGCAAAGGGCAAAACGATGCCATGATGCATAGTATGTCGATGATTGGTTTTTTAGAAACTGCGGAAATATTTCCATTGGTTTGGGCGCGTAACTTTGGCTTAAAACAAGTTGAAAATATGCCATTTTTAAAAGATCAATTTATGGCACAAGCCAATGGGTTGGCAAATTTAAAAAGCACGCAATATGCCATTTAATTGGATTTCTGATATTTTTTAACCAATCATTTAAACAACATTACGAATTTGATGAAAAAAAACACGATTTTGTGTATCTAGATACTAGTCGAATGGCGAAGAGCTTGATACATTTCTCTGTAAAACATCACCATTTTTCGGATGGTACATTGACGTCATTGATGGGGAGTTAAAGATGACAGATACAAATGATTATGATGATAATTCAGAAGATCATGCAGTAGACGATGATGAAGCTAAAGCGGCTGAAAAAGGTGCTGCGGCAAGTGATTCGACAGTTTCAGATACAGATTTAGCTGAAGCTGAAACACTCACTGTGACAGCGAAAAAAAGACAGCGTGAGGCGTTGGAAGATGAAGTCGCTGCATTTTTAGCGCGTGGTGGGAGAATTACCGAAGTTCCACCTGATGAATCTGCTAAAGATTGATTTTAAAAGCACCGAAAGGTGCTTTTTTAAATTGAGTTGGGATGCTGTCTATTTTCTCTTTTAGATGATTAAATCTAAATTTTGAATTGATCATTATTTGTGATTTTTCTCTTGAATTTTTAATCAAATAATCATTTTATTTTTATTGATTTTTGTCAATCACTTTAAAAGCAAGGCGGAGTAAATCATCAGTAATGTTGTGCTTTTGATTGTTTTTTCTGCATCAGCTTTTATAAGTGCCAGATTGATCAGTGCGTGATTAAAACTTATTGTGTTTTAAAAATTAAGACAGGTACAAAAGCGACCAGAGCAACCAGTCGCTTGTAGAAAAGCAGATTGAGAAATGCTTATACAGGCATTTCTCAACTCAAGAAATAAAATTATTGTTGATTAGTCAGCTCTAAAGCACGTTGATAGGCGATTTTCTTTTTGATGCCAGTTAGATCCGCAGCCAGTTGTGATGCTGCTTTGACTGATAAATCTTGTAATAAGCGATTTAAAAGTTGATCTAATTTCTCTTGTTCAACATCTTGATCTTTGGCATCTGGTGCACCACCAATAACTAAAACAATTTCACCTTTTTGCTGATTGCGATCATTTTCAATCAATGTCACCAACTCGCCCAAAGTCATCTTTTTAATCGTTTCAAATGTTTTGGTAATTTCACGTGCAAAACCAACAGGGCGATCTGCGCCAAAAACATCAGCCATATCTTTGACACTATCTAAAATACGATGAGGTGCTTCATAGATAATCATGGTTTGTGATTCATGTTTTAATTTTTCTAATTGAATCAATCGTTGCGATTGTTTTGACGATAAAAAGCCTTCAAAGCTAAAACGATCACTGGGTAAACCCACCGCACTTAGCGCAGCAATAGCAGCACATGCACCCGGTACAGGAATGACACGGATACCATTTTCCTGAGCGGCACGTACCAATTTAAAACCAGGGTCACTAATCAATGGTGTACCAGCATCACTGACCAGAGCAATATTCTGACCGCTTTTTAATTTTTCGATAAGTATATCAATTTTGTTACTTTCATTGTGATCATGACACGCTGTGAGCGGAGTTGAGATATTATAGTGCTTTAATAATTGAGCAGATTGACGTGTATCTTCTGCCGCAATAACAGAAACAGACTTTAAAACTTCAATAGAACGAAAAGTCATATCATCTAAGTGCCCAATTGGGGTCGCTACGACGAATAATTGAGCACTCATAAAGGTCTCCATGAAGAATAAGTTAGTGTTGAACAGTATTAAAAGAGTGGTTGTGTTGGGAATGGTTGGATTTACAATCCAAGTTCACGCAGAAATTCTGGTTATATTACCTGAAACAGGCCCTATGTCGCGAGCGGGTTTGAGTATTAAACAAGGAATATTAAGTGCCGCGCAGGCCTCGAAGAATGAAATACCATTAAAATTTGTCGATTCAGATCAAAAGACCATCAAAGCCCTGTTAAAACAGCATGTCAATAAAAAGACTAAAATGATTATTGGGCCTTTGGCTCGTCCTGATGTTGAGGCTTTAATTAATTTAAAGCCTAAAGTACCTGTATTGGCACTCAATGAAGTTTATCCAAGCGATAAAAGTGTTTGGCAATATAGCCTTTCTAAAAATGACGATGCTTTGGCGTTACTTGATTATATCCAGCATGATAAAGTCAGCAAACTCTATGTGGTGCGTGAAAAAGGCACAGAAGCAGAATCTATTAACTTTTTAAATGCATTATTTGCCAATTATATGGGTGAAGTTGATCCTGTGGAGCATATGCCAAAGTCAATTTCGGATCGAGAGGGCATTTTGCTGTTAGGTTCAAACCAATGGTTGACCAGTTTTCCCAAATTGCAGAAGAAAAAAATTTATACCCAAGCCATTGCTGTCGATGAAAAAAAGGCCTTGCCTAAAGGGATGAAATTCTGTGATGTTCCTGCCTTATACATTGCCGAATGGGATGATGTCGTCAAAGCTTATAAAGATAAACCGACCTCGTTACCGTATCAGCGTTTATATGCCTTTGGTGGAGATGCTTGGCATATTGCTGAACAATTTGTTTTGGATCCGAATGTAAAAAGCTTAACCTTTAATGGTCGCACTGGAAAAATTAAAATTGATGGAAATCGTGTTGAGCGTATTCCGCAATGTTTTGAACGCTCAAAAAATAATTTAGTGCCTTTGTGATGATAGGTTTCTGATGGCAAAAAATAATTTAGGACAATGGGCTGAGCAAGAAGCAGTGAAATTACTGCTTCAACATGGCTACGACATCATAAAATTGAATTATTTCTCGCGCTTTGGTGAAATAGATATTATTGCGCAGTCTAAACAAGAGCTAATTTTTGTTGAGGTGAAAGCAAGAACACCGACACAGATGGGGCATGCTTTTGAAGCTGTAAATCAATCAAAACAACAAAAAATGATTAAAACGGCGTTTAAGTTTTTACAAAAATATCCACAATATGAACAATATTATTGCCGTTTCGATGTGATTGGTTTTGATTTACATCATAAAATTGCAAAAAACGTACAGCAAGACCTCAGTAAAATCTCTTATGATCAATCTTGGATTGAAAATGCATTTACTTTAGATGCAGACTTGATTAATCTGTGACTGAAATTTATGTACGGTTATTTCAAAAATAAATATATTTTCCAGCATGTTAACGACGTTTAAATGGGTTGTTTAGCAGGCTAAAATTAATAGGAGTCTTGCTGAGTGTTAAAACGTATTGTCATCACCATGATGTGTGTAGCAAGTTTGTCTGGTTGCGCGAGTTTTATCTCAGGTGGTACTGGTTCTTCACCAGTGGGAACAGATAGTGGTGTTCGATCTTTAGGACAAGTGTTTATTGATTCTTCTATTGAGCGAACTGCGAAAATCAACTTGTATAAGTTGGATGCCCGATTTAAGCAATCTCGTGTCAATATTAATAGTTTTCATAGCAATGTCTTATTGACAGGGCAAGTGCCAGATGCGCATTTAAAGCAGTTGGCAGAAGATAATCTACGAGCGATGAGCGATGTAAAAGCAGTCCATAATTACCTGACTGTTGGTAATCAAATCGGTTATAGCACTATCATGCAAGATGCATCGGTCACTGTGAATACCCGTGGTTTAGTGATGAAAGCGCCTGTGGTTTCAGACAATAAAGTCTTGATTCATACAGAAGACGGAGTGTTGTATGTTTTAGGTCGTTTAAACAATGCTGAAATTGCAGATTTAAATGATGTTTTACAAAAAGTTGGAAATGTGACTAAAATTGTGACCTTGATTGATAATGTTGAACAAGCGAATAATTCGGTCCAAACTTCATCTTTCACAGCACCTGTGGTAAATAATGTACAACAACAACCTGATGTACAGACACCTGTTGCGATTGATCCTAATGCTACAGAGCCAAACAATAATGTTATTCAACAATAGGTTAAAGTTTTTAAAAGTTAGATTTGGAAAGCAGTTTGAACAACTAAAATCTCAATTTAAATCACACTATCAAGATTTTCGTTTATACGATTTAGGCAGTATTACCATTAATGGCTTGACCCCTAAAAAGGGCTATTCCATTCAGCATAATATTGCCTATGGCTTAAAGGCGAGACAACGTTTAGATTTATATATTTCTAATAAAAAGCAACAGAATGCGCTGATTCTTTTTGTTCATGGTGGGGCATGGAGTCATGGGGATAAAAGTGCTTATAAATTTGTAGGCGAGGCCTTTAGTCGTTTTGGCTATAACGTGGCAGTGCTGAACTATCATTTAGCGCCTGAGCATAAATTTCCAAGCTATATTGATGATCTTGCAGTTGCTTTGAATTATTTGGAACAACAACAAGCGCGTTTCGGTATTTCAATGGATAAAATTGCCTTGATGGGGCATTCAGCAGGCGCATTTAATATTGCGTCTTTGCTTTATCATCCAAAGCACTACCAACTGGCCATCAAACAAAATATCAAAGCTTTGATTGGAATCGCTGGACCTTATCATTTCGATTATAAAGGCGATGCTTTAGCCGAAAATGCGTTTGATCAAAGCATTCCTTATCAACAAGTAATGCCGTATTATTTTGTTGAAAAAAATGAGGTAAAGCATTATTTGTTCTTGGCAGAAAATGATCAAATCGTTAAAGCTAAAAACTCTTTAGATTTTAAACAGCAATTACTTGAACAAGGCAATCATTGTGAAATTTACACGATACCTAAAACTGGTCATATTTCAATTATGGGCAGTGTTTCAAGTTTATTTAGTCGATTCTATAAAACCCGGCCTGAAATTATTAAGGTTTTAAATGAAGCAATGAAAAATGCCTAGCAATCGCTAGGCATTTTTGATTTGAACATGTTTTAATCAAGATCAGTCTTTATGCATCGGTTTATTGTGAATTACATGTTCAATCATGGCATGGGCGATACTGCCACTAAAAGGCGTTTCGGGCAACTGATCAAACTTAAAGAACTGAGCCTCACTAATTTCTTCTTCTTGCAAGACGATTTCACCAGATTCATATTCTGCCTTAAAGGCCAGCATAAGATTACTTGGAAAAGGCCAAGGTTGGCTGGATAAATATTGGACATTTTTGACATGTAGGCCAACTTCTTCCAACGTTTCTCTTTTGACTGCTTCTTCCAGTGTTTCACCGACTTCAACAAAACCCGCAATAAGGCCATACATCTTGCTTTTATTCTTGGCATTTTTTGCCAATAGAATTTCGTTATCGCCACGAGTAATCACGGTGATAATACACGGTTGTACACGCGGGTATTGATGATAACGACAGCTAGGGCAGACCATAGCATATTCAGTGGGATGAACCTCGGTTTCGTGACCACAGTGGCTACAAAACTTATGGTTTCTTCGCCACTCTAGCAACTGTACTGCACGACTGGCTTGTTCAAACTCAGATTTGGTCCATTGTGAAATCAATTGACGAATCGGGATCAGTTGATATCCCGCTGGAATTTGATCTTCGATAAAAAGATCTCGGGCAATAATCTGATCACCCGAGTTAAAGCTGATATCACTTGCTAACTTTTCAACTTTAGGTAGTTGTAAATTTTCATCCACTAAAAGTTGTTGATGGTGAAAGATATATGCAAGTGATAATTCTGACATTAGGCTACCGATTTTAAATTTTGACTACTTGTTAATGCTACATCAAACATGGCTTGTAAAACAGGTTGTTTGTTTTGTAGATTTTCAATCATCATGTCTGCACTGGCTAAAACATCAAGCAGTTTATTGACTTGTTCAAGGTTAAACACGTGCTCTTTGTTAAGACCCGTTTGAATAAACTCCGCAGAGAGCAACAATGCTTTTTGACCATCTTTTGCCGCAAGGAACAACAGTGCACCACCAATTTCACTTAATTGTGATGGAAGTTGGTCTAAACTTGTGCTTGGAGGATCTTGTAAATATTGCACCAATGTTTGTGAGCTTAAATCAACCAGCGCTTTGGTCTCAGTCAATAATGCTGCATGTGCTTCATCTAGACGATCTAATGAAATCTGCAAGTTATTCACTTTTAACTGTAAACGACTCGATGTGTAATTACGCTCTAAGATACCAATCGAATTCATCGCTGATAAAATACTGTTCATCAACTGTTGTGCGTAATTTTCATCTTTTAGCATGTTGTCTTGAGACAGTAGATCAGCCTGTTGTTTCAGTCCGCTATAGGCTTCATTGAGATTCAAGACTTTAAATACATGCGCAAGATCAGTCAGTTTGTTTTTCAATTCTTGCGTTTTTTCATCACTCATATTTTTGTAGTTAAACTCAATATCATTACGGATTTGCGACATTTCATCTGTAATCAGTTGGCTCACACTATGAATGGTTTCAAAATCAGGGCCATATAAATGGCGGCTGAATATTTGTAATTGTGTGTCAGTTAGAATATCTTCGCCAACATTGATCTGTTCACGGATGTGTTGTGATATTTCATCTTCTTGGCTGATACAAATACTTAGGATATTGGCAGTATCTAATAAAGATGGCTTGAATCCGCTTAGATCTTTAAAGAATAAAGACATATTGGTTTCAATACTGATTAACGTTCTGAGGCGTGTGTCATTGAGAATGATGTTTTCAATGTGATTTAAAGCAACTGCAGCCAAAGCCCAATATTGTTCACTTGCTTGGCCTTTGGCTGCATTTGCCAAATAAGACCCAACCAGCTTGATACCTTGTAAATCTAAATCTGTTTCTTGCTGTTTGAGCAGTTTATGTAGGCATAATTTATAAAGTTTATGTACATACACTGAATGCTCTAACTCAGGTGATTGCGGCAAGTTAAAATTCGGTGTTACACAGTCAAGCAAAGGAATAATTGCTTGGCCTTCTGGTGTCAGCTCTAGACCTAAAGAAAGTTCTAAGCGATTTAAGGTGTCATGTAAGAATTGTGGTGCTCTGACTTCACGAAGGCAAATAAACTCAATATAGCGTTTGAGCATGGTGGTGCCTTCACTCAAAGCGATCACTTCTTGGGTATTGATCTCACGCGGGTTTTGCATCACTTTACGCATCACCGCCGCAGAGAGTTGCGCAATTTTAGCAACATGCGGCATATCGATGAGCATCAGCACATTTACACATTGTTCAAATTGAAGCAAAGCATCATCAATACCGAAGGGTAAAGTTTGGTCTTCAACTAAACTACTGACAGCAGATTCTACCTGCAAAATTGAATTATCGACTTCTTTTTTAATAATAAGTAATGCTGTCGGATCAAAATGTATAGAGGTTTGGTAAGACATTGATCTGCACCTATCCTGGGTATCTGAATGTTTTATTTCATAGCCTCAAAATGAGGCTAATTTTCTAAGTTTTAATATAGCCGAAGAAGACCATCTTTACAGAAAAAATAGCCATCAATTTCAAATTTTATTTTGCAAAAATGCAGGCTTCCCCATGTTTTTCTTGAAATTGTTTGACCCAGTTCTCATGCGCTTCTAATTCTTCATCTGAAGGTAAAATGATTGGGGCATTGATTTCAATTTTTTTCCGAGTTGTATTTCTTTGCGCCTGATCAGTATGTGCAGAAAGAGCATCCATGTCAAAGGATACTTGACCGCCTGTCATGGCGAGATAAACGTCAGATAAAATTTCAGCATCGAGTAAGGCACCATGGAAAGTACGATCTCGTTGCGGAATTTCATAACGGCGAACTAAGGCATCCAAAGAGTTCTTTTGCCCAGGATGTTTGCTTTTCGCCATCGCCAAGGTATCAGTTACTTCACATACTTCTGAGAGTGCCTGTAGACCACTGCGCTTGAACTCCATATCTAAGAAGTTCATATCGAAGCTTGCATTATGCGCAATAATTTCACTGCCCTTTAAGTAGTCAAATAAAACTTGCGCAATTTCGTTATATTTTGGCTTATCTTTTAAAAACTCATCAGTAATACCATGGATGGCTTCTGAATCGCCAACTGGTTTTTCTGGATTTATATAGATATGAATCGAACTGCCAGTCAGTTTACGATTGACCATTTCAATTGCGCCAACTTCAACAATTCGGTCACTGTCCTGATAATAGAAACCAGTGGTCTCGGTATCCAGAATAAACTGTTTGGGGCCATGTAACTGGACCGTCGCAGGTGTAATCACAATTTGTGGATGAATATCTCGCATTGCGGGTTGGCTCATTGCTGGCTCATCATTTTCATTGATATCTTGGTTAGATGTTTCTTCCATCTCAATTTCATGAGCTGGTATGACATCCTGCTGAGGGCTAATTTCTGATTCTATCATTTCATCTGATTCAATCAGGTCAAATCCAAAGGGATCGTCAAGCAGCCAGTCTTTTTCATGTTTTTTTTTATCATCAGCCACTGCCAAGGGTTCAGTCAATTTGCTTGGCGCAGTGGTGTTTTTTTTTGCGTCGAGTATTTGCTGTGTACCTAAATTCGCCAATTGATCTGCCATTTCATTGCCTGCATGTCCAGCATGGCCTTTAATCCAGTTCCATTCAATTTCGCGACCTTGGCAGGTTTGATCGAGTTTTTTCCAAAGATCTGGGTTTTTTACATCTTTCCAGTTTTTCTTTTTCCACCCTTCAATCCATTCGGTAATGCCACGTTTTACATAGTTGGAATCGGTCCAAAGCACTAATTTTGCTTCGGTTGGGCAAAATGCGATCCCTTCAATGGCTGCGGTAAGTTCCATGCGGTTATTGGTTGTATCAAGTTCACCACCACACAACTTATGTTCTTCTGTTTCAGTGATGATATAAGCGCCCCAGCCACCAGGACCTGGGTTGCCTTTACAAGCACCATCGACATAAAGTGTGATTGTTTGTGACATAGTAATAACCAATGAAAGTGAATTAAGAGTTGAACATCGTGGTTTAAGAATTTATTGTATACGCAAATCGGCGTTTTCTACGCATGAACTGAGATTTTTTTAATTTCTTGTAACATTTGTATGCAATTCGCATTCAAAATTTGCCTTGTAAGCGCGTTTAGCTCTACTAAAATGGCAATGATAAAATAATTTACTAAATGTTGTTCGGAACTCTTATGTTTAAACCTACCACAATGCTGTGGCAACCTACTGCGACTGTTTTCTTTAAATTATCCTTATTAACATCTGCATTCGCAGCATTAGGGTTGACTGCAGGGTGTTCTTCGACGTCGACAACATCAAAAGTACAAACATCAAAGTCAGCAGGCATGTTGGATGCCAGCAGTTTGGATTCTCTAGAAGATCTACTTTCTGCAACTGATATACGTGCGGTAGAGGGCGATCGTCTATTGATTTTAAAACATGGTGACGTATGGAAGCGGATGTCAGTCGGTTTTAAAATGGATGAAAACCATTGGGATCCTCGTATCGATGCACAACGGAGCTGGTTTGTTTCCCGCCAACCTTATATTGACCGTCTAAGTGCTCGTGCATCACGCTATCTTTACCATACCGTGAAAGAAGCTGAACGTCGTGGTTTACCTACTGAATTAGCACTGTTGCCGATTATTGAAAGTTCTTATGACCCAGCAGCAACCAGTAGTGCCGCCGCAGCTGGGATGTGGCAATTTATCCCAAGTACAGGGAAAATTTATGGTTTAAGACAAACCAGCTTATACGACGGGCGTCGTGATGTGGTTGAATCAACACGTGCCGCTTATGAGTTTTTAGGTAGTTTATACAATCAATTCGGTTCTTGGGAGTTGGCTTTGGCTGCCTATAACGCAGGCCCAGGGCGTATCCAGCAAGCAATTAATCGTAACCAAGCTGCGGGCTTACCAACAGACTATTGGTCATTGCGTTTACCGCAAGAGACCATGAACTATGTACCACGCTTTTTAGCCGTGGCGCAGATTATTAAAAGCCCATCTAAATATGGGGTGAGCTTACCACCGATTGCCAATCGTCCGCACTTTAGAGAAGTTGCAGTTCCACCAGGCGTACAACTCAATCAAATTGCTTCAATTACCAATTTAAGTCGTGCTGAGCTATATGCTTTAAACCCTGGTCATCGTGGTGAATTTGTTGATCCATCGAGTACCTTACGTATTTTGATTCCTGCGGATCTTAGTCCGACCATCGATGCAAAACTAAGAGCGTTAAAACCGGGTTCTGATAGCGGTTTATGGGCAAGCAATACTGCGCCAACCACAACTACACGGACTTTAACGCCTACAGCAGTCACCTCGACAGTGACTCAATCGATTACTCCAAGTAAAGCGACGCCACCTGCTTTAACAACAGCAAAAACCACCACGACAACCGCAGGTTCATTGAGCACGCTCAAAAATACACCACAAGGCTCGGATGCATTAGCGCAATTTGCTGCCAATGCTGATATTCCAAGTGCGCCACGTATTCCTGTTGCTGTGACCAATGCAGCCAATGTGAAACCTGTTGCCGCAGAGCCGCCAATTTCTGCGCATGAAAAAGCACAAATTCTTGCCGCAGTAAAAGCTGAAGGCGAAAAGGAAACGGTTAAACAAGTTTTAGAACCTCAAGCCACTCAAGCTGAAAAAGAAGAAGTGGTTAAAGAGATTAAGGCGATTGCACCACAAGGGACAGAAGTGCTTGACCCGTATGATGGTAAAATTAAGCTGACTGCAATTCAAACCAGTCAATCTGTTGCAGAAGTTCAAGGTAAGGAAAATACGGTTGGATTCTCATATCCTAAAGGTTTAGCAGATACCACACCTGCAAACTCGGAAGAAGCCAAACTGAATCAGGATAAGAACTTTAAGAAAACCGAAACTGAAGTTGTGGTTGAACCACCAAGAGGTAAACGCAGTACTTATACCGTTATGGCAGGGGATACTTTAGCAACGATTGCTTTAAAGAATGGCGTAAATTGGCGCGATATTGCCAAATGGAACCAAGTTGATCCAAACGGAACTTTATTTGTTGGCGCGACTTTGTATTTATATGATGCCAAACCACAAATTGATACCCCTGTGGTTTCTCGCAAAACCACGGATTCAGCTCCAGCCAACTATGTGGTTAAACCAAATGATAGTTTAACCAGTGTGGCAAATCAGTTTGGTTTATCTGTTTCACAATTGGCAAATTATAATAATCTGAATACCAACAGTAATTTATTTGTCGGTCAGAAATTAAAGCTTAAAGATGCTTCAGATGATAAATTATCTGAAATCAATAAAGCAGTGGTTCGTGCGGATACCTCTAAGCCTGTTGCAAAAATCAAGACCAAGGCTTATGCAGTTAAACGTGGCGAATATCTTAAAGTGATTGCCGATCGTTATGCTTTATCTGTACATGAACTCGCTGATTTGACTCCAGGGCTAGATACCTCAAGTAGCTTATTTGTAGGGCAAAAGATCAATGTGCCACTCAGTGAAGTCAATGAGCCAGAAGCTAAACTTGACTCTAAAGTGATTGATCAAAGTAAGTTTAAGAATGTAAAAGCTGAAACAACCTATAAAACTGAGAACTATAAAGTTCAAAGTGGCGATAGTTTATCCAGTATTGCGGTTCAGTCTAAATTAAGCTTGGCAGAATTAGCTGAGTTAAACAAAATTTCGACATCTAAAAACTTGCTTGTGGGTCAAATCATTAAGATCCCTGCTGGAACAACAACACCAGAAACCTATACTGTGCAATCTGGGGATAGCCTAATTGCGCTGGCAAATAAGTATAATTTGCAAGTTAACCAAATTGCCGATTTAAATGGTTTAAAAAGTACATCTGGTTTGTTTGTTGGGCAGAAATTGAAGTTGACTGGCACGCCTGAAACTAGCAGTAAAGAGAAAGCACAAGCGAGAAATGAGTCGAAATCAGAAGGCGCTAGTAAAGATATCCATGTGGTCAAATCAGGTGAAACACTGGCAAGCGTTGCAAAAAAATATAAACTGCAATTGTCTTATTTAAGTGAATTAAATGGTTTATCGCGTAATCAGGCTTTGGATATTGGACAACGCTTAAAGCTTGATGGGGAATTACCCAGTAAATCCACGCTATCTAAAGAAAAAGAAGACCTAAAGGCGACTGCGAAAGCAACAGCTAAAGCTTCGAGTAAGAATACTGAAAGCTATGCGGTGAAGTCTGGTGAGTCGTTAAATGCGATTGCAAATCGTGTTGGCATGTCAGTTCAAGAACTGGCTGAATTGAATGATCTGAGCCCACGTGCGGGTTTACAACGTGGACAATCTATTCGTATTCCTAAAACAGTGACTGAATACAAAGTGAAAAGCGGTGATTCATTGATTCGTTTAGCCAGCAAGTTTGGGATTGATACCAGTGCACTTGCCGAGATGAATGAAATAAAACCAAACGCGTCATTACGCATTGGCAGCATTATTAAAGTTCCGAATCTTTAAGCGCCATTTTATTGGAGCAACGTTTAAAGCATAACATTTCAAAAACTTTTTTGAATAAAGGAAAATAGGGGAATGCGCCTAAGTTTTGCATATGTCAGCCCGATCGGGCTGGCGTTGGGGTTATGTGTTGCAAGTTTAAATGTTGATGCTGCTCTACAGACAACAGCTTATATTGCTGTACATAATTCTCCACAGTATGACAAAGCTCAGGCGATGCCTTATGCCAATAGCAATGCACCCAAAGGTGGCTATATCAGCACAGCGAGTATAGGCACGTTTGATAATCTCAATAGTATGAATGGCAAAGGCAGTTCAACTGAAGGGATCAATTACCTATTTGATAGCTTAATGGATAGCTCACTGGATGAGCCGGGTGTGTTATATCCGCTTCTCGCTGAAAAAGTCACTTATGATCCTGTTAAAACCAAATTTGTTATTTTCCATTTAAATCCTAAAGCTCGTTTTAGTGATGGTTCACCCGTCACGGCTGAGGATGTCAAATTTAGTTTTGATACCATTCAAAGCAAAGCCAATCTAGGCTTTCAAATGTATTTGTCTGATTTAGCCAAGACTGAGGTATTGTCTAAATACCAAGTGAAAATGACATTTAAATCAGACCACAATGCAGACATGCCCTTTATTTTGGCAAAAATTGCGATTTATTCAAAAGTAGATTGGAAAAATAAAGACTATAGCAAAGTGACCTTGCAGCCGATTTTAGGATCAGGGCCTTATCTGATTGAGCGTATTGATTTTGGGCGCAGTATTAGCTATAAGCGCAATCCAAATTATTGGGCAAAGGACTTAGCCATCAATCGTGGTCGTTATAACTTTGATCACATGAAATATGTTTATTATCGAAGCCCTGAAATCGCTTTTGAAGGGTTTAAATCTGGACAATATCGCTTTTATCAAGAAAAAAATGCCCGTAACTGGGTCACCGAATTTAATTTCCCTGCGGTAAAACAAGGTTTGGTGAAAAAGTATATTTCTAAGATTGAAACACCAGCACTCACGCAAAGTTTGGTTTTTAATACCCGAAATGTGCCATTCAATGATCTCAATTTTCGCCAAGCATTGACCTATGCTTATGATTTTGAATGGATCAACAAAGCATTGTTATATGGTCAAAATATTCGCTTGCAAAGCCACTTTCAAAACAGTGAGCTTGCTGCGACTGGAAAACCAAGCGCGAAAGAACTTGAAATTTTAACACCTTATTTAAAGCAATTGCCCGCATTACAACGCCAAGGTGTATTGGCAGATTGGAAATACCCAGTTTCAGATGCCAGTGGTTTTAACCGACAAAATTTATTGATTGCACGTTCGATGCTATTAAAGGCGGGTTATCGTTTTCACAATGGACAATTGGTGGATAGACAAGGTCGTCCCATTCAAATTGAATTTCTGATTCATCAAGATGGCGTGCTACGGACTTTGCTGCCATATATTCGTAACTTAAAAAAACTTGGGATTCAGGCAAATATTCGTCAAGTCGATTTACCGCAATATACAGAGCGTATGCGCCGTTTAGATTTTCAAATGACCGCTATTGATATGCCGCAATCATTAACACCGGGTGCTGAACAGGCACAGATGTGGGGCAGTAAGGCTGCCGATGAAGTGGGCAATTACAATTATGCAGGTGTTAAAAGCCCAGTGGTCGATCAGCTGATTCAACAGATTATTTATGCACCGAACCGTGAACAATTGGTGCTTCGTACCCGAGCACTGGATCGGGTATTACGTGCAGGCTATTATCAAATTCTGACTTATGGCAACGATAAAAACTGGTATGCTTATTGGAATATGTATCAGCAACCCGAAGTTAAACCAAAATTATCCCTCGGTTTAGAGTATTGGTGGGCAGATGCAGATCAAGCGAAAAAAGTAGAGCAATATTTAAAAAATCGAGCATTTTAAAAAGCATAATTTCAAATCTTCATGGTTAAAACATCAATGGCTCAACGTGAGTGATGTTTAAATTGACATATCTACCCTCATGAGGTCATAAGGAACATCGTTTCAATGGGCACATATATACTCAAAAGGCTGTTACTGATCATCCCGACATTGTTCTTTGTTCTCTTGATCAATTTTGTTGTGGTTCAAATTGCACCTGGCGGGCCTGTTGAACAAGCCATTCAACAAGCGGAAAACTTCCAAGGGGTCAACATGACTGCTGGGGGGCTATCATCTTCGGTCAATAACCATGAGTATCGTGGTGCACAGGGCTTAAGCGAAGATATGGTCGATAAAATCAAACAGCAGTATGGTTTTGATCGACCTGCACATGAACGATTCTGGTTGATGTTAAAAAATTATTTAGCTTTAGATTTTGGTACAAGTTTTTTTAAAGATAAGCCGGTGACTGAGCTGTTATGGGAAAAAATGCCAGTCACCATTTCCTTGGGTGCATGGAGCACTTTTTTGATTTATTTAATCTCAATTCCTTTAGGGATTAAAAAAGCCAAGCAGCATGGCTTATTTTTTGATAAATCAACTTCATTACTTTTGGCTGTGGGCTATGCCGTTCCCGCTTTTGTATTTGCAATATTGTTGATCGTATTTTTTGCTGGTGGTTCTTATTTACAATGGTTCCCGTTACAAGGCTTTGTTTCAGACAACTTTCACAGTCTCAATCTATTTGAAAAAATAGCAGATTATTTTTGGCACATGGCTTTACCTTTGCTCGCCATGGTGTTGGGCGGATTTGCAAGTTTAACCTATCTGACAAAATATTCATTTATGGAAGAACTCAATAAACAGTATGTGCTTGCGGCACGAGCAAAAGGCTTAACTGAAAATGATGTGTTATATAAACACGTGTTTCGCAATGCATTGTTGGTGATTGTTGCCGGCTTGCCTGAAGTATTGGTTGGGGTGTTCTTTGTTGGGAATCTGCTGATTGAAATTATTTTTAACTTGGATGGCTTAGGCTTGCTGGGTTTTGAAGCCGTGCAACAACGTGATTATCCAGTAATTTTTGGTGCTTTGTTCTTTCTGACCTTGTTTGGGCTGATTTTACGTTTAATCTGTGATGTGATTTATCGTGTGATTGATCCGCGAATTGATTTTGAATCGAGAGGTGCAAAATAATGTCACCGATCATGCAAGTACGAATACAGAAATTTAAGAAAAATCGCTTGGGTTTTGTCTGTTTCATCGTATTTATTGTTTTATTTATTCTTTCAATTTCTGCCGAATTTATTGCCAATGATAAGCCTTTATTGGTCAAATACGATCAGCATTATTACCTGCCAGTTTTAAAGGTTTATCCTGAAACACATTTTGGTGGGGTCTTTGAAACAGAAGCCGATTATCGTGATCCTGTGGTTCAACAGTTGATTGATGAAAAAGGTTGGTCGATTTGGCCACTGGTTCGTTATTCCTACCAAACACCCAATTTAGATTTAGCCGTTCCTGTTCCTTCGCCACCCACCGCACAAAACTGGTTAGGTACAGATGATCAAGGGCGTGATGTATTTGCCCGTATTCTTTATGGTCTACGCATATCACTGTTGTTTGGTTTGGCATTGACACTATTTGCTGCATTTATTGGAATTATTGTTGGGGCGATACAGGGCTATTATGGCGGATGGGTGGATTTAATTGGGCAACGTCTGCTTGAAGTTTGGGGTGGTTTGCCGACGTTATTTATGGTGATCATCTTGGTCAGTATATTTACCCCGAGTGTCTATTGGCTATTTTTGATTATGTTGATTTTTGGCTGGACAGAGTTGGTCGGTATAGTGCGTGCAGAATTTCTTCGCGCCCGTCATTTAGATTATGTTCAAGCAGCACGTGCCTTAGGGGTGAGTGATTTGGTGATTATGTTCCGACATATCTTGCCCAATGTGATCAGTTCAAGTTTATCTCAACTTCCATTTATGCTGACTGCAAATATCACCGCACTTACTGCATTGGATTTTTTAGGTTATGGGCTACCACCAGATGCAGCCTCTCTCGGTGAATTGTTATTACAAGGTAAAAATAATTTAAATGCGCCGTGGCTGGCTTTATCTGGATTTTTTACTTTGGCCTTGGTGCTATCTTTATTGATTTATATTGGGGAGGCGACACGCGATGCATTCGATTCAAGACGTCAAAAATGATCCATCTTTGTTGTTGTCTGTCCAACATCTGCATATTGAAAATCAGCGTAAAGAGGTGCTGGTCAATAATCTTAACTTTGACCTACATGTCGGGGAAACTGTTGCGATTGTCGGGGAGAGTGGTTCAGGCAAATCAATCAGTGGTTTGGCACTACTTGGCTTACTTCCTGAAAATTTAACTGTGACTGGACAAGCGTTATATGATGAGCAAAACCTATTGTCTCTTAATCAAAATGCGCATTTGGCGATCCGTGGTAAAAAAATTGCCATGATTTTTCAAGAACCGATGACTGCACTCAACCCGTTACACAAGGTTGAGCGGATTATTGGTGAGACTTTACTTTTAGATGGAATGTCTAAGGAAAAAGTCAGAAAACGTGTCTATGACTTATTGTGTGATGTCGGAATGGACGAACCTGAGGATAAGTTGAATCGTTATCCACATGAGTTATCAGGTGGTCAACGACAACGTGTTTTGATTGCATCAGTTTTGGCACAAAAGCCTGAAATTATTATCGCGGATGAGCCGACAACAGCCTTAGATGTCACATTACAATCTCAAGTTTTAAACTTATTACAACTGCTTATTCTAAACCATAAAATGGCCATGATTTTGGTTAGTCATGACTTGAATTTGGTGCGTAAATATGCCAATCAAGTGATTGTGATGAATCAGGGGCAGGTTGAAGAAAAAGGCACGGTTCGAAATATTTTTCAAAACCCTAAAGCCAGCTATACCCAATATTTATTGGATCATGATTTTGGTGAAGCCAATGCTTTACCGTATAAACGTAATTTAGTTTTATCACTACACCGTGTTGGGGTGAAATTTCCAATAAGAAAGGGCATATTTAATCGAGTTAAAGATTATTTTGTAGCCGTTCAACCGCTCAATTTACGTTTAGATCGCGCTGAGTCCATCGGTATTGTTGGAGAAAGCGGTTCTGGTAAAACCTCTTTGGCGTTGGCAATCGCACGACTTATACAGTGCTCGGGCAATGTTTTCCTACTCAATCAAGACTTGAACAGATTGAGTCAGCGTAAATTACGTCCACTTCGATCTAATTTTCAAATTGTATTCCAAGATCCGTTAAGCAGTTTAAATCCACGTATGACTGTCGACCAGATTATTCGAGAGGGCTTGGCACTACAACATCTAAAAGAAGCTGAAATGCTGATTCGTATCAATGAAATTTTAGACAAAGTAGATCTCCCGATAACAGTTAAACAGCGTTATCCGCATGAATTGTCTGGCGGTCAACGGCAACGTGTGGCTTTAGCGCGTGCAGTAGTATTACGCCCTAAATTACTGATTCTCGATGAACCAACCTCAGCACTTGACCGGACCACACAGCGTGCGATTGTAAAATTACTGCGTCAGTTGCAACAGGATTATCAAATGAGTTATTTGTTTATTAGTCATGATTTGCAGGTGGTAAAAGCACTTTGTCAGAAAGTTTTGGTATTAAAAGATGCTAAAGTTATCGAGTTTCAAGACACTCAAGCCTTATTTGATAAACCTTTAAATGACTATACCAAGCGATTAATTGCAGCGAGTCAGTATTAATGCTGTATAGATGATTGTGGTTCAAAAAATATTCACATTAACAAAGTTGACAAAATGCATTGTCAGATTTACGCTTGAACTATTATAAATTTAAATTAGAGTAAAAGCTCTAATCACTAAAGAGATTTGACCATGAGCCATCTTGCACAAGCATTAGAAATAAAAAACACGCGATTTAAAAACCGAATCATTAAAGGTGCGATGAGTGAAGCATTGGCCAATCATGCAGGGCAACCGAACCAATTGCATTTAGGTTTATATGATGCTTGGGGGAAAGGCGGTTTAGGTTGTGCCATTACGGGGAATGTGATGGTTGATTTCCGTGCGAAGAATGAGCCAGGTGTTGTTGTAGTTGAAACTGAGCGTGATCTTGCCAAATTGACTGAATGGGCAAATGTGGGTAAAAAGCACGGGATGGTACAATTGATTCAGTTATCACATCCAGGTCGCCAGTGTCCAAAAGGACTCAATAAAGAAACAGTGGCACCTTCAGCAGTGCCTTTTAGTCCAATGTTGGCGACGACATTTGGTACACCACGTGCACTTAATGAAGCAGAAATTTTGGATATCATTCAACGATTTGCTGAAGCTGCGCGGATCTGTGAAAAAGCAGGTTTTGAAGGTGTACAGTTACATGGTGCACATGGTTATTTGATCAGTCAATTTCTTTCACCATTGACCAATAAACGTCAAGATCAGTGGGGTGGTTCGATTGAAAACCGCATGCGTTTCTTGTTAGAAATTTATGCTGCAGTGCGTGCTACAACCTCAGAAAACTTTATTATTTCAGTCAAACTGAACTCTGCAGATTTCCAGCGTGGTGGAATCACAGAAGAAGAAGTGGTTCAAGTATTTAAAGCCATTGATACAGCAGGGATCGATTTGATCGAAATTTCTGGTGGTACCTATGAAGCACCAGCAATGGCAGGCGCAAAAGCGGATAAACGTAAGCAAAGTACGATTGCACGTGAAGCATATTTCTTAGATTTTGCAGAAAAAATTCGTAAAGAGGTCAAATGTCATCTTATGGTGACAGGTGGTTTCCGTACAGCGCAAGGAATGAATGCGGCTTTAGACAGTGGTGCGTGTGAATTTATTGGGATTGCACGTCCTCTTGCGGTAGAACCTGAAGTCAGCAACAACTTGATTGCTGGTCAGGACGTTCGATATGCAGTAGAACAAATCAAAACCGGTATCCCTTTTGTTGATAAAATGGCGATCATGGAAATTCTGTGGTATGCCGCGCAGTTTAAAGCGATTGGTGAAGGGAAGAAGCCAAATCCTAAGCTTTCTCCACTCAAGGTTTTCTTTAATTATGCAAAAAATAATATCAAGGCAGTGATCCAAGGACGAGTAAACTCGCGAAAATCAGCCTAATAAAGATTGGGAAAAGCGTAGTCGCGACTTAGAAAATTGATTTTAAGGTTGCTTCTGGTCTGCTTTAGACCAATACGATTTAAATGTGTCAGCAGGCCATTGTCCTTTCACTAAAGCCGTTTGAAAGGCGGGTCTGCTTTCTATTTGCAGAAGATAGCGCTGAATTTCAGTGAACTTTTGATATCTTGGGTGAGGTTCAAAACAGACTTTGTTTCAACAAGGTTTAAATTAAAAATGTTGAACTGCTTATTATTACAAAACAAAGCCCTATAAGCAGTTAGGGCTTTGACAGAAAGCAATTAATCTAGCTATTGGACAATAGGTTAATGCGCACAAAAAGCCATATTAAAATATTCAAATAATTCAGGCGTGTTCAACCACAGCATACTTGACAGCCCGAACAGAATAACAATAACCAACCAGATACTGAGCTTGAACCACGAGAATGAGTTAGTCATTAACCACAGCCTCTTCATTAACAAAGAAATGCACAATAACACCGACTACACACAAGGCAATTGAGCATCCCCAAATGATGTTGTAGTTACCCGTTATATCATGATTTAAACCTCCTAGCCATCCACCAAAAAATGAACCGATTTGGTGAGTGAAAAACACCAGACCGCTTAGCATGGTTAAGTATTTCACACCAAACATATTGGCCACAATACCATTGGTTAGGGGTACAGTCGAAAGCCATAAGATCCCCATAACGATACCAAAGGCGTAAACAGTCCAAATACTTAAAGGCAGCATGAGAAAGGCAACAATCGCAATGCCACGTAAACCATATAAACCCATAAGCAGATGCGGTTTAGAATACTTGCCACCAAGCCAACCAGCGGTATAGGTTCCGATAATATTAAATAGACCAACCAATGCGAGAAAGATCGTTCCAGTGGAGGCATCAAAACCATGATCAATCAAATAACCTGGCAGGTGAATGCCTAAAAAAACCACTTGGAACCCACACACTGAGAAACCAAAGGCCAACCATAAAAAGGGTTTATGCTTAAAGGCAATTTTAAGAATCTGTTTAAAGCTTAAATTGGGTTTTATCGCTTGTTTAATTGCATTTGGTGGTACATACATGGGTGCCTTAAGCATCCATGCCAATGGAACAATCAACACAATGAGCATTGCTGTAATGACCAATGCAGATGACCAGCCGAAATTTTTAATGAGAAGCAGGGTGGTTGGCAACATAATGAATTGCCCAAATGAACCAGCTGCACTGGCAATACCCATTGCCATACTACGCTTGCTTGGATGCGCTGCTCGTCCTACGGCTGAAAGTAATACCGAGAATGATGTTGCAGAGAGGGCTAAACCAATAATTAAGCCGACACTGATATCCAGTAACAGCACATTTGAACTGATAGACATTAACAATAGGCCAATGGTGTAGAGCACCCCGCCTATCGCAACAATCTTCTTACTTCCATACCTATCTGCAAGCGCACCAGTAAAAGGTTGTACTGCGCCCCAGAATAGATTTTGTATGGCAATGGCTAAACTAAAAACCTGATGACTCCAACCAAACTCATGGCTCATGGGTACAAGATAAAGCCCAAAACCGTGACGTACACCTAAAGAGAGTGCCAGAATAAAAGCACTTCCAATAAGCATATAAATCAGTGGTTTAGAGAAACGCGTGTCGTCCTGTTGTACTGACATAAGCTATCCATTGAATCATCATATGAGAATTGTAGATGATTCAATGGGACTTAGCGATAGAATAAAAATTTATCAATCGATAAATTTTAGTGATCAGTCAGCACATTTTAATGAAAATAAATTTAGCTTTTAGAAGCGATAACCCACACCGACATAAGTAATCAGAGGATCAATATCAATTTTGGTTTTGGCTGTGACAAGTTGTTTGTTGGTATTTGAGTCTGAAATGGTAATGGTCGCATCACTACTCATTGGTGCATAAGTGACAGAGCCTACTCCAAACCAGCGATCATTAAAATCATAGGTTGCACCCAGTGTTGCCATAGGTGCCCAAGCATCATCTGCTTCTACTTTAACTACAGGATTTGCAGATGATTTTTTGCCATCTAGTGCTGCTCCAGCCTGTCCATCTAATACGTTCTGGATCATGTGACCTGCTGCAATCAGATCATCTTTTACGCCATTATCGACTTTTAGGTGAGTAAAATGTGCATACATGACACCGACGCCAACATAAGGTCTAAGTTTATTTACACCAGATTTACCAAATTGATAATGTAGTTCTGCCGCTGGCAACCATGCAGTTGCAGATGCTGCTTTTGAATGTTTTGTTAAATCAGTAATTGCAATATCTTTTTTCAAGTCAATACTGCCAAGTGGTGTAGAATCTTTACCGGTCAATGGTGCATAGATTTGGCCTTTGCCTTCTATCTCAACTTTAGGCGGAACACCTGCTTTAAACTCTAATGAAAGATTATCAGTGAAGTAGTAATTTCCCATCAGACCAAAAGTATCAACATCTTTTGCTGTTAGACCAGTGCCTTCAGAGGTCCAACTGGATAGACCATTGACTGTGGCAGTGCCCGTTAAAGCGCCAGGAATCGTGTCACCCAAAAGGCCGATTGCGCCATAAAGAAAAGGGTTGGATTCTTTAACTGCTGCGTCTAAAACTGCTTTTTTAGAAATATCACCTACTTTAGATTGTGTTCCTTCTGCAACGGCAGTATTCACTTTGATAGGATTAGCGTTACCCTGTGGCATTGCATGTAGCCAACCTGCTGAAACAGAAAAGCGTTTAAATCCATCACCATCTTTCAGACTAAAATAAGGTGAATCTGCATGCGCCATCATGGGTAAAGTCATGCATGAGGTCATGATGCAAAGTAATGATTTTTTCATAGGTTTGGACTCCATGTCCGTAATTGATACTAATTTTTATGCGTTTTTATTATTAGAAGTTTTTGCTGTTAATTAATGTAGTCTTTACAAAGGCTTTTTTTAAGTGAATGTTCTTTTTTTAATGTTTTATTTATCATAAGTTTATAAATGTAATACAACTGTAATCATGTTGTCATGATATTACATGCTAAAAATAGGCCATGATCTAGGTTAAAAATAACCATAAAACATTGACTTGGCAGATAAGGAAAAACTCAAGCCATAAAAAAAGGCCATATAAATATGACCTTTTGTTAAGCAGCATAAGTCATTTTAGTCAATGACTTTCGTTATTTTTGAAAACGAGATAGATCTTCTTCAGGGCGTGCGGTTAAAACTTCTACACCGTCTTTGGTCACCAGCAGGGTATGTTCATATTGAGCTGAAAGACTATGGTCTTTGGTCACCACCGTCCATTTATCACCCATTAAACGTGTTTGCCAAACACCCGCATTGACCATCGGCTCAATGGTAAAGGTCATACCTTCTTCTAAAACCATGCCTGAATTGGGTTGACCATAGTGAAGAACTTGAGGCTCATCATGGAATACCGTACCAATACCATGACCACAGTATTCACGCACTACACTAAAGCGTTCTGATTCAACATATTTTTGAATCGCTGCGCCAATATCACCAATGGTTGAGCCCGGTTTCACCGTTTCCATACCACGATACATTGCTTCTTGAGCAACTTTACACAAACGTTCAGCAATAATCGATGTTTCACCACCAACCACATACATCATATTGGTATCGCCGTGATAACCATCTTTAATCACAGTCACATCAATATTGAGAATATCGCCTTTCTTTAAAATTTTACTTGCAGATGGAATACCGTGACATACCACATGATTTACAGAGGTACAAATCACATGTTGGAATGCTGGGCGACCAGGCGCAGCGCCATAACCCAAACATGCAGGTATAGCGTCTTGTTTGTTGACAATATAGTCATGACAAATCGTATCCAATTCAAGTGTACTGACACCTGGTTTGATATGCGGTTTGATCATATCCAAAACTTCTGCAGCCAATCGACCTGCAACACGCATCTTTTCAATTTCATCTGCGGTTTTGATTAATCGACGTGGTGCTTCGTAAGTACTGTTCATGATCTTTAAAAACTTTTGGAAATTTGTATGTGACTATGGTATAAATAGCCGCCCAATTTATCAAATGCTTTCTGTGACTTTCTTTGTGAATGGTTTATGGAAATATTGATAAGGGTAATTTAAAAATCCGCACATATGTCGTCACATTACTCTGGGTGCCTGAAAGGGTGGAGAATGCGGACATATGGAGGCCTAACCCAAACTTTTAAGGTAAAGAAAATGGCAGATTACAACGTAAGCATGCGCGACCTTCTTCAAGCTGGCGCGCACTTTGGTCACCAAACTCGCTTCTGGAACCCAAAAATGCGTCAATACATTTTTGGTGCGCGTAACCGTATTCACATCATCAACCTTGAACATACTGTTCCTGCGTTAAATGATGCTTTGAATTTTGTTAACAATCTAGCAAGCAAAAAGAACAAAGTATTGTTCGTTGGTACAAAACGTGCTGCTTCTAACATCATTCGTGAACAAGCTCAACGCGCTGGTCAGCCTTATGTTGATCACCGTTGGTTGGGTGGTATGTTGACTAACTGGAAAACTCTTCGTCAGTCAATCAACCGTTTGAAAGATCTTCAAACTCAATCACAAGATGGTACTTTTGCTAAACTTACTAAACGTGAAGCATTAGAACGCGCTCGTGAAATGGAAAAACTTGAACGCTCTTTAGGCGGTGTTAAGAACATGGGTGGTTTACCTGACGCATTGTTCATCATCGACGTTGATCACGAAGCAATCGCGATTAAAGAAGCTAAAAACCTTGGTATTCCAGTAATCGGTATCGTTGATACAAACTCTAACCCAGATAACGTAGATTTCGTTATTCCTGGTAATGACGATGCGATCCGTGCTGTTACACTTTATGCTTCTGCAATGGCTGATGCAATTCTTGCTGGTAAAGAATACGCTCAAACTCAAGCGAATGCTCAAGCTAAAGGCGAAGAAGCTGCGAAAGAAGCTCCTGAGGCTTAATGCGTTTTGACGCAAGCTTGTCATTTTTGTGATTTAAAATGATGACAAATTGAGCGTCGAGAAAGCAAAACGGCCCAGAGGAACCTTTGGGCCGTTTTTGTTGAACAGATTCATATTCTACCGTATTTAGGAGAACAACATGACTGCAGTTACTGCGAGCATGGTAAAAGAATTACGTGACCGTACTGGTCTTGCAATGATGGAATGCAAAAAAGCATTAACAGAAGCAGACGGTGACATCGAATTAGCGATTGATAATCTTCGTAAATCAGGTCAAGCAAAAGCAGCTAAAAAAGCTGGTAACATTGCTGCTGATGGCGCGATCACAATTGCTCAAGAAGGTAACAAAGCAATTCTTTTAGAAGTAAACTGTCAAACTGACTTCGTTGCGAAAGACGAAAACTTTGCTGGTTTCTCTGCGAAAGTTGCTGCTGCTGCACTTGCTGCTGGTGTAACTGATGCTGCTCAAATTGCTGAATTGAAACTTGAAGATGGTTCAACTGTTGAAGAAGCTCGTATTGCGCTTGTTCAAAAAATCGGTGAAAACATCCAAGTTCGTCGTGCTGCAATTGTTGAAGGTGAAAACCTTGCAGTTTACAAACACGGTTTAAAAATCGGTGTTGTTGTTTCTTACACAGGTTCTGCTGAAACTGGTAAAGGTATTGCAATGCACGTTGCTGCGTTCAACCCAGTTGCTGTAACTGCTGAAGATGTTTCTGCTGATCTTATCGCGAAAGAGAAAGAAATTGCAGAAGCTAAAGCGATTGAATCTGGTAAGCCAGCGAACATCGTTGAAAAAATGGTGACTGGTTCAGTTGAAAAATACTTGAACGAAGTTGTTCTTGAGCGTCAACAATACGTAATCGACAACGACAAAAAAGTTGCTGAAGTATTGAAAGCAACTGCAACAACTGTAGCTCAATTCGTTCGCTTCGAAGTAGGTGAAGGTATTGAGAAGAAAGCTGAAATGAGCTTTGCAGAAGAAGTTGCTGCTGCTCAAGCGGCTGCTAAATAATTTTTACTCACTGAGTATAATTATTGAAAACCCCTCCTTAGAGGGGTTTTTTTGTCTGTAATTTAATTGAAGTAGATTCAGAAGAATTAATTCATACATATCTAAAAGATTATTCTTTTATAATTCCACAATGAACATTGATTAGACTCAAACTTTATGGCAAATAAAACTCAACTTGGTATTGGTGCTGTAATCGCAGTGATCGTCGCAGCTTATCTAGGTGTTGATCTTAATCAACAAAAAAATCAAGCAACTGAATCCTCTAAAGTTGAATCGATCGATCAGCAAAACAATCGTTCACAAGACAATACACAGCATGTGAATGAGCAAAGTAAAGATAACCAATTTAACGATAAGCCATCTGCCAATAGTCAAAATCAAAATGGTCTTGAGGTTATTCGAAAAGCCTATGATGCAAAACTCAGTAATGTTCAAGTACAGTCCATCGGTCGAGTAAAAGCCGTGTTGCGTGATGATAATGAAGGTTCACGTCATCAAAAATTTATTCTTGCACTGGATAATGGCTTAACTGTACTGGTTGCACATAATATTGATTTAGCACCCCGTATCGATAATTTACGCAAAGGTGATACCGTCGAATTTTTTGGCGAATATGAATATAGCAATCAAGGTGGTGTAATGCACTGGACACACCATGATCCAAAGCGTCGTCATCAAGATGGTTGGCTAAAACATAATGGAAAAACCTATCAGTAATCTATTGGTTATTTTCTTATGTGCACAAAAGATTAGGTCTTGTTTAAATGTATAGATAGCAATTTTGTTCTATACGCTTTTTATAAACATGCTATTTTTAAATTATTATCAAAAGTCTGAATAGAAAAAATGCAGGAGTGGGCAAGCTACTTTCACCTAAAAGAATTGGGTGGATTAGAGTTGTTAAAAGCACAGTATCACCATAAGCAATTTTCAAAGCATGTGCATGAAGGTTATTGTATTGGTGTGATTGAAGATGGTGCACAGAGTTTTTATCGGACTGGGCAGTTACATACAGCACCGAAGGGCGACATTATTTTAGTCAATGCTGATGAAATTCATACAGGTTCATCTGCTGTAGAGTCAGGCTGGAAATACCGTGCAATTTATCCAACGCCAGAAATGTTGTTAGATGCAGGGCAAGATTTTTTTAGTGTTAAAAATAGCGTACCGTGGTTCCCACAAGCTGTTGTGCAAGATGTTGGATTGGCACAGCAACTCTGTTTACTTTTTGATTTATTAGAACAAAAAGAAAATACTTTACTGAAAGAGAGTATGTATTTATCCACTTTAGCACGCTTAATCAGTCGTTATGGTCGTGCCAAATTAACACCTGCTGAATTACCAGAAGCACAACGGAAAGTTGAAATAGTCAAAGATTTATTAAGCAGTTTTCCTGAGCATGATTATTCGCTCACTGATTTGGCGACATATGTAGGATTAAGTCCTTGGCATTTTTTACGTGAATTTAAAAAATATACGGGATTACCACCGCATAGCTGGTTGGTTCAGGTCCGCTTACAGAAAGCGCGCCAATTATTAAAACAAGGTCAGAGTATTGCAATGACTGCCCAAAATAGTGGTTTTTCAGATCAAAGTCATTTTAATCGACATTTTAAAAAAGCAGTCGGGGTTACGCCTTCTCAATATTTAAGTACCTTAAATATTTAATAAATGTATTCGGAAATAACCATTTAAACGCTCACAGCCCCTCACTAAATAGCAATTTCATCCAAGCGATCACTGAGCATTTATAAGATACTGATTAAATTCTTAGATTTGGATTTTGCAAATGAGTGATCAATTTGAATCTTATACTGCTGAGATTGCGCCGAAGTCTAAGCAAAATAAAAAGGCTTTTTTCCAAGGTGTGGTCGATATTTTACCTTTATCTATCGCCGTACTGCCTTGGGGTATTCTGGCTGGCTCAATGGCAATCAATGCTGGATTAAGCTTTGCACAAGCATTCTCAATGTCCGCTGTTGTATTTGCAGGTGCAGCACAGTTGGTGAGTTTAGGTTTAGTCATGTCACATGCATCTGCCTTGACGATTATGATTACGGTATTTTTCTTAACCAGTCAGCATTTAATTTATGCGCTTAATTTTCGTCAAGATGTCAGTCGCTTTCCGTTTAAGCAACGCATATTAATTGGCTTCTTGCTGACAGATGAGCTGTTTGCTGTCGGCATTGGCAAAGATAAACAGCGCAGCTTTGCTTATTTGTTTGGTGCTGGGCTGTGTTTTTATTTGGCTTGGTGCCTATTTAGTGTGTTGGGTATTGTACTGGCTAAATCAATTCCAAATTTAGAAAGCTTACATTTAGATTTTTCAATTGTTGCGGTATTTATTTTGATTATTGTGCCTATGGTGAAAAATAGCGCAACTTTGGTAGGCGTTATGTGTACCTTGCTATCTGCCTGTATTTTTAAATATTTTCAATTTGAAGGGGGCATTGTGCTATCAGGGATTTTGGGGATGTTTAGTGCGATGTGTACGGCAAAAATCGTCGGAGTAAAAAATATAGGCGTAGCAAAATGACATGGACTTTATTGTTAACTTTGGCAGGCATTGTATTGATTAACCGTTACTTTTTCTTAGAACCTAAAATCGCCCTGAAATTACCTCGTGTAATTGGAAATATGTTGCAGTATTCAGCACCATGTTTACTGACTGCAATTTGTGCACCAATTGTATTTTTTAATGGAGACCAATTCCGTGCATTGCCTTTGGATGCCTATTTTTTAACAGCAATGATCTGTGTTGTTTTAGCACTTATTTCTAAGAAAATTCTAGTCAATTTAGCTTTAAGTTTATTGTGCTTTTACGGGTTATTTTATCTGTTAAATTGAAAAAAATGGAGGGAAAAGCCGAATTGGATTTTCCCTCTGGTTTATTTACGCTAAAAAGCCAGTTTCTGGCGTGTTTTCCATTTGGGTAGTACTTTACCAAGATAGGCATCCATACACCATACAGGGCCAATGAGGAGGAATTGAAGGTCTTTAAAGAAAGAAGGCTTTTTACCCTCGACTTTGTGACCATAAAATTGACCAATCCAAGCCAAAATAAACACCCCAATATAGAAACCAACACCAACAGGAAGTAAGTAAATGATCCATGCCATGACTGCAATTAATGCGGTCATTGCTACAGCAAGAACAATATCCAAACGGGCATAGAAAACCAGGGTAAGAACCAGAAGTAGTGCGGTAAGCAAAGCACTAAAATGTGCAAGAATCCCAATGATGGCAAATAAAATCGCGGGAACACAAGCCCAATGGATGGCTTTATTGGTTTTGTTTTGATGACTTTCGCTATATTCATCAAACCATTCGGTGATTGTTTTCATTTGGCGCTCCATGCATGTGGTTGGCTATATTTATTTTGCTGAAAACAATATAAATCAGAATAATGTTTTGGTCAAAATACCGGCTTTAAATAAAACCAAGTGCTGGTCAGGGGGAGTTCAATGTGTGGCCTGATAGAAATTTAAAATATCACGTGCCCAGCTTTGGTGTTCTGGTTTAAGTGTGACTTTGATTTCCTGAAAATTGGTGACATCGTTGCCATCACTTTCATCGGCATAATAGGCGATCCCATGTGTTTTGTTGGGATAGTTGGGAATTTGATAGCTAAAATACACTTTATTTTTATTGGCTTTGACGATGTTTAGCAAACGATTTTTATCTTCAATGGCACCAAATTCATTGTCTAAACTGAGTTTTTTGACATTGGGGAAATATAAACTTGCGTTATGCATGGCACAGCCAACACAAGCGGAAGAATTATAAATGGTGATGACTTCATCTTTTTTACGGCTTGCCAGCACAGCATACGCAACGCCAGAAGGTCCCATATCCGTGCTGATCACTTGCCATGATAGGGGGACAAGTACAGGACCAATACCCGGCAGTAAGATGATTTTAAAGTTTTTTGCTTGAGTCGCAGATAATGTATAACTGAACTGACATTTCACTTGCTGGGTATTGTTGATCTTACAGACGGCATCATCTTTGTAGAATCCTGTATCGTTAAAAGGATTGGGAATTGCAGCAATATAGGTATCCACTGTTACATTATTGCTGAGTGTGGCTGCGGGGAGTTTTTCAAGTTGGTGTTGTGGGTGAGGTGCTTGGTTGGTTTTTAGATCAGGAAAAGTGGCTTTGAAAATAGCGATATCTCCATAAGCAAAACTACTTAGGCCCAATAGTATGATTAAAAATTTCGAATTAAGCATGTCCTATCCCGACTAGTCCTTACTGATCCTTATTGGGGACTTTGATAAATCAATTGACCTTCTTTATAGGTTGCCAATATTTTGATGTCTTTAATCTTTTGAGTGGGCACTTTTAATGGGTCTTGATCTATCACCACAAGATCCGCCAATTTGCCTTTTTCTAAGGTACCTTTGTCTTTTTCTTCAAAGTATTGGTATGCAGCCCAATCTGTGACTGATTTTAATGCAATATAAGGGCTGACCTTTTGATCCTCACCTAATACATCTCCAGAACGGGTGGTACGATTGACGGTTGCATCAATCACCATCATATTTTTAGGAGGGATGACTGGAGCATCATGGTGTTCAGTAAAAATCATATTTTTTCTTAATGCAGAACCTGTAGGGGAAATTCGGTTGGCACGTTCTGCGCCGAGCGTTTCATGTTTATGCCAATCGCCCCAGTAGTAAGTATGTAATGAGAAGAACGAAGGAATAAGCCCTAATTTCTTGGCTTGATCTAATTGATCCTCACGCATGGTTTGTGCATGAATAATCACATTGCGGCGATCTGCTTGGCCATATTGTGCATTGGCTGTCTCAATAGTTGCGAGATATTGGTCAATTGCAGCATCACCATTGGCATGTGCAAGAATTTGCCAATGGTTCTTATAAGCCAGATTAATTGCATCTTGAACCATTTTTGTATCTGGATAGGCTGAATAACCACGATAGTCTTTAGGTTTTCCCTCTGGTGGGATGAAGTAAGGTTGCGTTAGCCATGCGGTTTTGCCTTGTGGGGAGCCATCTAGGCTGATTTTAACCCCACCAATTCTAAAATGATTTTGATAATTGAGACTACTGCCATTTTTCAGCATGTATTCTTTTTCATTGATGATATCTGGATAAACCACGACATCAATATTCAATTGATTGATGGCCGCAAAACTTCGCCATAATTCAGCTGTACCATGATCAGCACGACCTTCTTGTACAGTGGTATAGCCATTTTTGATATAGGTATTCAGTGCTGTTTTTGCCATATTTTGCATGATTTCAGGTGGAACTTTACTAAATGCAGTTGCCATTGCTGAAAAAACAGCAGCTTCTTCAAGTACACCATTTGGCTCTTGAGAATTTGCTTTACGGCGAATAATACCGCCAGTTGGATTTGGGGTATTTTTATTGATGTTTAAAAGTTCAAGAGCCTTATGATTTACAGAGGCTAAGTGTCCTGACTGATGTAAAACAATAATTGGGTGATTGGTGGAAACCAAATCTAAATCATCTGCTGTAGGATGTCGTTTTTCTTTAATTTGGGCGTCATCATAACCATTTCCAATAATCCAGCCTGAGGTTGCTTTGATAAACTCTGGATTGTTTTGTTGCCACAATGAAAGTTCACGAATCAATGATGCAATATCTGAAACGTTACCATCGGGCATAGGGTAGAGATTTGCCACAGTTTGCTGTAGACCTACACTATTTAAATGGCTATGTGCATCAATAAAACCAGGCAGCAGGGTATGACTGTTTAAGTTAACCTCTTGGGTATTTTTTTGTTTTAATTTTTGCGCTTGTTTTAAATCACCTGCAAAGACAATTTTTCCATCCTTGACCACTAGCGCTTCGACATAATGAGGTGACATGCCTTGCATGGTTAAAATTGAGCCACCGTAAAATAGCGTATTTGTTTGTGTCAATGTTGCAAGATCAGCAGGGGTATTCGTGTTTGTTGGAGATACTGTGGTACAGCCAGTAAGCGAGCCGATACCAATTACGCAAATGATGGGTGCAATTGCACGGACAAGTTTTGATGGGCTACTGATTTGAAACATGAATAATCCCCAATTTTGTTTTATTAAATATTGCTCAAAACAGATGAATTGAATTGTTTATTTTATTCAACCTAGCAAAGATTTTGATCTGCGTATAGGTTTGATATGTGTTTAAAAAATGATAAGTGTTTTTGCATTTGAGCAATGATCTTGATTCATCCTAAACGATTTTTTATTTATATACAGCCTAAATAAATCTTTTTCTAAAATAAATCACAGATAACAGTGCCAGTGCTAAACCAATAAATGAGGGACCATAACCGATAGGAGCAGCAAGTAAGCCAACAATCACAGCTCCTGCTACAGCTCCACCATAATTAAAAATATTCACCCGTGCGATAATTTCATCGCGTCGATTTTCATCTAGACGACCTGCTGCTGAAAATGTCAGCGGGACTAATGCGCCTACCGCAATACCAGCCAGTGCAAAACCAGCAATGACAATCGCCAATGAATGCCCTAAGCCAGCTATGGCACAGCCTGTTGCACCAATCAGCGTTGTGATGAATGCAACCCATGCAGCGCTTTTAAATTTTAAAAGATAATCTAGACTTAAACGTGTGAGTAAAATACCCATTTGGTAAGCGGCATAACCCAATGGTGCGACTGTGGCTGAGCTTGCTAAAATATCTTTAAGATAAATTGAACTCCACGTGCTGATTGCTGAGTCGACAGTAAAGGCGATGAGAATGATCACACCAAAAATAAGCAATTGTTTATGCGGAATTGGTGATCGTTGTTGAGGGTGTAGGGCAGCATTTTCTTTTTGTTGAAATAACCACCGTTTTGAAACTTGCGATGTAATCAAACACATCATGACAGCAATGCACAATGCCGCTGTTGCCCCAAGTGTGGTTGAGACTGTCGCGGACATGATTAACGCACCAAGGAAAGCAGCAGCGGTATAACAGGCAAAAAAACCGCCTAAGGCGCTTTTTCCAAGTTTTTGTTCCATCATGACAGCTTGCATATTCAATGCAGCATCTAAACATCCAAGTCCAAGCCCATAAAGTAAAAAACTAGCGACCATGATCATGGCACTGGGACTAAATGCTGCAATTGCAATACCGATGGCTTCAAATAGCAAGCCGATAACAATAGCCAGCCTTGAACCTAGTTTTACAGCGAGTCGATCTGCCAAAATAGAACCCAGTGCTGCTGCAATACAGACGCCAAGGATAATAATCGACAGTTGATCATCTGAAAGTCTGTATCGGCTTTTGATTGTAGGAAGCGCAGTCATGACGCTGGCATAACCCAAGCCTTGCGTGGCAAAACCAAGTGCGATTATTTTTTGGGTTTTGCTGAGAGATATATGCGCGAAGTTTGGCGTTTTGCTGTTCACGTCCATGCATGGCTCACTTTTTTACTTTTAGAATTTAAACTTCGGTTTTCGTTTTCTGTTTAGTGATACATCCTGTATCGACTCGCATTTTATTTTATCTGGAATGTATTGAAAGAAAAGGGGCATAACTGGAAAGTTAAGGGGGCAATTCGGACATCTGTATTTTTATTTTTGCAATAAAAAAGCCACTGGAAAGTGGCTTTTGTTAAATGCATGCAGTGATTTACGAGTTTGGACCATCTACGCGTTCAATATTAACGCGTGCTGTTCCTGAATTTGTAATACCTAAACGCTTAGCAGCGCCGTAAGAGAGGTCAAGTACACGGTTACCATGGAAAGGACCACGATCGTTGACTTTAACCACTACGCTTTTACCATTGTCTTTATTGGTTACACGAATAAAGCAGTTTAATGGCAAGCTACGGTGTGCAGCAGTCAAATCATTCATATCGAATGTATCACCGCTTGCGGTTTTACGGCCGTGGAACTGACGACCGTACCAAGATGCAACACCAGTTTGGCTAAATTTGCGAACTGTGTTTGAAGCAACTTCATTAAGTTTATCAATTACTGAAGGCTCATCTTCAGGAACTTGAATCTTTGCTGCAATAGTTTGACGACGGACTTGATCGCCAGAACGTTCAGTAATTGACAAACTGTTTAGGTTTGAAAAATGAGAGTTGAAATTTGTTGAATCTTTGCTAATCACACGAGAAGCTAGACTCGAACTATCCGAATCATTGTTTAAGTATGATGACTGAACCATTTCTGAGTTGACCTGCGTCATACTCAGACCCATGGTCAGGGCCATCATATATTTTAGTGAAGCATGCATCGTTTAACTCCTTGGAACCTCAATTTTAACTTTCTAAGTCGCTGAAAATTAACCATAGAGGTCTGTAAATTCACTTGTGCAACTGCATTTAACGGAAAGGATAATATTCAAGCTGGAATAAATGTGTCTAGCATTATTTAAGAAACAGTTACAAAAAGGACAAATTCTTACAGGTTTTGATTAAAAAATAACCAATATTGTAACAAGGTATGAAAAAAGTATTAAATGTGATCAAATTAACATAAAAAAATCTTGACTTATTTATTGTTTAGGAAATTGCAAGTCTTAACGACTTACAATTTCGGTGCCTAAAAGCCATAAAGCGGTGGCATACATACGGCTTCTATTATATGTCGTAATCACTTGAAAATTAGGATAAGTAATATAATAAATAGGGCCATTGCTGTCCTGTAATTGAATCACATTAACCAAATCTAAGTCATCAATTTTGACGATTGGATTTAATGGAGAAATCCCTAAATTTTTAAGTGATCCATAGGGAACAGGCTGAGTTAAATCTTTTGCAATAACTGCTTCAGGATTGTTCCCTGTATAACGCGCTAAAAACGCAATAGGGCGATCACGCTGCCAGCCATGTTGAGCCAGATAGTTGGCAATTGAACCAATCGCATCGACCGCAGAGTTACGTAAGTCAACATGACCATTTCCATCGTAATCCACGCCAAATTTAGACACATTACTTGGCATAAATTGCGGATAACCTACTGCACCTGCATAAGACCCAACAATCGAATTGGTTGGAACGCCATCTTTATATGACCATGCAATTAAAGCACCCAACTCATCTTGGAAATATTGCGCACGGCGGGGATAACCAAAACCGAGGGTTGCAAGTGCATCACGGGTGATAAAGGAGCCCTTATTTGAGCCATAACCTGTTTCGACCCCTAGAATGCCTAGGATGATCGCTTGAGGCACCCCAAACTGCTGTTCTGCGCGATTTAGTGTATCTGCATATTGTTGTTTAAAACGCACACCACGTTGGATGGTGCCTTCAGCTAAGAAATTAGTTTTGTACTGATACCAAGGCTTACTTTCACCTGGTCGTTCCATAATGCTGATGATATTGGGTAAATTGCGTGAGCCATTCATTGCCCAATCAATTTGTTCGCTACTTAAACCATAGGTTTGCATGGTTTTGGCTTTAAAATTATTGTATTCAGGGTTGCTGGCAAAATCATTGGCTTGGCAGAAACTGGTCAGTGAAAATGCAGCTGCACAAAAAGTGATGTTTTTAACCTTCTGTAAAAGCCCAAAAGTAAACATAGGTTATATTTCCTAATTATTTATGATAAAAAATTAACGATGCGTATGTATAGACATCACAATGCCAAAAGTGGCCATTAAAGTAATAATTGCAGTACCACCATAACTCATAAAAGGTAATGGCACACCGACTACAGGTAAAATACCACTGACCATGCCCGCATTTACAAATACATAAACAAAAAATGACAAAGCAAAAGTACCGGCTACAAGTCGACCAAAATTATGGAAGCATTGTAAACTCATTTGAAAGGTTCTAAAGATAATACAAAAATAAATGATGATCAGAAGTAGGATACCAATCAGACCGAATTCTTCAGAAAATGCGGCAATAATAAAGTCAGTATGGCCTTCAGGTAAAAAATGTAAGTGCGATTGAGTGCCTTCCAAATAACCTTTACCCATAAAGCCACCCGAACCAATCGCTGTTTTAGACTGAATGATGTTCCAGCCTGTGCCTAAGGCATCGGCTTCTGGATTAAATAAAGTTAAAACACGTTGTCGTTGATAGTCGTGTAGTAGAAATTCCCAAGCGACTGGAATTACTACTGCAACAGCACTCACGGCACCTAAAATCATTTTCCAAGAAAGACCACTCAGAAATAGCACAAAAATCCCACTGGCTAAGATGAGCAGTGATGTGCCTAAATCGGGTTGTTCTGCAATCAGGATAAAAGGAATGCCGATCATGATCAGTGATAAAAACACATTTTTAAAACTAGGTGGTAGAGGATTACGGGATAAAAACCATGCAATCATCAATGGCATACCAATTTTTAAAAACTCACTGGGTTGCACACTGCCAAAACCAGGAATCCCTATCCAGCGTTGAGCACCCATGCGAACCTCACCAAAGACTTTCACAGCGACTAAGCAGACCAGTCCGAAGAGATAAAAGTAGGGGGCAAAAGCTTGATAAACTTTAGGGGGAATTTGGGCTAAACCACACATGACGAGAAAACCGATACCAAAGCTCATGGCTTGTTTGGAAACCAGCCCCATATCTTGAGCAGACGCACTATAAAGGACGGTTAAACCGAGCATCGCGTTTAAAATTAGAAATAAGCTCAACCAAGGGTCAATATGGAGTTTTTGCCAGCGTGAGGGGATCATGGCAGTACTCAGACCATCACGAGGAGATTGACGTAAAAATTTATATTGAGAGCTTGGTGCCATTGGTCTATTTTGTGCGGGAAATGTGTTTTGCGCATGCTATCACAATCCCCCCTGAAGGCAATGAATATCAATACTTTGCAACAAAATTATGACCTGAATTTTGTGATTATTTTGAGCTTGAAATATTTAAATTAGAAAATAGTAGGTTAAAGAGATTGAATTAAATGGTTTTGAATTTGAAAAGGTCTTAGATGGATCTAGGGATAGTATTTTATAATGATTTTAAGTTTATGAATTTAATAGTTAATTATTATCCTTAAAAGCATAGCTCAGTAACTTTATAAAAAATGCCCTTACAAAGAAGGGCATTTTTTATATTTAAAAATCCAATTGAATTTTAACGATCAATTAAAAAATAAAGTATCGTAATATTCTGCAACAGCTGTGATTTCATCTTTATTTAAATTTGGAATCAACTTATCAATTGCCATATGCACTGCTTTGCCTACAGCAGAAGCGCCAATATCCGCAGCCTTACGTTTGATCATACCCAAATCCAGCGTTTTATTAAAATCACGCATAAAATGGTTAATCGTTGCATCTGAGAATTGTTTGAATTGTTCAGACAATACAGCGCGATTTACATCACCATTTGCTTGAACTTCAGCAAAGCTATTTTTAAGATTGGTGACTAAACTTGCGTCTAAATTCACACCGACACGGAATTGACCTTGTGGATCTTTAAATAGACTACGTTCTGAAAACTCTACAGACTGACGAACCACATCATTGTCTGCTTTACTTAATAATTGTTTAAGTAACACAGCAACAGTCGATTTGACATAGCCTGCTAATTTTTCAGCAGTATCTCGTTTGTCACTTGCAGGGAAGCGACGAACAAGTTCAATCAAAAGCGTATCAATAATTTCTTCATTAATGAGTAAGGCAGTTTGATCACGTAAAGGGTAAAGTGGTTCGTTAGAGTTTTTTTTCTCAATACCGGTCTGAATGTTCTTTAATAGTTCTTCAGAAGGTACAAAACCAAAAAAAGGCATGTTTTCAACCTCAATGTTTATTGTCGCGCCAATCGAATTGGGCTTGGCATCCATGATTCATCAGATACACGACATGGGTTAATATCTAAACCGCCACGACGTGTATATGTTGCATACACCATCAGCTTTTCAGGTTTTAAATTTTGCCAAATATCTGCAAAGATTTGTTCCACGCATTGTTCGTGAAAACCGTTATGCTGACGATACGAGATAATATAAGCTAAAATACTACGATAACAAGGTTTTTTACCTTGGTATCGGATAAAAACAGTTCCCCAATCTGGTTGTCCAGTCACAGGGCAATTGCTTCTTAATAAGTGTGAATACAGTTGAATTTCAACGTTTTCACCGTGTTGTGTATTTTGTTGATCAAAGGCCAAAAGGCTTGCATCTGGATGATTGACCAGCTGGTCAGGTTCTTGATCATCAATACAAATACCCGTTGGTTTGCTAATCTCTAAATCATCAACTTGAAATAAAGTTAGCGTCACTGGGGCTTGTGCAGCAGCAGATAAGTCTTTTTCAACGGTATTGATAAAAGCTTGATGAGAGTCAAACTGGGTAAAGTTCATACTATTAAAGTAGAGCTTTAACGACTTTGATTCAATCAAATTTGGTGATGTTGCTGGGAGTGCAATACGCCCAATGGCAACTTGCGGGATCCCTTTGCTATTGAGCCAAGAAATTTCGAATACATGCCACCAATCTTGACCTTTATATATACCCGCTACATCCGCATATTGCTCACGTGCTTGTGCACGAGCGATTGGGAAAAGAACTTCGGGTTGATAGGTAGTTGGGTAATCGGTTTCTTTACCCAATAAAGATTTTTCAACAGACATTATTCACGCATTCCTGAACCACGAGAAAGTAAATAGTAGGCAATTGCATAAAGTACGCCACAGAAAAGGGTCACGATAAGTAAAGACAATGAAACATTGACATCACTATGACCTAAAATTCCGAAACGGAAAGCATTGACCATATATACAATCGGGTTAATTAAAGACAGATTTTGCCAAAATGGACTTAAAGCACTAATAGAGTAAAATACACCGCCTAAGTAGGTGAGGGGTGTTAATACAAAGGTTGGGATAATCGAAATATCATCAAACGATTTTGCATATACAGCATTGATAAAACCACCTAAAGAGAACAGTAGCGAGGTAATAATAACGGTATATATCGTGACGAAAATATTATGGATATAAAGGTCTGTAAAGAACAAGCTCATTGCAGTGACAATTGCCCCAACAAGAACGCCACGGGCAACACCACCAATCACATAACCACATAAGACCATATGTAATGGAACTGGACTCATGATCAGTTCTTCGATACTTTTTTGGAATTTAGCACTAAAGAAACTTGAAGATACGTTGGCATAACTGTTTGTAATCACCGCCATCATGATGAGGCCCGGCACGATGAATTGCATATAGCTAAATCCACCCATTTGCCCAATACGAGAACCGACCAAATTACCAAAAATCACAAAGTACAAGCTCATGGTAATCGCAGGCGGTAATAAGGTTTGCGGCCAAATTCGCATAAAGCGGCGGATTTCTTTTTGAACTAATGTATAGAGTGCAATACGTAGTTGAGTAAAATTCATTCTGCAACTCCTTCAAGATTTTTCTCAACCAGTTTCACAAATAACTCTTCAAGACGATTTGATTTATTGCGCATACTGCGAACACGAATGCCTTGCGCTTCTAAAAGCTGAAATAAATCATTTAAAGAATGCGCTTTATCCATCGTGACTTCTAAGGTCATTGGGTCAATCAGATTAAACTTCACACCAATGATATCAATCATGATTGGTTCAATCGGATTTTCTAAATCGAAAATAAAAGATTCTTCACTCAATTGGTTTAAGAATGCTTTCATCGATGTATCTTCTTTGATAACACCACGGTCAATAATCGCAATCTGACGACAAAGCATTTCTGCTTCTTCTAAGTAGTGTGTGGTTAAAATGATCGAGGTGCCTTTTTCATTCATTTCTGTAAGAAAATCCCACATTGAACGGCGTAACTCGATGTCTACACCTGCAGTGGGTTCATCTAAAATCAAAAGTTTAGGTTCATGCATCATGGCTCGCGCAATCATTAAACGGCGTTTCATACCACCAGACAACATGCGCCCCTGAGTATTACGCTTATCCCATAAACCTAATTTTTCTAAATATTCTTCAGCACGTTGTTGTGCAATTTTAGGCGGAATACCGTAATAACCCGCTTGAGTGACTAAGATGTCGAAGATTTTTTCAAATTGACCGAAGTTAAATTCTTGAGGAACGACACCTAGACATTGTTTTGCATGTGAAGGGTGGGTATCTAAATCATGACCAAAAATTTCCACAGTACCTGAGGTTTTCCGTGCCAAGGAACTGATAATACTGATTGTTGTCGATTTACCAGCGCCATTTGGTCCTAAAAGTGCATAAAACTCTCCTTCTGGAACGGTCAAATTGATTCCTTTGAGAGCTTGGAATCCATTTCTATAGGTTTTAGATAAATCTCTTAACGTCAGAGCATCAGTCATGAAATTCTCACTTGGTTTATGGAGTGTGTATTGTGAGCGATCTTTTTAAATAAACCAAGTAAGTTAGAAGGAATTCTGCATTGCAAATATGCAACATTGTTTAAAGCATGAGCATCAATCAAAAGAGTTGTTTTATAAATGCTTTACCTCGCGGTTTTTTTTGTTATGATGTGCCATCTCAATTTAAGCGCCCATAGCTTAACTGGATAGAGTACAGGTTTCCGAAGCCTGTGGAGTGGGTTCGAGTCCCGCTGGGCGTACCATCTTGCTGTTCCTCCTTGTTTTAATTTGTCTCAAAACCCTTTATATTAAAAGCATTAGTAGAATTCATTGTCTCAGTTCATCGTATGATGTATGTCCATTGCTCAAGTTTTTAACGGTACTTTATACGGTATACCGCAAAATCCAATAAAAATGTACCGTAAAAAATGGCTAAACTTACTGTAAGTCTCACAGACACAAAGATAAAAGCTGAAATTTCAACTCATAAGAAAAATATAGAAAAGCCAAAAATGATGGCGGTGGCTGATACATTTCTAGATGATTCAATTAGAAGATATTGTTATTTTGACTATATAAGAATAAGACTTATCAAAAAGCATGCAATTCTAAGTATTCATATTTCCCCAAACTAACGCTACTGGTGATGTAAAGCATTCAATATAGGTCTGATTCATTTCCAGCCAATGTATTTATAAATCTATTAAAAGCCTGCTTAACCTCAAGTAAATGCGTTATTACAGAAAATAAAAATCGATGTATAGCTCATATTAATTATCCAAAGCTATGCAAGCAAAATTATTTATACATCAATGTGGTGTACAGCAAAACAATTTTATAGATAGGACATTGTAGTAAATGGTTGAAAATCCGCTTAATAAGGACAGCGTCATGAACTTAGTCAAAATTTGGAATAAAACAATCAAAGGTAAGCTCTATGTAGTTGGTGATATTCATGGTTGTTACGACTTACTGATAAACCGGTTGATTGAAATAGGCTTTAACTTTGAAAACGATTTATTAGTTGCTGTTGGTGATCTGGTTGATCGTGGCATTCAAAATATTGAATGTGTGAATCTAATCGATCAAACTTGGTTTACTTCAATTCGAGGGAATCATGAGGACTTATGTATTAAAGGTTTGTTTAATGAGTCCTTTCGCCGTTGCCATATCGCCAATGGCGGAGAGTGGTTTTATGATTTGGATGCTCAAAATCAACATAAAATTATAAACAAATTTAAGCAGCTACCGATTGCACTTGAAATAACACATAGCGGTCGCAAGTTTGGCTTTGTACATGGGCATATTGAGCAAAATGACTGGGAGTTGTTTAAGCATAACCTTGGTGATTTTGATGCTGTCAGATATGCAATTGAAGCTAAGCGATTACCTACGGAAGCTGCAATGTGGGGCAGAGAACGCTTTGATTTAGAGAATCTGAAATATACTAAAGTTCAAGGTGTGGATATGGTCATCATGGGGCATACCGTCACAAAAACACCTATCAAGCGAGATAATTGCTACTACATTGATACAGGTGCAGTGTATTGGGGCAACATGACAATTTTAGACTTGAGTAAGGTTTAAGGGGGATTAGAATCAACATCACGATGAAAGTTATGAATTGATCAATATAAGCCATTGATGGGTGACGATTTGTAATTTTTAAAATTGAAAAATATAAAAGTAATTTGAACACTAAAAAGAGAACTGATCTTTTGGAAATACTTTAAATAGTGTTGCTTTGTTGGTGAAGTTTTTATAGCCAGCTATTTGATAAATTAGAATATGAAAAATATAAATTAGTAGCTAAATATAAGGTGCTTAAGTATAGGGCATGTCTATCAAATCACTTGTAATACTGTGATTAAGCTGAGTATCTATAGATTTTAACTCTCTTATTCACCTTTATATTGAGTATTTTTCACCAATTAAAAGCAAGCTATAGCACTTGTTATATATTGCCACTGACAAATAAAATCAAACCCTAGTAAAATAGTAGGTATTCCTTTTATCACCGAATCATCGGTTTTTGCCTGCATTCTTTCCCCAAAGATGCAGGTTTTTTTTGCCTTAGTGTTTAAATTATTTATAGCATAGCCTTAGTGGAATATTTTTTAATAAAATCCTTAAGCGGTTAAGGATTTAGAATTTTGCTCAAAGTTCATAAAACACGGCTGAATGCGCTAGTATAGTGATTAATGACAAGAGTAATGATTACGATGAATGAAACCTTTACATATTTGTATACCCACGTGGGTATATTTGGGTCCTTACCTACACACAAAGTATTTACCAGCGATAAGAGCAATAGAACAAAATTAATTTTTGCCGACAATACATTTATTTACAGTTTGATTTCTTCTTGGGCTTTAACAAATTCAGATTTTGATAGTGGAAAAGCGATGTGGAAAGAAGAACCAGTAGATTATTTGGAAAATGAAATAAAAAAATTAGCGATTTATAAAGCGAATCATCCCTTATTTATCACTGAATCATAAGTTGATGTAGTCACTAGAGTGAAGTCACGGTTTTTAAAGATTGATGAAAGATAGAGCAAAATATTGAAGAATGCCTTGCAGAAATGTGAGGCATTTTTAATCGCTTAATTTTTCTTCACTCGCCAAAAAAATGTCATAAATGAGTGTTATATTGCATAAAACAATTGAGGGTAGCCAACATGGGTATTAATCTAAAAGAACTCAATAAGCAAATTGATGATTTTAAAGAAACTAAGGATCCACAAAGATTAATTATAGGTTATAAAACTTATTCTAAATTAATGAAAGAGAATAAGTTTTTAGATAAAATCAGCAAAGATGCAAATGACCCAATGATTAGATATTATAAAGAGATAAAGATAAAAATAGTCACAGAAAAGCATTTTTTTGAGATTGAGTAGATGATTAAGCAATATAAGTTGAAATAGGTTGTAAATAATGAAGTTTATGGTGAGGCGCTTAAAGCGTCTTTTTTACGCCAAAAATTGCTATATATAGTTAAACTATAATGCTCTAAAAGATATTTATAAGGTAAGAGGTATTTATAAGGAGGAGAGTAGATGTAATTATCATAAAATGTTTTACTATTTATGCTCATTATAGAGTCTTAGATTTTAATGTGATTTATTTATATTCATGTTAATGATTGAAAATTTCACGTTATTAGTGTATAAAAAAGCAACAACAATAAAATAAGGGTGATTACATGATATCTAAATCTATAAACATCGCATTCTTCTTTTCTATGTTTATTGTTCTTACTTTGCTTATACATTTATTTGGTAATATCCCTTCTGGGGTATGGGTGTATAAGTAAATACAAATGGATCTAAAAGCTCATCAAAAGGTGGGCTTTTATGAGTTTTGATGTGTTGAAATATCTTAGAATAATTTCTTATTATCGTGTTGGTCGTTATGTTGATAGGCGCTTAGGGATATTCTTTCTATTCATAAACATGGATCATACTATCGAGGTTAGCGATGTTTGGTGCTAAATATGATGTTGTGGATCTAGCGAAAGAGATTCAATCTAATCACTCAGAAATTTTCTGTTTCTGTATTTATCTAATCACACTTGGAAACAATGCATAAAGTATAAATTTTGTGTGAATAGGATAATTAAATAGGGCTTTTTGACATATATATTCAATAAAGGTTGTATTACTAACCCGAAGGTCGTTGGTTCAAATCCAGCTCCCGCTACCAACGAAAAAAGATTCAAAGTTTATAGCCTAGTTTGCTTCATGCTTACTAGGTTTTTTTATGCTTAAAATTTATTGCATTGAATTCAAGCGTTTTAGAATAGAAAGAAATGAAAAGTGAGCTAAATCAATCTGCTTATTTGTGCTGGGTATTTGAAGGTAAATAAAATAATGTTATTTATTGAGTTTTCACTTTTAGCTTAAGTATTCTATGGCTCAATCTAACCTATATAAATTACCTGCTAAATATTGGATGGGCAGAATAGCAATTGGATATGGCATTGGGTATTTTGAGGGAGCTGTTGGTGATAATACTCCACATTGTCATCACGCACATCAGCTAAGCTTTGCAAAGGAACAGGGAGTGCGGATTCAGGTTATTGCTGAAGATCATTGTATATGGAGTAGTGGGGTATATATCGCAGCAAATACTTTACATCATTTACTACCAGGAACTTACTGTTCGATCTATATCGATCAAACACATTTTCTTGCTGATGTCATACAGCATTATTTACAAGCTTACCTACAACCAGATTCACCGATTACGCTATTGCCTGAAAGTTTGGTGTCTATTCTTAGAGCATATTTTATAGAACAAAATCAAACACTTGAATCTTTCCAAAAGCTTTTAAGTTATTGCAGTGAATCTAATCTCAAAGCTCAGTCAGTTAGAGAAGAGCGTCTTGCAAAATTTCTTATTCTCAATCATCAACAGAATTTGACACTTAAACAAATCGCCACACAATTCAATCTTTCAGAAAGCCGTTTTAGTCATTGGTTTAGTGACAATTTTGGTATTTCTTATCGTAGTTATCGGAAATGGTTACGCTTATTGCAAAGTCTTCAAGCCATAAATCAAGATATTAATTTAACCAGCATTGCTCATCAATCTCATTTTTCCGATCAGGCGCATTTTAGTCGAACCTGCAAACAAATGTTTGGCATTCAACCTTCACTGTTAAAATTTATTCCATCTATTGAGCAAATGCAAATATTGCTTTTATCAGATCAAAAGCTATAAGAGATATAGCGGTTTCGTTCAATTTTTCTATCCAGCCAGTCAGCATACTCCTAAAACGTATTCTGTTGATTGGAGTTATAAATGAGCGCTTTTGTTAAAATATCTCTGCGATATTTATTTTATCCGTTTTGTATGCTGTTAACCGTATGGATGATGATGTTCATCGTCTCAGGGCAAGTTCCGTATTGGCCAAGTTCAATATTGTTCATCTTGCTAAGTGGCGTAATGATTGCATGGGTTGAGCATTCTTTGCCTTATCAAGCAAAGTGGTTGGATACACATCAAGATTTTGTTACAGATATCATCCATGCAATTTTTAATTTATTTTTGATCGTTTCTGTCTCAAAAATTATTGAATGGTTTGATCTTTTTCGATTTATTCCACGATTATGGCCTGATCAAATTTCGGTATTTTGGCAAATACTGATTGTTGCTGTGGTGATTGATTTTGGACTATGGTTCATGCATTACCTAAGCCACAAGTATCGATTTTTATGGAAATTACATGCGATTCATCATCAATCACGCCGTTTATATTGGTTAAATGCTGAAAAGAGGCATCCACTGAGTGCAATCGTACTTGCTGGGCCTAGTTTGATCATCCTCGCGCTTTTGGGTGTTCCAAGTTTGCTGATCGGATGTTGGATGATATTTATGGCCGTACATTTGTTTTTTCAGCATGCAAATATTGATTATCGTGTTGGCCCTTTCAAATATATTTTTGCTGTAGCTGAAGTACATCGCATCCATCATAAACATGGATTTGGTCGTAAGAATTTTGGAGAAGTGTTCATATTTTGGGACATCTTGTTTAGAAGTTTTCACTATGAAGATCAAAAAATTAAAGATGATCAAGTTGGTGTGCGTAGTCAAATACCCAACCAATATTTGGCCCAACTCCGCTGGCCATTTAAGAAGTAAGCATAAAGTAAGCATAAGAAAAATTGATGTATGGAACATTGGTATTTTTTTCTTCTGAGATAGAAAGCTAATTGGCTTTCTATCAATGATCGAAAAAAGTAAGTTATTTGAGAAAGCTCTCACATGAGAGCTGTTCTAAATAGATAAGTCATTCTTTATCCATAATAAAGTTAAATATGTATAAGAAGGCTTGATTATTTATTTTTTTCCTGTAAAGTAAAGCCAACTAGAAAAAAGTCATGTTTTGGTAAATCTTCTCTAAGTATCGCAGTTTTAGTCATAATCCTTCGTTTTATTCAGATTTTAAGTTCAATTCTTTATTATTTTCGACGTTATCACTAGTCATAAAATGACTTAAAATTTTTAAATCTCAGTAGGATTGATTATGTCAAACTCAAATGTTGTTAAAGGTACAGTTAAATGGTTCAACGAAACTAAAGGTTTCGGTTTCATTCAACAAGAATCAGGTCCAGACGTTTTTGCTCATTTCAGCGAAATCGCTAACTCTGGCTTTAAAACTCTTGCTGAAGGTCAACAAGTTGAATTCAGTATCACTCAAGGTCCTAAAGGTCCTAACGCTGTAAACATTACTCCGCTATAATTCAGAGTAAGTTGTAAAAAAAGCACGATATCGTGCTTTTTTTAACTCTAAATTTTTATCTTAATTCATATTTATACATTTCAATTATTTCTATAACTTTCTCTATATTCTTATTAAAATACAGGATTCGTTTAAAAGATCCATCATTCGCTTATCACCAAAAAAATTAAGCAAATCTAATCAATTGCTGTATAAATCAAGTCTTTTAAATTCTGAATCGTTTATGGATGCTCTCCTATCTCTAGATTAATAAACAAAAAGAAACCCGCATCATGCAGGTTAATATGGAGTTTCTTTATTGTGATATAGACCACTCTCTCCAATGGTCACGGATACTATACATCTGTTCTTTAATAATAAAAACGCAGTAAAATAGTCGAGATAAATGTATAGGACCTTTTTCTTTCAATGTGTTTGATAAAGTACAATAATTTGAATCATCAAATAGAATTCAGCATATTTCAGTTTTATGCCATACTTTTAAATAGTTTAATTAAAAACATTTAAAATCAGTGTTATATAATTATTTTTTTGCACCCTCTATGTTGCATTGGCTGCTTATTTTTACTGTTGTTGTATAACTTTTATTTGTGGATAAAGGAAATTCTGATCAGTGAGTAAATAAACTCTTTTATTTGCGTTGTTTTGAAATTTAAATAGCCGATGAATGGTATTGAAAATGAGACTCTTGTTATGTAAATTAAGTTTATCTTAACATTTATCACAAGTTTATATACCCACTTACTCTATCGGTGGGTATTTTTTATATCGGCAATGAAAGGGTTGACGATAATTTGATTTTGAAGTAAATTTAAATTGTTATTTTACTAATAATAAATAACAAAAATCCTTAGTCAGCGCAAAATTAAGGTAAAGCCTTACAGAAATGTAGGGCTTTTTTTATGAGATAAGAACTGAGAGTAAAGCCAGTTTTAATGTTTGTAACATTAGCATTTGCTGGAGTTTATTTCTAAAAGTGCAGCAGAGATATAAAAAGAGGAGGATTGTTTAATTGTATTCAATTAAATGCATATTATACTCAAATATTGGCATTGATGTATTTCTAGTAATAAAGGCTAAAAGGCTGATTACGGCTGAGTTCACTTAATCAATGAAAAATTTTATTGATATGACAAGTAAAAATGAATTTGTTAAATTAAGTGAAAGATACAATGGATGATCGCGATATGAAAAAGTTAATTTTAGCAGGGAAGTTAGTTGAGGCGACTTTAGAGGGTGATCAAGTCACAAGATTGCTCATCGGAAATTTAGTCAGTTTTCTAATGAAAAATGGAACAGTGAGTTATGAAGACTATTTTCAATTTACCCAACAAACAAAAAAATACTTGATTGAAACTTCTGAGGATACCAGTGAATCCAAAGTAAAAATGATTGAAAGTATTTTTGATCTTCATCTTGATGATTTAAAGGAGATAAAAGCAATAGATCCTAAAAAAACCTGAGTAGTATCTGAAGTGGTTTTGGGATAAACACTTAAAATGTAAGTAAATAAAAATTTTTATAATAATTTACTGTTTTTGCAGTATATTGAATTGCGTTTGATGTACAAGCATAAATTTAATAATCATTGAATGTTTTGGTTAACAGTTTTAGCTGTTTTTATTTAATTTTTTAAGGTGTTTTTTATGAATAAACTCGATATAAATGTAAAGGATCAATTTGGTAAGTGTTACGCAGTTGAGGCAACATTAGATGATGTTGTGATAAATCCAAATAAAACTCATGAACGTATCAAATATATTATTGTTGAAAATGAACTTTTGCGTCCTAACTTCGAAATGCTTTTTGAAAGTAGTAAGAATGGTAAAATTTATAAGATTTTGGAACCTATGATCTAAATCGAGCCACCTACGGGTGGCTTTTTAATCGCTTAAATTTACATAGAAACTAACGCAAATCTTCGCTGTTTATTTGAACATTGTATTGCAGCACACTTTGGGTAATTTTTGTTACATAGTTTAATTTAATTAATAAATAAAGGCTGATATACTTTTATTGAATTGCTGTGCGACTCACACATCATTCATGCGCCTCCAAAAAATAAGCCCACTTTTTAGTGGGCTTTCTTATGCTATATCAATGATTGGTTTAATTAAACTGTTATTTGGGTAAGAGCTAAAGATGCCATGATAAGCATAAAAGTATAATAGATTGCTCTCGAAATATTAGGTTTTTAATTTTTATTAAAAGATTCAGTCAGCGTGTTTTTGAAGCGAAAAGACCATACGATAACCAGTCAACAATGAATGCTTTTAGAATGTTCTGGATGCCCATCAATAATTCTTTTAAACATATATTGAATAAAGGTTGTATTCCTTGTATTTAAGGCGTATAAAGGTTAACCCGAAGGTCGTTGGTTCAAATCCAGCTCCCGCTACCAACGAAAAAAGATTCAAAGTTTATAGCCTAGTTTGCTTCATGCTTACTAGGTTTTTTTTATGCTTTTAAATCAGTTAGCTTTAGAAATTTCGAATTAAAGCGTGGATAAATGATGCGAAAAAAGACAATTGAAGGCAAATTTCAAGCTTACTGTCTAAGTTAAAAATAAAAACAATATGTAAAGTATGCTTTACATTATACGCTATTTGATCTAAATTTGTGTAAAGTTTACTTTACATGGGGCCGTATGAAAAAATATAGATCTCTGATTGAGTTTAGCGCATCAATGCTGCTTTATATTGTTGTGCTTATCTGTTCATTAAAATATTTAAAGAATGAGAACATTCACTATTCAACACAAATTTTTGTGACATTATTGCCTATAATCCCTTGTATATTGGTGGGCTGGAGTGTACTCAGACAATTAGCACGTTTAGACGAAATGCAACAACACATCCAATTACAAGCTTTTGCACTTGCATTTGTAGGTACAGCACTCATTACATTTAGCTATGGTTTTCTTGAAAATATTGGCTTTCCACACCTTTCTATGTTTTTTGTATGGCCTTTAATGGCAACGCTTTGGGGTGTTGGTATTGCAATTGGAAGCTGGCGCTATCGATGAAAAATAATTTATCTGAATTAAGAGCGAAACAAGGCTGGTCTCAGCAGCAATTAGCAGAATATTTGGGGGTCTCTCGGCAGACAATTAATGCGATTGAAAAACAGCGTTATGATCCTAGCTTACCTTTGGCGTTTAAAATTGCGAAACTATTTAACTTATCAATTGAAGCAATTTTTAACACTGAAGATGATGATCAAAATTCAAGATCAACGTCATCTTAAGACGCGATAAGATTGAAAAAACCTTATATAAGTATTGTAATGAGTTTTTGTTATTTTCAGAATGAAGACTATGGCTAAGAAGCAAATAATTACATTTGATGAGTTTACGCGTGAGCAATTAATTAACTCATTGAAAAAATACGCATTAAAGGAACTAGACTTAGATCTTGGAAATTTTCCAGCTCAATTTTTATTTGAGTTTATTGTAGATGAATTTGGACATCATTTTTACAATCAAGCGCTCAATGATACCCATGAATGGTTAGCAGAAAGATTTGCTTATCTAAATGAAGATTTATTTATCTTGTCTAAAGAAAAAATCAATAAAACAAAATAAGCAGTATCTTGGAAATCCTGCTCAGAATAGTGTCGATGCTTAATGCCATAAGATCAGCAATAGGGACAAAACAGTAATTAGTATCTAACGCATGCTGATCTGCTTTTTATAAAGCGCCACGTAAGTATTTTAGGATAGTGCTTACTCGATTCTTTTGATAGAAGATTTATTAAGCCGATATCTGAAAAAATGTTCATTGCTTATAGTGACCTCACCATCCAATTTAAATCCTAGTGAGTAGATCCCTGTTAACTTTCTCCGTGTTGGCGGTAATAAAATCGTGATCGATTCAAAGCCCATTTGGTTAAATGCCTTGTTTATAATTTTATCAAAAATTTGTTTACCAATGCCCCAATATTGAGGGTGCAGTACTAATGCTAAGTCGGCATCACCATGTTCATATTGTAAGCCTCCCCAGCCTGCAAATTGGCCATCAACAATAAATGCCCAAGGACCATAGCCATATTCTTTCCATTGTTTTTCTTTTTCATTGACCCAAGCATTACATTGATCTTCATCAAAAATAACGCCCTTGGCTAAAGGCATTTGCTTAAGGACATGTTCATTTGTATTTAATTCAATAATTTCAGACCTGCTCACATTGCTTAAACGGTCAAACTTAATCTCCAATATGATCCTCCTAAAATATGAACTGTTCGATGGTTTTATTAATCTTATGGGGCTTTATACAAGATGAGGCCTAACTGTATTGATCCCAAGTATAGAGATGAAGTGACTTTGGGTTTACTTAAAGCCATTTGCTAGCTGAAGTATTCTATTCGCTCTCTAGCTTTAGCTTAAGTGCATTATTCATTCGTTGAAAACCATGCTTAGTTTTTGTCTGTAAATTGTTTAGGAACGGTTTTACTAAAATCCCACTAAAGGCTTCACTATGGATCAATCTTGTTTGATTCGGGGTTATTTGTTCTAATCTAAATTTATGTTCCCCATCAAATACACCCTTCACCAATAATTTTCCGCGCCAGCTAAATTGCTTATTTTCTTGATTTTCAAGCACAACTGCTTTAAAAGACATTTTACTAGTCGCATCATTTTGTATGGTGACATTGATTTTGCCACCTTTATGGATTTCTCCTGAAACATCAATGATAAAAGGATTCCAATTTTTATAATCTTCAAAATTTGTTAGGGTTTTCCAAACGATATCAATGGGTGCATTGATCAAAATTTCTGTTGTTATCTCAAAGTTCATGTTAGCTCTTTCGACTAGCTTGTATTTTATCCAATATACACTTATTTCAACTTTTTAATATCGCTAAAATTAAGATCACTTAACTGATAGGATAAAAGGATATTAAAAACGTTGAATAGAATAAGAATGATTGGCATATTTGAGTTGAATATTATGTCATTGATTTTTTTAAAATTAAAAAAATAACCTTAAATGAATCAATTCAGTATTTTAATTAATAAACATAATTTAGACAATTCCCAAGCTTAAAATTAAGCACATCATATGAAATTTAGTAGTAATAAAACGTCAAATTAATGTGATATATTTAACATTAGTATTTCTTGGTTTGAACCAATATACATTTTTATGTAAAATGTAGTACAGGCTTTGTGATTCTATAGAGGTAATTATGATGATTTTTTATGATGGAGAGCATATTTTTCCTGAGCGTGCCAATGAATTTAAAAACTTTTTAAAGAAATACTTGATGGAACATCAAGCTGAATATTTATTAGAACAAAAAACATTTGTATACGACAGTGACTGTGATGAGTTTTTAGAGCCGGATATTCAGGAGTTTTATAAAATTTGGTTGATCGCATAACAAAAAAACCTGATATTTATGGGTGAAAAAGGGCTTCTAAAGCCTGATAGGGCTTAGAACAAGTAAAAGATACCTTTAGCTCGGATCAATCCATCGTGTAAATAGCATCCTGTGACGTGAACTCTAAAAATCACAGTTGACAGAAAAACTCCAGAAGTTGCTTTTGGGGATTCGTTTTGCAATTACATACTGTACATATTTTAAGCGTATTGTTTTTGATACGGAAATAATGCTGATAGTAGAGGGTGGTAAATATATTGATGAAAATAATTATAATAAATACATGAATAAGTGGTTTATATGTGTAAAAGAAGCCATGCATAAAATATTGCATTTTTAATTGCTTTATGGTTCATTATTTTTAACAAAAACACATATGTTTATATTGTTTTATTTGTTTTTTTGTTTGAAAAATCTTGAGAATAAATATTTTATTTATATTTCTATTCATGTTTTTTGTGCAATATTACATTTTAATAATACTTTATTATGTTGGGTTAAATATTTTAACTATAAAATAATAATCACCTAATTGCTTGTTTAAATTAAGAAAAGTTACAAATTATTATCATAAAATATTATTATATTATAATTTTATGATACTTTTTAAACATGAGGATGCTTAAAAGCTGCTCATGTTATCTCTACTTAATAAAAGGCATATATAAATGGCTAAAATTGACTTAACACCTTTAACAGAAATCGACGGATTCACTGCAACAGCACTTGTCGATAGTACAAGTGGGCTATCATTGGCTGCATATGGAACAGGAATTGATTTAGAACTTGCTGCCGCAGGAAATACTGAGGTTTTAAAAGCAAAAATGAAAACAGCAGAGGCATTAAATTTACGCGACACAATTGATGATATTTTAATTACATTAGGAAAGCAGTATCACTTATTGAGACCACTGGATAAAAACAGCAGCTTATTTTTATATCTAGTATTAGATCGCCAAAAATCTAATTTAGCGATGGCACGACATGAACTCAGAGTTTTTGAAAAAGAATTAGATTTCTCATAAGCATTAATGTTTTGGCTATTGCATCAGCGCTGTTGTGATAGCCTGTTGGGTATTTTTTGATTATAAAATTAAAATATTCGATAATATTCACCATAATTTATAATAGATTTATTGATAAAATCAGAGATTAAACAAAATAAATAATTTAAACTCAAAGTTATGCATTAAGCTAAGATTATTGTGAGATAAAAAATTATTGAAAATCTTGTAAATATTATTAAAATTATATAGCTAATAAATTTAAGGTAATAATTTATGGAAAATAAAACGGCAAGATTAACAATTTTGATTGATCCAAATAAAAAACAAGCTTTTGAAGAATTATGTAATCGCCAAGATTTAAAGCCATCTCAAGTTGTTCGTCAATTGATCCGTGAATATTTAGATAAGTATGATGCTGAACATTCAACTCAATCATCTGTAGCAAAGAAGAAGTAGATATATAATAGATATAAATATTTTATGTCCAAAAGTATTTTATTTTCTCCTAGAATTTATTTTATATTTCAAATTGTTTTAAAGTATAGAAATTAAATTCTTCAATCAACGAAATTTAAGCTAGGATTGATTTCCGAATGTTCGATTTGTTGGATCACTCGTGATTAAGTAAATCATTTACCATAAAGCTTTAATCATTAAAGGGTATTGAAAGTTCCTTCTCCCTTTGGGAGAAGGCTAGGATGAGGGTACTTTTATGTTGATTAATGGTTTTAAAAAGGACTTATGAAAGAAGTCTATTTTTGCCATATTTATTATATTTGGTCTTGGGGTATCCTACTCTGTAAATCAGAACTTCCTTTATCGCAAAAAGGACATATTGTGACGGAATGTTTCGGTATTAATATTCCTGAAAATTTAAAGTACACGCAGTCTAGGCAATATTGTAGGTGTTTTAAAAGTCGACTGAATTACAGCAATAAAAGTGAAATTGAGAAAATGTGTTTAGATAAATAGATGAAGAAGGGACTATCAATACCAATATAGTTCACTCAATATGATCATTTTGTGATTTATGCAAGAGATCAAATGATGTCGATGATATATAAATCTTAATGATGATCAATAGAATGGGCGATCTAAAGTGATAGATTTATAAGGCATTTTTTATAACATAATTTTATACTGATTATTGGTATTCAAATTTTTGATGTTTGTCAAACAGTAAATAAAATCAATCAAACTTATCTATTATCTACCAATTAAAAAAATATTCAATTTCAAAATTGCTGTAATATCGTTCAATAATGTTACTGCATCTTGCGGATCAAAACGCATCTGACTATATTAAAACTACAGTAGGTCGATAAGACGCTACGAAGTAGTTGGACAGATCAATGACGGCTTATTGAATTTGTGACTCCAGTTCAAATAAAAAATAAGCACTAGCTTTCCAACATAAAAAGCTCGCAGAAATGCGGGCTTTTCTTTTTCTGATTTTCTGAAACGTCATGAAATAATTGAATTAAGCTGTATTTACACAAAGTATTCAAAGTAACTCTCTATTTTATAAATAAAAAAAATAGTAATGTAGCTAAGTTTTAACATTGCCATAAAATCTAACAACTTTAAGCTAATTTTTAGTTTGGCGCATGCTATAAGAAAACACTATATAAAAAAGAGGACAGAAAAATGACTGAAATGATTACAGTAAGGGTCAAGGATCAATATAGTAATGAGCTGAATGCTATGGCTTGGTTAAATAAGCTGCAAGAGCATGAGGATACAGATAATTTATCATTGTTCCAAAAAATTGATCATATCGTTGTGGATGGTGAAAAGATCTTACCAAGTATTGAGTTGCTTTTTGAAAGCAAAGAAAGTGACAGTATTTATCGTGTGATAGAACAAGTCAGCTAGTTTTTATCATGAATTAAAAAACGTGTTGGGTAAAAGCCCAACACGTTTTATTTTTAATCGGTTTAAAATTATATAAATATTAAGCAGTTTTAAAATGATCGAGTGTCACGGAAACAAGATGATATAAGGCCAAACGATTTTTGTTCGCATACTCAATTGCACTTTTTTCAATTTTGAACTTATCTTTAAGTGTTCCTCGAGAATAGCTTTCAACCAAAATATGTTGAGATGAAATAGGATCGCTTTTGATACGTAGATCTTTTTGATATTTTATATTGGATACAGCATTTAAACATTGTTCAAACGTTGGGTAAAAATTTGAAAGTTCTAAAGCTGTTTGGTTGGTCGATTTTGTAAGGTATTGAGTCATAATTGTCTAATTGTTTTAAATCATTGGCTTGCTCATGATTCTACATAATGCTTGTAAAACAGACAATGTGATTTTGTAAAGAGATATGAATGTCTGGGAATAAGCTTAAGTCTGTTTAAAAATTAATCCGTATTTCTCCCCTTTAAACTTTCAAAGTTGGGATAAGGTTAAGATTTTCAATCATCTATAGTCAACCTTTAAAAACTCATACACAAGAATTTTGCTCGTGGGCGAGGGGTACGTCCTATACCCCCGCATTCACACACATAAGGGGCGACATCCCTGTCGCCCCACGGTAGGATCACCATCTAGGATTCAAAAGTAAAAAAAATGAATTGATAACCAACAGCTTCTAAAAGTTCATACAAAAAAGACTTAGACTGACTTTACAGCATTTCATTGGTCATTCTAAGCGCATTGAAATAAATATTTAGGATCGATTTAAGATGATTGTAAATGTTGGAGTGAATAATTGATTTGTTGCATGGTTTGGTTTAATTCTTGGGGAGAGATTCGACTTTCTTGAAGTGCGGTAATCCATTGCATTTGGCAAAATTTAATATCTCGAATTGATTTTGCTTGCTGTATTTGCATGACCAATTGTTTGGTCATCAAGCCGCAATGCGTCTGTAGCAGGGTAGACATTTTTTGTTTGATGTCATCAAAATTTATATAATTTAGTTCAGGCGTAATTTCAGCATGCGCTACGTGTGTAGATGTGACAGTGCTAACGCTTTGCTGGATGGGGTTTGGATCTGCTGATTTTGTATTTTGACTGAGCTGTGTATCGCTAATAATTGTTGGATTTTTAACTACTTTAGGCGACGGTTTAAAGCCAATTTCACTTGTAAGATTTGAAGGAGGGAGTTGATTTGATTGTTCAAACTTAGATGATTCTGATGTTATTTTTGACTTAATTTGAGGCGCACCATTTACTTGATTCTGAAAAATTAGACCAAGCTCTTCTAATTGTTGAATAAGTTCTGGTGTTGCAAGTCGTTGCTTCAGTGCACTATTCAAAATTTTAAAATCATCTGTACCAATAAGAAGCAGTAACTGTCTTTGGCGAGCAGTGAGTTGAAATGAGCGCTGTTTTAATGCCTGAATTCCCAAATCAGTTTTAAAATAATGATCCATGAGTCAAATTATTCCCCAATAAATTGACCCTAGAGTAAAGAATGAAAATTACACTAATATGACTTTATTGTTACAAATCACCAGCTTAAAGTGTGACGATATTTGCATTCTCTAAAGCTTTGCGTAAATAAGGATCAAGCTCATCTTGACGAAGCAGCCATTGCACATAGTCTTTGGGTAATTCTGAAATCGCTGTACCACGATGCTTACCAAAGTTGATACTGCGTGGGATACGCGCATCTTCTGAGGCCTCATATAATTCTTCAATGGTTTGAATTTTCAACTGATAAATAATATGCATGAGAATATTTGCCGTTAAAATAATATCGGCATCCGCACGATGTGCACCTTTTAACATTTCACGTGCTTTCTCACTGCCTTTACTGATCATATAGATTAGTGCTGATATATTATGTGCTTCAGCATCGGGCCAAACAAGCCGAGCAAGTGCCAGCGTACAAATGGCTTTGATGTGAGATGTCTCTACACCACATTGTTGGATTGCGCGAATATCATAATCAATATTGTGTCCAATGATGTAAAGGGTTTGCTGAGGAAGTTCAAAGCTGGAAAAATTAGGTTGCCCCGCAAGATCCGATTCTAGAATGTGGTGAACCGCCATTGAGCCGAAAGAAATTTTTTCATTTCCGATACTATAAAGTTGATCGAACATTTGTTCACGATCTAAGCTTAATTTCCCTTCTTGAATTTGAATCGGTGCATAAGCAATTTCAATGGGTAATCCATTGAGTGTGTGAGTTTCAGTATCTAAAATGATTGCTTGCATAGCTTTGTTCCTCAACAAATAGATAAGAAGGAGCGCCTTATTAAACTAGCTTTTTTAGCCACTAAATACAAATTAAAGTCATCTAAAATCAAGATAAGTGCTGTCTTTTGATTAAATCACACTCAGAATTTGTTTTTTAAATGTGAATTATCTAAAAATTTAAAATGAATGTTTTTAGGCCAGTTTGAATTTAAACAAAAGGCTAAATATTGATAAGAAATTTTTCACAATTGACGCTGTTCTGTATAAGTGATAGTTCACAATATACCTCGAGTAAATAAATTAGAAAATATTTTATTTTCAGTTAATTATATATTAAATACTCAAAAGATTAAATTAAATAAAAGTGTTTGAAGGTTAAATGTAACTTGCCAAATTTGTATTTATGGCTTAATCATAGTAAAGCTTAGCTTAAATATTGCACGGTGTGACGTAATTACAAAAATGTCATCAAGCAAAAGATTAATGATTAAGGGGTTGGTGTCGACAAATGATTTGTTAACACTCAAGTGAAAAATGATAAACAAGGATGAATGATATGAAATTAAATTTACTCTCAATCATGTTGGTTGGATCTGGTTTATTTCTAACTGCTTGTGGTGGTGATGACAAGGGGGATAATTCGACTACAAGCCCAAATGTAAACGTGGATGTAAACAAGATTCAAAATCCAGTGGTGAGTACGCCAGTAGCGTATGAGTTTACACAAGATTATCCACCAAATGCAGCTGAAAGTGTGGTGATGACCTATAAAATGAAAGGTATCAAGGGGAAAGAAACTCAGGCAACAACCTTAGTATTTACCCCTAAAACTGCACCGCCTGCTGGCGGTTGGCCGATTGTGGTTTGGGCACATGGCGCCGTGGGTGTTGCTAATGATTGTGCACCAAGTAAAAATCGATTAATTACGAATACGATTTTAACTGGCGAAGATAAGTCTACTTATAATATGATCGATAGTTTTGTTAAAGAAGGTTATGTGGTAGTTGCCCCAGATTATGAAGGTCTAGGTGAACCTAGTACGCCAGGGCAAACTATCGATAAGGAGATTCATCCGTTTTTAAATTTGAAAAGTGAAGCTTATTCGATTACCGATGCTGTGGTGGCAACCAAAAGTTGGTTAGGCAATAAAGCCTCCAACAAATGGGCTGTGGCTGGGACATCGCAAGGCGGCCATGCTGCATTAGGTGCAGCACAATATGCGGCGCGTGCCAATATGGACTATAAGGGTGTAGTCGCTTTTGCACCTGCAAATAATCTAAAATTGATTGAAGAACTGTCTGAAATGGCTTTAGTGGACATGCAGGATTTTACAATCCCTAAAACACTCGGCTATGTGGCGTTAGATACTTTAACGTCCTATATGGCTGCGGGTATAAAAAGCGTTTATCCGACTAAGTCTGTATACAGTAAAATATTTAACTCACCAAGTGTTAAAGTTGCTGAGCAAGCAGAGTCGCTTTGTCTTATAGAGTTGGGTATTGAATTTCTGGGGCCGATGGCAGAATATGCGCTTGCAAATGAGGAAAGTCTAAAAGGTTATTCTTCGCGTAAAAAAGCGGGTTTTAAAAATGATCCGATCGTGAAGCAATTTCTGGAAAAGGACTCACAACCACTACAAACTGTAGTTAAAACCCCAATTATTATATATCAGGGGGGGAGTGACACTATCGTATTACCACAGGCAACGGATGCCTTGGTGGCACAAGCACGGGCTTTAACCACTAAAATTGATTATAGAACGGATCCGACCTGGACTCACTTTAGTGCATACATGGTTAATGTTGAAAACGGGCAGTTGTTAGAAGACATTAAGACCTTGCTTGCCAATTAATTTTTCAGTGCTTGGTGTTTTAATCCCACAATGCAAAAATGCTCTTATACTGAGAATAAGGGCATTTTTTATATCCTTAAGATCGGTCTTTAATCTTTAAAAAGCTCTCTTGATAAATATCAGTTTAGGATTTTTAAATCCTCCCCCTTGCGAAGTTAATACTTTTCACCTTTTTAAAGAAAGAGATTTTTTATAGCTAAAATTCATTGCATTTCAATAAGTTTTCTTCTTTTTAAAGGCAGTGAGCTGCAGTTGTTGTAGTGCAAGGGGAGATTTGAGAATATTTATCTAAGAATTTTGTGTAACTGATTGGCATTATTTTAAGAGGCTATTTTTTTGCTCTCGCTATCTAGGATTTTTATGGGGGCTATTGGGTGCTTTTGTGAAGAGTTAGACCCTTATGGCTGATAACCAATAAGGCGATAAAAAGAGAAAAATTAAGATAATAGAAAATTAAAAAAGTGAAATTTTTTGTCTCGATTTGGAGGATTTAAAATGCATTGGCATTTTGTGATGTGCTATCTGTTGAATTAGCCCCTTGATTGCGATGACAATGTTTTTTGAATTTCAAACATACTTCAAGATGTAAAAATTGCCAATTATTTTATTGAGGATTTTAAGGTGGAATTAGTTTTTTTATTGTGAGTTGTCTAAAAAATATTCGATATTAATTCTTTTAAATTATTTGAAATTTAAACAATAAAAATAAATATTGGTAAGTATATATTTACAGTTAAATCTACATGAAAAATATTGAATTTAAGCCCTAATGAGTTAAATTTTTAGGTCATTTATATCATTAAATATTTTAATTTCAGTTAATTAATTGGTAAACTATTCAATTTTTAAAATAATTAAACGTGTTCATATCTTAAATGTGACTTGCTAAATTTATATTTCTGGCTTAATTATAATGAAGTCTATCTTAAGTATTGTGTAATGTGACGTAATTACAAAAAGTCACTAAGCAAAAGATCAGCGATCAAGGGGTTGGTGTTAGCAAATGATTTGTTAGCATTCAAGTGAAAGAAAAAATGATAAAAAGGACGAATCATATGAAGTTAAAATTACTCTCAGTAATGTTGGTTGGATCGGGTCTATTTTTAACTGCCTGCGGTGGTAGTGATGACAAGAGTGATAATTTCTCCACAAGTTCAAATGCAGATATAAATAAGATTCAAAATCCAGTGGTGAGTACACCTGTACCATATAAGTATACCGAGGACTATCCACCAAATGCTGCTGAGAGTGTGGTGATGACCTATAAAATGAAAGGCATCAACGGGCAAGAAACTCAGGCAACCGCATTGGTGTTTACCCCAAAAACTGCACCGCCCGCTGGAGGTTGGCCGATCGTGGTTTGGGCACATGGAACAAAGGGGGTTGCTGATCATTGTGCACCAAGTAGAAATTACTTAATTACGGATGGAGGCAATGCTCCAGATGAGCATACTCATAAAATGATCGATAGTTTTGTTAAAGACGGTTATGTAGTGGTTGCACCAGATTATGAAGGTTTGGGGGAGCCTAGCGAGAAGGAGATCCATCCATTTTTGAATTTAAAAAGTGAAGCTTATTCGATTACCGATGCTGTGGTGGCAACCAAAAATTGGTTAGGTAACAAAGCATCCAATAAATGGGCTGTCGCTGGGCACTCGCAAGGCGGTCATGCGGCATTGGGTGCGGCACAGTATGCTGCACGTGCTAATATGGATTATAAGGGTGCAGTCGCAATAGCACCCGCAAATAATGTGGAGTTGATTGAAAAACTGTCGGAAATGGTTTTGGCGGATAGGACGGGGTTGATTCAAATGGGGGGCTATGCTGCATTAGATAGCTTTACGGCTTATATGGCTGCGGGTATCAAAGCAGCCAATCCAACCGCGCCTATATACAGTATTGTATTTAAGTCGCCAACCGATAAAATTGCTGAGTTTGCAGAATCAAGATGCCTTGAAGGGTTGAATTTAAGGTTTGTGAGCCCGATGGTAACTTATAGGGGTAAAAATAATGGGAGTCTAGTCGGATATCCGCGTAAAAATGAAGGTTATGCCAATAATCCGCTGGTAAGAAAATTTTTAGATAAAGATTCAGCACCGCTACAACCGCTTATTAAAACCCCGATTATTATTTATCAAGGAGGCAAAGATTTGACGGTATTACCTCAAGCAACAGATGCCTTGGTGGCACGAGCACGGGCTTTAACCACTAAAATTGATTATAGAACCAATTCAAGTTGGGATCACACTGGCGCATTCAAGGAAAATGTTGAAAATGGACAGTTGATGGAGGATGTTAAGACCCTGCTTGCTAATTAATTTGTGACTTTTGTGTTTTAATCCTTACGATGCAAAAATACTCTTATTATAGTTAATAGGGGTATTTTTATATCATCGAGGTCAGCGTGTAATCTTAAAAAGTCTATTTAGAATCAGTTTTTTAATGTGAATTGTCTAAAAAATTCTCCATATTAATCCTTAAAAATTAATTGAAATTTAAATAATAAAAATGATTATTGATAAGTGTTTATTTATAGTTAAAAAGTGAAAAATATATTAAAATTTCAGTATTAATAAATTAATCTATATGGGGTTATTAAAAAATTACTTTAAATACAATGGATTAATTAATAAAAATTTAAATTAATGAGATAATCTAATATATTTTAATGATTAAATTTCACTTGCTAAATTTATATTTATGTCATAATTGTAATAAAGCCTAGCTTAAATATTGCAAGGTATTATGAAGTAATAACAACACAAACATTAAACTAAGATGAGTGATCTATTGGATCAGCGTAGGCAAACGATTGGTTGACCCTGCTGAAGTGATAGAAAAAATGATAAAAAGGAAGAATTATATGAAATTAAAATTACTTTCAGTGTTATTGACTGGATCTACGCTATTTCTAACAGCCTGTGGTGGTGATGACAATAGTGATCATTCATCGACAAGTTCAGATGTAGATGTGAACAAGATTGAAAATCCAGTGGTGAACACACCAGTACCCTATAATATTAAAAATGATGTTCTTCCGCCAAATGCGGATGAGAGTGTGGTGATGACCTATAAAATGAAAGGCATCACTGGGCAAGAAACTCAGGCAACAGCATTGGTGTTTACCCCCAAAACAGCTCCACCTCCTGGAGGTTGGCCGATTGTGGCTTGGGCACATGGAACGACAGGTGTTGCTGACAAGTGTGCACCAAGTCAAAATAAATTATTTGTGGCTGGAATAGATGTGCATACCCAAAAAATGGTCGATAACTTTGTTAAAGAAGGTTATGTGGTGGTTGCACCTGATTATGAAGGGTTGGGTGAGCCTAGCGAGAAGGAAATCCATGCATTTTTAAATTTAAAAAGCGAAGCTTATTCAATTACGGATGCTGTAGTTGCAACCAAAAGTTGGTTAGGTAATAAAGCATCCAACAAATGGGCTGTTGCTGGGCTCTCGCAAGGTGGTCATGCAGCATTAGGTGCCGCACAATATGCAGCCCGTGCCAATATGGACTATAAGGGTGCAGTTGCAATGGCACCCGCAAATAATTTGGAATTGATTGAAAACTTGTCAGAAATGGCTTTAGCAAATCAGGATGGGGTAATTCAAATAGGCGGTTATGCTGCACTAGATACTTTAACAGCTTATATGGCAGCTGGGATAAAGGCAGTAAATCCAACTGAAGCCGCATACAGTATTATATTTAAAACACCAACTGATAAAATTGCTGAGAAAGCAGAAAAAGAATGTATTGCAGGAATGGGGGCTGCTTTTGCACTACCGATGACTCTTTATAATATTAAGAATGGGAGTCTTAAAGATTATCCGCGTAAAAATGAAGGCTACAAGAATAATCCAATCGTAAGACAATTTTTAGATAAAGATTCACAGCCGCTGCAAACTGTGATTAAAACCCCGATTATTATTTATCAGGGAGGTAGCGACACTGTTGTATTACCACAGGCAACGGATGCTTTGGTGGCACAGGCACGTGCTTTAACCACCAAAATTGATTATCGAACCAATTCGAGTTGGAGTCATACTGGTTCATTCACAGCGAATGTCGATAATGGACAACTGCTAGAGGATATTAAGACCTTGCTTGCTAATTAATTTTAAGTGTTTCACGTTTTAATCCTTATAATGTAAAAGTACCCCTGTTATCAAAAATAGGGGTATTTTTTATGTCGCTTTGAATCATGTTTCAATCTTAGAAAAAGATGACTTTAGAAACTTTGTTGTGATCTGGTCATTGATTATTCCCATCGTAATCAGCATTAGCTTTTAATTTAATCATCATCGGCGTAGTTTTTTAATATGTGTTGACTAAAAAGTCTAAATATTAAGTATTTAAAATTAGTTGAAAATTAAACAATAAAACTAAATATTGAGAAGAATTTATTTAAACTAAAGCGAGAAAAAATATATTTCTATAACAACTTGAATTCACGATATTTGCAGATTGTGTGAATTTAATAACATTTTAAAATGGTTTTAAGGTAAATATAAGCTTATATAAAATAATGCAATATTTCTGTGAATTAAATATTTTTAAGCGAATAGGTAAAAAATAATTCAGATAATTTAAATGTTAAATTTCACTTGCAAATTTATATTTCCAGTATAAATATAATGAAGCTTAGCTTAAAAATGCACAATGTGATGTAACTAATAAAATAAACATTTGTTATGCATCTGGCTGGCGACTCGTTGATTAGGGTTAGCAAATTGAATGTGCTGACACTGATGTAATAAAAAATATTATAGGCAAGGATGAATCAAATGAAATTAAATTTACTCTCGGTTATGTTGGCTGGATCCTCTCTATTCTTAACTGCCTGTGGTGGTAGTGATAATAAGAGCAATAATTCAACCACAAGTCCAAATGTAAATGCAGATGTAAACAATATTCAAAACCCAGTGGTAAATACGCCAAAGCCATATCAGACTCCGCAAGATAATCCACCAAATGCAGCTGAGAGTGTGGTGATGACCTATAAAATGAAAGGCATCACAGGGCAAGAAACTCAGGCAACCGCATTGGTATTTACCCCCAAAACTGCATCGCCTACTGGCGGTTGGCCGATTGTGGTTTGGGCACATGGTGCTGCGGGTGTTGCTGATGCTTGTGCACCGAGTAGACAGAAATTAATTACCACTTCGCTTTTAGGTGAAAATAGGTCGACCTATAACATGATCGATAGTTTTGTCAAAGAAGGCTATGTGGTGGTTGCACCAGATTATGAAGGGTTAGGTGAGCCTGGTGGTAATGAAATGCATCCATTTTTGCATGTAAAAAGTGAAGCCTATTCAATTACAGATGCGGTGGTGGCAACCAAAAGCTGGTTAGGTAATAAGGTCTCGAATAAATGGGCGATTGTAGGGCACTCACAAGGTGGTCATGCAGCATTAGGTGCGGCTCAGTATGCAACGCGTGCCAATATGGATTATAAGGGGGCCGTAGCAATCGCACCTGCAAATAATTTGGGGTTGATTGAAACTTTGTCGGAAATGGCTATAGCGGAAATGGAGGATTTGTCATTCACTCAAGCACTCGGATATTCCATCCTAGATACTCTTACGTCTTATATGGCTGCGGGGATGAAAAGTGTTTATCCAACTGAACCTGTATACAGTAAAATATTTAAGTCACCGACTGATAAATTTGCTGCTGAGCAAGCAGAATCGAAATGTCTTTTTGAGTTGGGTTTTGCATTTATGGGGGGGCCTGTATCACAATATGCGCTTGCAAATGGAAATAGTCTAAAAGGTTTTTCTTCGCGTAAAAAGGAAGGTTTTAAAAATGATCCAATTGTAAAACAATTTTTGGAAAAGGATTCGCAACCATTACAAACAGTGATTAAAACCCCGATTATTATTTATCAAGGAGGGGGCGATACTATCGTGTTACCACAGGCAACAGATGCCTTGGTGGCGCAAGCACGGGCTTTAACCACCAAAATTGATTACAGAACGGATCCGACTTGGGATCACTTTAGTATATATACGGTTAATGTTGACAATGGAGAGCTATTAGAAGATATAAAGACGCTACTTGCCAATTAATTTTTGAGTGTCCAGTATTTTAATCATAATGCAAAATACCCTTATTCTTGCTAATAGGGGTATTCTTTTATATAGCTTCGCGCTACATTTTAGCTTGAAAAAATTGATCATTTGGAAAAATATTTTTGCTCTCATTATTTATATTTTCTGTTATTCTTCGGTGTCTTACTACAAAGATAGGCTGTTATTGTTGTGGTAAGTAATCAGATGAGAACAATGTGGAAATTAAAAATAATTAAGGGGGAGATCAAAGTTTTCTATTATATGGTTTTGATTTTAAGTTAAATATATTCATATTTAAAATAATCATAACTTTCGATATTGACATCAATGGGTAAGAAACTGACATTTCTTTGATTGGAATTTTAAGATAAAGTTAACATTTTTTAGCATCAAATAATATTTAAAAATAATGAGTAAAAAACTTGCTTAACAGATTTTTTTGACGTATTTATGAAATAATTATACGCGTTAAGCCGTATATATAACTTTGAAAAAAATTGTGCTTTAAGGAATAAGTCACATGAAAAAAAATGTATTATCAATTTTAATTCTCAGTTCAGGTTTAGTTTTATCTGCATGTAATAACGGTGGTAGTGGGGGAAATTCATATGAGTCACCTTCCAATACTGATGTAAATAAGATTGCAAATCCAGTTGTTGGCACGCCTACAGCATATACCAAGACAGATTTTTCTGCTGTGGCTGCGGATAGTGTGGTGATGACTTATAAAATGAAAGGGGTTAAAGGGACTGAAGTACAAGCGACTTCATTGGTGTTTACTCCTAAAACTGCACCACCAGCTTCGGGTTGGCCTATCGTCGTTTGGGCACATGGTACAACAGGTGTCGCAGATCAATGTGCACCAAGCCGTAATGCGACGAATGTTTATATTAAAGGCATGATTTCTAAATTCCTTGCAGAAGGCTATGTGGTTGTTGCACCAGATTATGAAGGTTTAGGCGAACCGAGTGGCACTGAATTACATCCATTCTTAAATGTAAAAAGTGAAGGCTATTCGATTACAGATGCGGTGGTTGCAACACGTAATTGGTTAGGCAATAAAGTGTCGAAAAAATGGGTGACTGTTGGACACTCTCAAGGCGGGCAAGCAGCTTTAGGTGCTGCACAATATGCAGATCGTGCAAATTTAGATTATAAAGGTACAGTTGCTGTCGCACCTGCTTCACAATTGAGTTTAATTTTAAATGCGGGTCAACTATCAGTTATAGATGGGACACCAGCTCAACAAATTCCAGTCTATGCATCATTGGATACATTTACTGCGTTGATTGCAGCGGGTTTACGTAATTCAAATCCTACTTTAGATTACAGTCAAGTGTTTAAAGTACCAACAGATGCAATTGCAAAAAATGCTGAATCTGTTTGTTACGATACCCTTGGTCAACAGTTTGGCGTAGCAATGGGGCAGTATGCGGCAGTCAATGGATCATTGAAAAACTATCCAAGAACAACCGATACCTTTATGTCTTTGCCAGTCGTTAAAACTTTCTTAGAGAAAGATTCTCAACCGTTGCAAGTTCAAATCAAAACGCCTGTGATTATCTATCAGGGTGGAGCAGATACAACTGTACCGAAAGTGGCAACAGATACTTTATATGGTACAGCTAAAGCACTGACGACGCAGGTGAATTACATTACCAATCCTGCTTGGGATCATAGTACGGCTTATGCCTTAAATATTGACAATATTGTGGCTGATGTCAAAGGAATGTTTGCAGCACAATAACTATTTTAAATTGTAGGTTTTAGCAAATGGCTTATGTTTTCAACATGAGCCATTTTTATTTAAAACGGAGCAAACTTCATTCTGTTTAATTACAAACTTCATGCTACAATACGCGCAATCTTAGCACGGCTTAAAAGCCCTAATTCATAGGACCTCGCTAATGTTCGCCAATATCTCTATTTCTGAATTTGATCCAGAAATTGCTCAAGCAATCACTCAAGAAGATGCCCGTCAAGAAGCTCATATTGAGTTAATCGCATCTGAAAACTATTGCTCACCAGCTGTTATGGAAGCACAAGGGTCAAAACTCACTAACAAATATGCGGAAGGTTACCCTGGCAAACGCTATTATGGCGGTTGTGAATATGTTGATGTGATCGAACAATTGGCGATCGATCGTGCTAAAGCATTATTTGGTGCTGACTATGCAAATGTTCAGCCACACGCAGGTTCTCAAGCAAACTCAGCAGTTTATCTTGCTTTACTTAACCCAGGCGATACTGTTTTAGGTATGAGCTTGGCACATGGTGGTCATTTGACTCACGGTGCTAAAGTCAACTTCTCTGGTAAATCATATAATGCTGTTCAATATGGTTTAAATGTAGAAACTGGTGAAATTGATTACGAAGAAGTTGAGCGTTTAGCTGTAGAGCATAAACCACGTATGATTGTTGCGGGTTTCTCTGCATATAGCCAAATTGTAGATTGGCAACGTTTCCGCGAAATTGCGGATAAAGTTGGTGCATATTTATTTGTAGATATGGCTCACGTTGCTGGTCTAGTTGCCGCAGGTGTATACCCAAGCCCAGTTCAAATTGCTGATGTAACAACGACAACTACGCATAAAACTTTGCGTGGCCCTCGTTCTGGTTTAATCCTTGCAAAAGCAAACGAAGAAATTGAGAAAAAACTTCAATCTGCTGTATTCCCAGGTAACCAAGGTGGTCCATTGGTTCATGCTATAGCAGCAAAAGCAATTTGCTTTAAAGAAGCAATGATGCCTGAATACAAAGAATATCAAAAACAAGTGGTGGTAAATGCTAAAGCGATGGCTGAAGTGTTGATTTCACGTGGTTATGATGTTGTATCTGGTGGTACAGAAAACCATTTATTCTTGTTGTCTTTAATTAAGCAAGATGTGACAGGTAAAGATGCTGATGCTTGGTTAGGCGCTGCTCATATTACGGTAAACAAAAATGCGGTACCAAATGATCCACGTTCTCCATTTGTTACTTCAGGTATCCGTATCGGTACGCCAGCAGTAACAACACGTGGTTTTGGTGAAGCAGAAGTTCGTGATTTGGCAGGTTGGATTGCGGATATCCTCGATGCAAAAGGTGATGAAGCTGTTATCAATGCTGTGAAAGCAAAAGTTGAAACGGTTTGTGCAAAATTCCCGGTTTATGCTAAATAAGCATTAACTTGAGAAGGCCTCCTCTCAAGGGGGCTTTTTTTATGGTTGTTGAATAAGTTGAAAAGCTTAAACATTGCAGAAAATATCTGTTATAAAAGAAGTAGATTATGGGAGTTTATTGATACTTCGTTTCACGTTTCCGACATACAGGTTGCAAGCTGAAATTTACGGCTTGTGGCTTAATTCATTTATGAAATGTCAACAGACCCATTATAAACATCGCTGCTATACCCAAATGATGTGAAAGATCGAAGGAATTAGGCACATGGCTAGTAAACCAAATATTATTATTTCAGAACAAGATTTACATCGCTTAGAAACGATGCTGGAACATCAGTCGAAGTTGACTGTGACAATGCAGCATTTAGAAGAGGAATTGGCACGAGCAGATGTGGTTGCGCCTCAAGATATGCCGCCCAATGTGGTGACCATGAATGCAAAAGTGTTAATCACTATTGCGCCCTCGACGGAAGCGACCGAAATTACTTTAGTCTATCCGCATGATTTTCGTGGTGAGACAGGACAGGTCAATGTGGTTGCACCGGTTGGTACTGCAATTCTTGGTTTGGCTGAAGGACAGGAAATTGAATGGCCGCAGCCTGATGGTCATTTGATGAAAGTTAAAATTGAAAAAATATTGTATCAGCCTGAAAGAGCAGGCGATTATCTCTAATAAGTATCAAATGTAACGATATCTATGTGACTAAAATAAAAGCCCAGTGATCACTGGGCTAAATTTTGCCTAAAAGATTAAAGTTAAAAACCCGAAGTTCGTCCTTTGCTTGGATATTTAAATTGATGTTGAATATCTAATTTATAAATCTGTTTCGGATTTAAATCAATTTGCCATTGGTTGATATTGGGTTGCCCATTCCATTGCGTTGCAGTCGGTGGGATATTATAGCTAGATTGTGTGCTGAGTTTACCGTTCTGGCTTTGTGGTTCAGGTTCAAAAATAGTGACTTGAATTGGGTAGCTATGTAAGTTTTGCACTGAATATTGCTGTTTTCGGATGGTTTCCGATTGAGTACCTTTGACTGGATTTTTCTTGTCGGTTAAATCAGTCACTTTAACTTGAATTTGATCATCTGTACCAAAGCTCATTTGAAGTGCTTCATCTGCGCTATTGCTCCAAGCTCTTTGTCCAATATAGTCGCCATCACGATATAGTTTTACTGTTCCAGAAGGCCAATTTTGATCAAGCTTTGAAATTTCAGCGTTAATTGTCGCTTGAGTACTTTGCTTAGGAATTGCCCAAACTGAAAGTTTCGCGGCATATTGTTCAGTACTTAAAGGTAAAAAGATTTGCTGTTGGCTACTTGGAATGGATGCTTTGGTTTCTGAACGGAATTCAGTACTAAAATTTAAATCAGCCGCTTGAAATTGTGGAAATTGCGGGGGAACTTTTTTGGCCCTAGCTGTCGACTTTTCATCATAACTCATTTCAGCTAAGGCCATAGGTGCAGGTGCAACTGGATAAATTGGTCGTACAGGTTCTGGTTCATAATAGTTGACCCACCATTGTTGTGGCTGCACTTGTTGAACGTAGTTTTGCGGTGTTGCTGTGGACAATGCCAATTTAACATTGTTCCAGTCTTCCCCAGTTTTTTGTGCAATCATTGCCATACGGGTGAGTTTAATTTGCTTGGTTTGGGTATTTAATTCGGCTTTATATATCGGTTGCCAACGTGCATAAGGCACCATATAGCTAATTTTAATTTCACCACGTTGTGGGGCATTGACATAAAACTTAAGTGTGCGCTGGTTAAACTCGCTGTCGCCAATGGCATTTAAGTCTTGTTCAAGTTCTTGTAAACGTTGTTGTAACTTTTCTTTTTCTGCTTTGGCTTGATCAATGGCAATAAAGGCATCATAGGCTTGTTTGCGTACTTTTGGCGCAGAGCCTTTAATGACATTTTCTAAAAACTTATTTTGTAATTCAGCCGCTTGAATAATTGAGTTTTGCTCAGAAATTTTCTTTTTAATATCCTCTATATTATTGCGTAATTGAGACGACTCATTTCCAGCGGGTTTATCCAGTGCGCTATCTGTATGAGAAACCGCATTGACTTCAATATTACTACTCTGATATTGCAGTTGATCGATATTGAAGTTTGCCGCAAGCCCATTCAGTGTAACGAGTTGTTCTCCAGCTTGTACTGGAATGGTTCGTTCAATTTTTGCCAGTGTAGGATATAGCGTGACTTGTTGAATCGGTGAGTTAGACAAGTTGAGTGCAAAACTATATGTTGAAGGAATGCATAAAATGCTGAGTTGTAGTGCTGTTTTTATATTCATTATGCGAGGCTCTAAAATACCTGAGATCAGTTTAATATTTAAAATGTAGCAGAAAGTGATACAAATCAAAATAGTGATTAAAAGAGAAAACCAGTTGATGTGAAGTTGATGAAATAAAGATATTTTAATTTTCACTTGAATTTCGAGTTTCCCTGTTTTTATTTTGATGGATTTGTCATTCAATTTTAGGATTTAGACGATCAATTTAAACAAAACAAAAAATTTCAGTTACACTAAGTCATCCAAAATTTGAAGGGCTGAACATTGAAACAATCATGCACAATACGGGATAAGAAGTTTCCTCCTGAATTAAAAACATGGTTGTATGGACAAGGCTCACTGACTCAGCAGTTGACTGATGTAGCGGGTGGCGTTTTTAAAGTTCAACCGATTCAAGAGCATTATCAAAGAATGAGTCTGCTGGATAGTCAATGGATGCTGATGCCACATCAACATATCGCATGGGTACGTGAAAGTTATTTATTTGGTTGCGATGCACAGCCATGGGTAAAAGCAAAAAGTATTTTTCCCATTCTCAGTATCCATGGCAAAGCACGTTTGTTTAAGCATATTCGAACCAAGCCGATCGGAAAATTCTTATTTCAACGCACCAATCCATTGTGTGAACGGCGTGTTTTAAAATTAGCAGAAGGTTGGACACGTCAAAGTTGTTATACTTGGCATGGTTGTAAATTTATTGTTCAAGAAACTTTTTTACCTGCCTTTGAGCAATTTTTGCAACAACAGCATATTTCAAAATAGAGTATTGAAGGACTGTCATGTCGATCGCGCAACACACCACTTGGCAACAACGCTTAGAAGCTTATTATTATCTGTGTCGTTTTGATAAACCAGTTGGAACAGAATTGGTTTTATGGCCGACTATGTGGGCATTATGGATAGCAGCAGAAGGTATCCCCGATATTGTGACACTGGTTGCAATGGTCTTGGGGACAATTTTTATGCGAGCAGCAGGTTGTGCGATCAATGATTTTGCTGATCGTAAAGTCGATGCACATGTAGAACGAACTAAAAATCGTCCACTGGCTACTGGGGTGATCTCAGCCAAAGAAGCAGTCTGGGTATTTGTGGGTTTGGTGGCCGCCAGTGCATGTACTTTATTTTTCTTACCAATTGCAACTTTTTACTGTGCGCTTGCGGGATTAGTCCTTGCTTTTATTTATCCATTTATGAAGCGTTATACCCACTTACCGCAAGTGGTCTTAGGGATGGCATTTTCATGGGGTATTCCGATGTCATTTACCGCAATGGGAAAACCTTTAGATTGGACATGTTGGTTGCTTTATTTTGGCAATTTAGCATGGACGGTGGCTTACGATACTCAATATGCAATTACAGATCGTGAATATGATTTAAAAATTGGAGTGAAATCCACCGCTATTCTTTTTGGAAAATACGATATTCAGATCATCTCTTTATTGCAATTGACCAGTGTATTGTTAATTGGTACAGCATTGTATTTAGAAAATATATTGATTCCATTTGGCTTGATTGCATTGTTATTAGTTGTTGCAGATTTTATTTATCAATGGACAAAAACCAAAGCGCGCGATCCACAACTATGCTTTTGGGCATTTAGACATAACCGTTGGGTTGGTTTAATCATTTTTGTTGGTATTTCTATTGCATTATTTTGAATTTAAATTATTAAAATAAACCACTTTTGAAATTTCATCTGTATTTATAATAATACGAAATATTGATGAAATTTCACGAGATAAAGAAAAATAATAGTTTATAAATGTGAGATATTCGTCTGTTTCATTAAAAAATATTGTAGCAAGACGCATTTATTTATGCTTAATTAAGGGTGAACACGGAGCTGTTCAAACAATAAAAAATTGAGGAATTTTTAATGAGAATATTATTTAAACGGACGTTATTGGCAATTACTTGTGGTTCAGCGTTATTTTTAACTGCGTGTAATGATGATGATAACAAGGATAACTGGGGTTCAAATAAAAATTATGTGTCTGAAAGTGCATATAATTTAGAGGTGCTGAATGAAGCAGCGTCGATCAAAGTCATGACCTACAATATGCCGAACGTACTCGGAAAAATAAAAAAAGAATCAGCATTGGTTTTTATGCCCAAAACTAAACAGCCTGCTGATGGTTGGAAGGTTGTGGTTTGGGTGCATGGTACGGTTGGTAATGGTGATGGTTGTGCGCCGAGTAGAAATGTAATCAATGAACGATTTAAAGTAATGGTAAAGAGCCTTTTAGCAGAGGGCTATGTCGTAATTGGGCCTGATTATGAAGGTTTGGGAACACCCGGCATGCATCCGTATTTAAATCTAAAAAGTGAAGCAACTTCAGCAATTTATGCCATGAAAGCGTATAAAGAGCGCTATGGTAATCAGATCAATGGTCAATGGATGTCCGTGGGGCAATCTCAGGGCGGACAAGCGTCTTTAGGTACGGCCGAGTATGCTAATAGCGATGCCAATTTTAAAGGTGCTGTGGCAGGCGCGCCAGCCTCAAGTTTGGGGCTGATTATTTCTGATATTGCTCCTAAAGCAATTCAAGGACTACTTAAAGATGGGAAGGTGGATGCTGCGACTGAGGTTTCTGCTACATTATTGACCTATGCGTCTTATACTACGGCTGGTGTGACTGCTTATGAACCTAAGTTTAACTATCGAGAGTTGTATAAAGAGCGTTCAAGAGATATTGCAGCATTAGCTGAAGGTTCAACAGGTGAAAACGGTTTATGTTTTCTCGATATGCAGAAGAAATTTATTGACGATATTAAAGACTATCTCAAGAACAATAGTGGTAAAACCGTTTTAGATTATCCAGGCTTAGTTAATAATTTCCAAGAAAATCCGACGGTGAAAAAATTCTTAGTCGATAATCAACCAGCAACCAAGAAAATTAATAGTCCTGTGATGATTATTCAGGGAACTGCTGATACTTCAGTTCCTTATGACGTTACATTTAAATTACAAGAAGATTTAAAAGCGATGGGAACAGATGTTACTTTTGTTCGTGCGGATGGTGCGTTGCATTCCGATGCGATAGTTCAAAAGAACGCTGATTTAGTTAATTTTATTAAAAAGCATATGCCAACAACCAAATAATGGTTTTAACAAAATTATAAGTCATTTGCTTTTCTTAGCAGTTCAATTGAGTGTAACAATCTACAAAAAGCAGAGTTTTAATTAAAGCTCTGCTTTTTTATATTTATATATGGCTATTTTAGGATTTTATCGAAGACTTGATTGGCTTTTGATTAAGGCTATTTATATAAAGCATCATATTTATTTATCTCAAGTGCATTCGAGATGACAGCTTCTTAGGGTATTTCTATGCTCCATAATAATGTACTTGGTTGTAACTCTTAGGTTGGTTTATGACATTTGTTGGAATTTTATTGCTTTGCTTTAAGTGAATTTAAATTAAAGCTAAGCATTTATATCTATGTGTTATTTTACTCTTTGGTTAAAAGTATCCTAGCAAGATGCTTTTTTTTATGCTTAATTAGTGGTGAACGAGGATCTGTTCAAACAATAAAAACTGAGGACTTAGTAATGAAAGCAATATTTAAACGGACATTATTGGCAATAACCTGCGGTTCAGCATTATTTTTAACCGCATGTAATGATGACGATAATAACTGGAATAACTGGGGGGCAAATAAGAATTATGTGTCTGAAAACACATATAATTCTGATGTAATCAATGAGGCCGCATCAGTCAAAGTCATGACCTATAATATGCCTAATGTACTCAATGAAACCAAGAAAGCTACAGCAATGGTTTTTATTCCCCAAACGGCACGACCTGCAGATGGTTGGAAAGTTGTGGTTTGGGAGCATGGCACGGTTGGTGTTGGTGATAGTTGCGCACCAAGTCGAAATAAGTTTAACCCACGATTTAAAAATATGGCGCAAAGCCTGTTAAATGAAGGTTATGTGATTATTGCTCCTGATTATGAAGGCTTGGGCACACCGGGTATGCATCCGTATTTAAATCTAAAGAGTGAAGCTAACTCAGCGATTTATGCAGTGAAAGCATATAAAGAGCGTTATGGTAATCAGATCAATGGTCAATGGATGTCTGTCGGCCAATCTCAGGGTGGGCATGGTTCTTTAGGAACTGCTGAGTTTTCCAATACCGACTCTAACTATAAAGGGGCTGTCGCAGGCGCACCTGCCTCAAGTTTGGGTTATATTATTTCTGTCGTTGCGCCACAAGCAATTCGAGATATCCTTCAAAAAGAACAAGCTGGAACAGCTCCAGTGGGTACTGCTGTTGAAGTTTATGCTGAATTATTGGCATATGCTGCTTATACTACAGTTGGTGTGACTGCTTATGAACCTAAATTTAATTATCGAGAAGTTTTCAAAGATCGTTCAAAAAATATTGCAGAATTTGCGGAAGGTTCAACGGGTGAAAATGGCTTATGTCTAGATGAATTGCATAATAAATTTGCCGATGATATCCGTGATTATATTGTTAAGAATGGCGGAAAAACTGTTTTAGACTATCCTGGATTAGTCGATAATTTCCAAGAAAATCCGACAGTAAAAAAATTCTTAGCTGAGAACCAACCTGCAACCAAGAAAATTAATAGTCCAGTAATGATTATTCAGGGTAAATTAGATATGGCAGTACCTTATCAAGTGACTGAAAAATTACAGCAAGACTTAAAAAATATGGGTACAGATGTAACGTTCTTGCTTGTAGAAGGTGAGAGCCATACAGGAGCTATTGTTGCAAAGAATGCTGAATTGGTTGACTTTATTAAAAAGCATATGCCAACCACAAAATAATGGTTTTAAGAGAAGCATTCATTCATTTGCTGTTCTTAGCAGTTAAATAGAAAGTAAAAAAGCAGAGTTTTTATTAAAATTCTGCTTTTTATATGAGTATGTAAAACTTAAATTAAAATAAATAAGGGAAAAACTCAATATACTTTTGACTAAGAATATAATTAAATAATGAGAGGTTTGGTTATGCAAATTGCTGTTGAAAATTTAATAAAACTTGGCGTATTTCCAAAGTCCGAAGATGCGGTGAAGGATCCAAAAAGTATTGAGTATATTGGTCATATTCAAGCATTAATTGATGGGATAAAGTTACCAGTAAGCAATGATGATGCGGTAGGCTTGTGTTCGGTATTAAGGAATGATGAGGATGATTACTTTGGTTTAACACAAAATTTATTACAAAAAATAGAAACAGCACCTGATTGGCCAATTAAGGAGCTATTTGTTAATAACAATAATTACTGGATGAATGTACTTAAGAGTAGAGCAAGATTTGTATGGTAAATAATGCAGGCAAACGTTTTTCCAGTCATTAGATGAGATGGCCTAAAATTAAGATTCTGGCGTTTATGTAAAATAAAAGCTAGATTATAGTAAAGTATAATGTATATTTTTTAAAGTTTACTTATGGAAAAGATTTATTATAAAAAGGTAGTATTTTTTAGATAAGATTATTGCCTATTTAAAAATTATTTGTTTATTTTAAATATGGTGAAAATATGAAGAAAATGAGTTATATCGTAGCTTTTTTTTCATTGTTAATGCTGTTTTTTATTTTTGATTTACAAGGTAATTTTCAAACATACTTGAAATACAAAAAGTATTTCAAAGCTTTGTATCTTGGTGAAGAAATGAAGAATAAAAACATGGTCTTGCGAAACTGTTCTGATATATCAATTCAGGATGATTTACATAAAGCGTTTGAAAACATTCCAAAAGCTAATATTAGCTGTCTAAATAAATCGAAATTAATCTATATTGGCCCATATTATGGAGATCATGCAGTTGCTACATTTAGATGTTTTAATGATGATTTAGTTGTTGAGTATAGCTGGACTGATTTTCAGGAATCTTGTTCAATTATCGTATCTAAGAAAAGTTGGAATATTCCTGAAAAATTGACTGTTGAACATCTTAATTCACCTTGAAATATTTAATTTTTTATTTTAATCAACCAATTTAGAGATTTCTATTGTTCCTTGTTTATTGAGCGTATAAACAATCCATTGTTTAGGGTACCTAAGACTGTAAATTATGATCAGATGAAAATCTGACTTATTGGTGTTAATTGAAGATCTTAAAGATGTGGATTTGAATTCTATTCCCCTGTAAAACAAATGGAGGCGGGTTGGATGGAAGAGATTTATGGTTTTCTCCGAACCCTGGAGTAAAATCGTTGGAGATAAGGCTGTCATAAGATGTATAGTCACAAAAATAGGATGCTGATATGGCAGAATCATTTTGGCCAAGTGGAAATGATCAAACGATTATCTGTACTGATTTAGACATCAAAGAATTTTGTAAGCTGTGGGGAAGTCCATTTATTCAAGATTATGAAGATGGCTTAGGTTGGTTTGATTCTACATATATCTATGATTCTCAATTAATAAATACGCCTATCGTTTTTATTAAATATTTAGAATCACCTTATAGTTATACATTGGTCATGATTGATGAGCAGATCAAAGATGTAAGGGCATATGAAGATTTTATTATTAATAAATATTTAATTAATTCTTATATAGATCGTAGAAAATCGGCGTATAAGGATAATTAATATCTTTATATAATCGTCGTTTAAAATTAATTTAATAGACACAATAAAACGTGCAGTTGTCAGATAGAAATAGTGATCATTTGTTAGATGCTTATCAATTTATTGAATTTAACAATCTAAAAAAGCAGAGCTTTTATTAAAGCTCTGCTTTTTTATCTCAATGTATGGCCGTTTGTACATTTTTGACTGAAGATCCAACAGATTTTTTACCAAATGAAAAGTGATTAAAGAAAATATTGAGTAATACTGCTGCTATACATGTCGCACTTATTCCTGAATGAAATAAAGTTTGGAATACTTTGGGAAATGCATGAAAGAAATCAGGGCTGATTAAAGGAATTAAGCCGACACAGATCGACACAGCAACAATGATAAGATTGGATTGGGTTTGATAATCCACTTTAGATAATGTACGAATACCGCTTGCTGCAACGCTACCAAATAAAACAATACCTGCGCCACCTAAAACAGGCATCGGAATCGCAGCAATTAAGCGTCCGAAAATCGGTAATAAACCCAGTACAACTAAAATAGCACCACCCGTTGCTACGACAAAACGACTTTTAACACCTGAAATGGCAACCAGCCCCACGTTTTGGACAAAAGCACATTGCATAAATGAACCAAATAATGGCGCAATCGCAGAAGATAGCATGTCTGCTCTTAAACCATCTGCCAAACGATGACTATCCATTTTTGTATCAACAATTTCACCAATCGCTAAAAGGCTGGCTGTTGTTTCAGTAAGGATTACGATGGTCACGATACACATGGTTAAGATCGCGGACATTTCAAAGCTCGGTAGACCAAAAGCAAATAGATGTGGGAAAGCAAATAAATCACCATTGCCCACTTTTGAAAAGTCGGCAACACCAAGCAGGATGGTAAAAATTGCACCAACAATAATTGAGATGAGTACGCCTAGGCGCGCCATTGTAGCTGAACCAAAGCGACTCACCACAAGTAGCACACCGAGAGTAAAGGCTGCAATCCCAATATTTTCTAGTGAGCCCCATTCGGGTGCTTTAGGGTTACCGCCCATAATCCAGCGGATTGCAACAGGTAAAAGTGAAATCCCGATAATGGTAATAATTGAACCCGTCACAATCGGTGGAAAGAAACGCACTATTTTTGAGAAAAAGGGGGTAATCAATATCCCGAAAATAGAACTGACAATCACAGCACCGAAAATCGTTTGAATATTTCCCCCAGTTGTACCAATCGCGATCATGCTTGCGACAGCAGCAAATGAAGTGCCTTGTACAATTGGAAGTTTTGCACCAAACCACTTTAGTCCAAGCGTTTGTAGTAATGTTGCCAAACCACCCACAAGAATAGATGCCGTAATTAATAAGGCAATTTCAGCTGCATTTAGACCAATCGCCGTACCTACGACCAAAGGTGCCGCAATCAGACCACCATACATGGTGAGTACATGCTGTAAACCAAATGTCAGGTTCTTTCCCGCACTTAAAACTTCATCTTCAGGTTGAATTTTTTTAATTTCAGTATTCATCTTAAAACCTTTATGACTTTGCCATCCCTGTATTACAAAGAGCAATTTATATGCCAAATGGTCAATAATTGTGGGCAAAGTGCTTTAAGTGAAAGCTAAAACTTATGTGTTTGAGGTTGATATCTAAATTATTTCTTTGTGCAAAGCCGATTATTTTACGGTGGATAAAGCTTAGCGTGTTTAGATTGGCGCGATTCTAAAACGAAGCACTAGGCTTCTTTCATCTGTCCTTTTTTAAAGCATAGATTAAGATAAAGCACCCTCATCCTCATCTTCTTCAAAGGGGGGGGGAGAAGCTTTTAATCGCGATATGATTCACACAACATGATCATTTATTTTAGCTTTTATGCAGTTGTGCTTGATGGGTTTGAGAATAGATAAAAAATTGTGCTGTACCTACAGCGAGTACACATGAGGCAAGTATAAATTGCTGATGATAGGAGACACCCCAATGTTGCAAGCTACTAAAACAGATTCCACCAACCAATTGGGTTACGGCAAAAGCTAATGTCGCTATGCTCCATAGTTTTTTATAGGCCACATGATAAAGGTGTAAAATGGTATATGAAGTAAGGAAAACCACAGCAGGATTAAGCAAACCAGTAAAAAAGGATGAGGTATAGGTAAGGATTGGATGGGTTGAAAAAATAGCAATAAAGATTGCCAAGACATATAGGCTATATAATATTTTTAATGCGGTAAAATTGCCAAATTTTCGTGCCAATAAGTAGGCACTAATTGCACCCAAGGCACTGCCTGAACCATACAAAATCCAATTCAAGTTAATTAGATATAAATTAAGATGCAGGGTGTTTTTAAGATAATCAATCCAAAACAATGAGTGGGGAACATAGGCAAAAGCGCTTGAAGCATAGACAATCAGCAAACTAAAATACATACCATTGACTGTCCCCGTTTGATTGTTTGCTACGCTGATATGATCTAGATGATCTTTAAACAGATTGAGTAAATAAACAATGATCAAACAAATGACAGCAGAGAATGCAAATAAAATCATCCAAGCAGATTGTGTGTTGATTCTGTCGAGATAAGGCAAAAAAAGGGTTGCCAATAATACCCCAATGCCAATACCACTAAAGCCAATGAAGTTGATGGTTAAACGTTCTTCAGCTTTGCTGCAATGTGCAACGATACTGGGTGCTAGAATCATCAATAAGCCACCACTGATGCCTGAAATGACACGCCAAAAGACATACCAGCTTTCAGGAAGACCTGAAAAAGCACAACTGAGTAAACTCACCGTTCCAGAAAATGCCGCCAAAATGATATATCGAGGCATGGTAAAGTTTTGAGGCAGTTTCATTGCCCAAAATGCACCAATTAAATACCCCAACAAATTTGCACTGCTTAATATACTGGCAAAACTGGAGTCCCACTGATAAGCAAGACGGGTAGAGGGCAATAATGCAGTATAGGAAAATCGGAGAATGCCAATGCCTAAACACATACACAGGCATAGAAAGATACTCAGCTGAATTTTATTCGATCCGATCTTGGTCATTGTGCAGATTATCCATTTTCCGTTAATTCACCTTAAGGTGAATTTAAAAAAATGACAATAAATAATCAGTATTTAGTTTGGGAATAATCAGGGCTTATTCACATAACTTAACCAGTTGGTAAAATCGAAGCTTACTCTGCGATAAGTATGATTAATATGATGGGCTCAGTCTGTTTAGATTATTGAACAATTATGAATTAAACGTGATTTAGAACAGATTGACCCATCGACAAGCAAATTTCGTAAGGATTAAGCCTATAGATTATAGATTGGCATCTACAGGGTCTCCGATCGTATAGTAATGTCCACCTGCAACATGATGTAGGCTTTTCCATTCAGCACCAACTTCATGGTAATACCAGTGACCATTGCGAAATACACGATCATCCGCATACGCAGCGACGACTTTGCCTATAAATAAATCATGGCTTTGTTGATTATGCGGTTCAGGAATCAGTTCACAGATCAACCATGCAGCGCAGCCTTCAACCGCAGGGAGCTGAAATCCATCAAATTGGAAAAGTGGCGTATGGCAGTGTGAGAGTTTTTCAGGATCATTAAACTGACTGATTGAGCCTAATTGTTGTACCAGCTTAAGTTGTTTGAGTGTCGGTACTTGTAGGATGAAATGACCTGACTTTTCAACTAATTCACGAGTTTTTGTACTTTTGTCTAAAACCACACTCACTTTGGCAGGCACAAGTTCTAATGCACAAGCCCAAGCTGCTGCCATGACATTTTTTTCGTTTTCATACTGGGCTGAGACAAGCACGGTTGGACCGTGATTTAACAGGCGATAAGCCTTAGAAAGTTCAACAGTTTGGATATGTGAATTCATGAGATGGCCTATATTCTGGGTGTTAGTCTTTATTTGTATAAGCTTATACAAAAAATTCATGAGCGCGCTAAAGTGATGTTTTTATTATTAATAGTGCATGTTGCGAAAACAACACTTAAATATCAAAAAATGCTAAAGACTATTGGATATTTCACAATAAGCTTATAATAAAACGATCAAAACTATTGGAACTCGAATGAACTATACGCTCATTTTGAATATTGTCATATTCATTGCCTTGATCATACTGCTGATGCAAACCAGAAAGACAGATTGGAGTCTGGCTAAAAAAGTGTTTGCCGGTTTATGTTTAGGTGTGGTATTTGGGCTAGGATTACATTGGGTTTATGGTACAAATTCTGAAATTTTAACCGAGTCTATTCAATGGTTTAATATCGTTGGAAATGGTTATGTTAAGCTTTTGCAAATGGTAGTGATGCCATTAGTGCTGGTTTCGATCCTGAGTGCTGTGATTAAGTTACATAATGCATCCTCATTAGGCAAGATTAGTATTTTTAGTATTGGTACATTATTAATCACCACGTTTATTGCCGCTTTGGTTGGCGTGTTTGTGGTCAATCTATTTGGATTAAGTGCGGCTGGTCTTGTACAGGGGACACAGGAAACAGCACGTCTTGAAGCAATTCAATCTGAATATATTGGTAAAGTCACAGACTTAAATGTACCTGATTTTATTTTATCTTTTTTGCCGACAAATCCATTTGCTGAACTCACTGGGGCACATCCAACCTCAATCATTAGTGTGGTGATCTTTGCTACGATGCTCGGTTTGGCCGGGCTTAACCTGATCAGAGATGATGCCGAAAAAGGCCAACGTATCGTCACTGCAATTGATACTTTGCAAGCGTGGGTGATGAAGTTAGTTCGATTGGTGATGACGCTTACACCTTATGGTGTATTTGCCTTGATTACGAAAGTCGTGGCAAGTTCTAAAGCCGCTGATATTGTTAATCTTGGTGGTTTCTTGGTTGCCTCTTATCTGGGGCTAGCCATCATGTTTGCGGTACATGCAGTCGTATTATTGCTGACAGGCGTTAACCCAATCCGATTCTTTAAAAAGGTTTTACCTGTATTGACCTTTGCTTTTACCAGCCGTTCGAGTGCGGCAAGTATTCCATTAAATATAGAAGCACAAACTCGCCGTTTGGGTGTGCCTGAGTCTATTGCCAGCTTTTCTGCTTCATTTGGTACAACGATTGGGCAAAATGGTTGTGCGGGTTTATATCCAGCAATGCTTGCGGTGATGGTTGCCCCAACAGTGGGGATTAATCCACTTGATCCGATCTGGATTTTAACTTTAGCTTGCGTGGTGACTTTAAGTTCAATTGGCGTTGCAGGTGTCGGTGGTGGCGCAACCTTTGCTGCACTGATTGTTTTACCGATTATGGGTTTACCTGTGACTTTGGTGGCTTTGCTGATTTCCATTGAGCCTTTGATTGATATGGGGCGTACTGCGTTAAATGTTGATGGTTCGATGACTGCAGGTGTTGTGACCAGTCAATTGATGGGGCAGACAGATCAAAGCATTTTACTTTCAGATGAGAGAGAAGAGTTAAAACATAGTTAACTTATTTTTCTATATTATTTAAATGCCATAAAAAACACCTAAATTAAATTTAGGTGTTTTTTTTCAACTCAAGTTTATCAAACATACTCTGATTCATTAAGCGCTGATTCATTAAAACAAGGCAAAGTATTCACTACTCGAAATAGCAGTTTATCGATCACTTTCTTACAAATATGATGATCGAGTGCTTATAAAGCCACTTCGGAGTTTTATGCTTATTTTCATCGTGCTTATTCCATAATTATTGATCTAGGAAAGGTTATAAATTTCAAATGAATCTCTAAAACAGTTGTATTTTAAATGGTCTATACGATCAAGCTAAAGTTTTAACTGTAACCATTTTAAAACATAGACTGTATCTGTAATCATTTTTAGTATCACTTAGAATAGATTAAAATGAGGAGTTTTGACAATGAAAATGTACCAAGTTGATGCTTTTACACAACAATTATTTAAGGGCAACCCTGCTGCTGTATTGGTCTTAGATGATTGGCTGGATGATGCTTTGATGCAAAATATTGCCTTAGAAAATAATTTAGCAGAAACTGCTTTTGTAAAACGCATTGATGATGAAAATTATCAAATTCGCTGGTTTACACCACAGGTTGAAGTCGATTTTTGTGGGCATGCGACCTTAGCTTCAGCTTTTGTTTTATTTAAAGACTATACCCAAGCGAAGACGATTCATTTTCATGTTAAAGATTTGGGTATTTTTATCATCCAGCAAGCTGAGGATGGAAAGATCCAGATGAATTTCCCGATTCGTCAGCCGCAAAAAGTGATCGATTATCCAGAATTATTGAATCATGTCTTTGATCAGCCTTTTAAAGAAGTCTACCTCAATGCGCAAGCTTATATTCTAGTTTGTGAATCTGCACAAGACGTGATAAATGCAACACCAAACTTACCCAATATCCGAAAAATTGCAGAACAATATCATGTGAGTACCGCATTAACTGCGGAGTCTGCAGGCTATGATGTGACCATTACCGCAGCTTCAAACGATTATGATTATGTGGCTCGCTATTTTGCCCCGCATAAAGGGATAGATGAAGATCCTGTAACAGGTTCAATGCATACTGGTTTAGCGCCTTTATGGGCTGAAAAGCTGGGTAAAACACAACTTATCGGTTATCAAGCATCAGCGCGCGGTGGAAAATTGTTTTGTGATATTCAGGACGGTCAACGTATCGAAATTTCAGGCTATGCACAGTTATTTATGCAAGCTGAGATTTTTATTTAAATTGATTTTAAGCTAGACATGTTCAAATCATTACAAAAGCCGTTGAAATAAACGGCTCTTTTTTCAAAACTTTACTATAAATTTTGTTCAGAATTTCTTAAGATGTTTAGCTTATAACTGTTTAAAATTTAAAAAATTCTGGATTCTCCTATGCTCATGCAGTTGAAAAAACTCACCTTGTCGCTTTGTATTCTTGGTTTTAGTGCGTCTAGTTTTGCTCAAGCCATCCTTGTTAAATCTGAACATAATATCGAAGAATATAAGCTAGAGAATGGCTTTAGAGTTTTACTTGCACCGAATGATAAAGAAAGTAAAGTCTTTATGAATACGGTTTATTTGACTGGTTCATTAAATGATCCACAAGGCAAAGGTGGTCTTGCACATTTACTTGAACATTTAGCCTTTAAAGGCACACAAGATGTAAAAGGCGAAGAATTTCAACGCCGTTTAGATCAATATACTTTAATGACCAATGCCAGTACCGATTATTATTCGACTAAATATACCAATATTGTACGTCCAGACCAGAATACCTTAAACGAAGTGATTTATTTAGAGTCACAACGTATGGACAAATTGGTGCTTCAAGAACAATTCGTTCCTTCAGAAATCAATATTGTGATGCGTGAACGCGAAGTGCGTATGGATCAGCCTTTTGCTGTGCTGATGGATCAAATGTGGAAAGCAGCCTATGGCAACAAGTCATTAGGTCGTTTACCGATTGGTGATCTTGCTGAACTACAGTCAATTAAAATGAATGAATTGAACAAATTCTATAAAGACTGGTATGCACCGAATAATGCAGTGATGGTGATTGCAGGTAAATTTGATAAAGCAGAAGTTTTAAAAGCAATTGATAAAAACTTTAGTGCGATTGCTGCACGTAAGATTCCTGAACAAGCAACAGTGCCTGTACTTGATTCTTCAACCATAAAAAATCGTAATTTTGTGGTGAAAAAGGGCAGTGATCTTGCCAAATTCAATATTTATATGAATGGTAAGAATGAAAAAATTCAGCCGGTATTAGCACTTGCGCCATATTTATATACCTTACAACCGAGTGGTCATCTATATTCAAGTATGGTGGAAACTGGCGTCGCGACCAATGTCCAGTCGACAACATGGTTAGATGATGATTTTAACTTGGTGTTTATGGGGGCGATTTATGCGCCAAACCATGATGCTCAAAAAATTGACAGTGCGTTGATTGCCGATGTAGAAAAGAATAAAAGTTTTGATGATGTTGAATTAAAACGGGTTAAAAATCTGATCCAGAATGCCAATGAGAGTTTATTGACCAGTGCGGCTGCTGTCGGTGGTATGTTGAGTGATTATGTGGTGTCATCGCATGGCAATTGGGCACAATATTTTAAAGATCAACAGGCCATTCAAAAGTTAAGCGTAGCTGAAACTAATTCAACTTTAAAAGCATTTTTAACTGAGCAGCACCGTTTTAATGGTGATATTCAACCGACACCTGAAGATCAGAAAAAGGCCTTGGAGCAAAAGCAAGCTGCTGAAAAACCAAAAACTTTAGATCAACAAGCTGCTGCTGTAGAACCTTTAAAAGATGTCAGTGTTTATCAAGCTGAAGTTGCTCAATATGTTGAAAAATCCAAACAATATTTAACTGCAACAGAGAAAAAGATTCAACGTGGCACTTTAAAAAATGGGATGAAGTATGCCTTATTCCCGACCTCGACACGTGATGATAAAACCTATGCAACCATAGAGGTTAATTTTGGTACAGCTGAATCTTTAATGAATAAGGCACAAATCCTCGATTTTACGGCTTATTTATTATTACGTGCTTCTGAGCAATATAGCTTACAGAACATTGCAGATAAAACTATTGAAGCAAGTGGTGGAGCAACTGCGACTGCATCGGATAACGGGATTACTATTCAAATTTCAGCGAAAAAAGAAAAATTTGAAGAGTTTTTCAAATATATCGTGTCGGTGATGAAGAGCCCTAAATTTGAACAATCGCAATTTGATTTAATTAAATTACAAAGCTTATCTAGTTTGGATCGACCATATACTGAGCCTGAAACAGTATCCTCTTTAACCATTGCTCGTCTACTTGAAACCTATCAGCCGGGTGATTTACGTTATCATTTTGAACCAGAACTGGCTAAACAACAGATTCAAGCAGCAACCAACCAACAAGTTGTCGATTTATATAAAACATACTTTGCAATGGACCATGCCTTTATTTCTATCACTGGGCAATATGATGCAAAACCGATCAAGAAGTTACTTGAGCAACAATTTGGGAATTGGTCAGCTAAACAACCTTATCAGCGACTATCAACAGAATTTACCACTTACAAAGCGCAGAAAGTGCATGCCCTTTCAGAACAACGTGAGTTTGGTAGTTATCAAGCTTTGCAGACCTTGCCTGTAGGTGTGGACAATAAAGATGCCGCAGCACTGATTGTCTTTAGTTATATTTTGGGTGACTCGCAATTGTCTTCACGTTTAGGACAAGAGCTTCGTGAAAAAAATGCGTTGGTTTATGGTTTTGGTAGTCAATTAAACTTGGACTCTTTCAATGAAGCTGGTGCATTGTCGATCGAAGCCAATTACACAGCAGGGAAATCTGCTGAAGTATCGCAAGTAGTGCGTAAAGTTCTGAATGACTTATTAGCGACAGGAGTAACCAGTCAGGAGTTGGAAGCGGCTAAAGCCAATATCATGAAGCAACGTGTGACGTCTTTAGAAGATGAGCGCGTAATTCATCGTATGTTAAACAGCCAGCTTGAACGCAATAAGAAAATGGATAGTCGTGCTTTAAGAGATCAAGAGTTTGCTCAACTGACCAAAGCTGATGTGGATGCTGTGATTAAGAAGTATATTAAACCTGATCAATTGGTTGAAGTAATGGCTGACCAATATGGTCAAGCTCAGAAAAATCTAAATTGATGATTTAAATGACTCAAGGAAAGCCATACATTTGTATGGCTTTTTTATAACGATACAAGATCAATAAAAATGAGCTATCAAGCTGTACTAATTTATATTGATTAAATTCAAAAAAACCGAGGTATTTAACCTCGGTTTTCAATTTAACGCTGCTTGAAAAATAAATTATTTTTCAACAAAAGCGCGTTCAATCACGTAGTCGCCTAAAACACCCATTTTAGGGGATTCTTTCAGGCCGTGTTGGTCAAGAAGCTCGACAACATCGTCAAGGAATGCTGGGCTACCACAAAGCATTGCGCGGTCAGTTTCAGGATTAAAACGTGGTAAGCCAATTTTTTCAAATAATGCACCAGATTCAATCGCAGTAGTTACACGACCTTGGGTATGGAAATCTTCACGGGTTACAGTTGGGTAGTAAACCAATTTGTCTTTAATACCCAGCTCTTCAAAAAACTCATTGTTTGGAAGTTCATTGAGAATCAGGTCTTGGTAAGCCAATTCAGAAATAAAGCGTGTACCATGTACCACGATAACTTTCTCAAAACGCTCATAGGTTTCTGGATCGCGAATCGTTGATAAGAATGGTGCTAGCCCTGTACCCGATGAAAGAAGGTATAAGTTTTTACCCGGATTCAAATCATCAAGCACTAAAGTACCTGTAGGTTTTTTAGAAATTAGAATTTCATCACCAACTTTTACTTTTTGCAAAATAGAAGTTAAAGGACCATCAGGCACTTTAATTGAGAAAAACTCTAATTCTTCTTCGTAGTTAGCGCTTGCAATAGAATATGCTCGCATTAAAGGCTTACCATTGACTTCAAGACCAATCATCACAAATTGACCATTTTTAAAACGTAATGCAGTATCACGTGTGGTCTTAAAACTGAATAGAGTGTCATTCCAGTGGTGTACGTGAGTAATCTTTTCGACGTTGAAAGCAGCCATTAAAGGTCTCAATAAATTATCAAATTAGAACAGCCTGCTATTCTAATCTAAAATCATTCTCGATAAACTGAATATATTTAATTGAACTTATCAGAAAAAATGATTATGACTGAGTTAAGTCTCCCGATTATTGGGATTATGCGTTCTCCTTATGTTGAAAAATTTGGTATTCCTCGACAACCAAATCTGGTTCAGGTGGAGTCTTTTATCGAAATGCATGCACCCTACAATGTCTTAGAAGCATTTGAGGGAATCGAAGAATTTAGTCATTTATGGTTGATCTGGCAGTTTCATGGCAATAAAAATCAACAAGATAAAGATAAGTTCCGTCCTCAAGTGAGGCCGCCACGTTTAGGTGGAAATAAAAAAATCGGTGTATTTGCAACACGCAGTATGTATCGCCCAGCACCGATCGGTTTATCTGTAGTACAACTTAAAGCTGTCAAAAAAGAGGGGAATGCAGTTCGTGTATATGTGACAGGCAGTGACCTTTTAGATGGTACGCCGATTATCGATATTAAACCTTATATTCATTATTCTGATGCTGTGGATGCGGCGCAAAGTGGTTATGCCCAGCATGAGCCTGTTCGTAAACAGGTTATTTGGTCTGAGCATGCTCAGCAATTAAAAAGTAAATTTCTTCAAACAGCTGACATGGACCCAAAATATATCGCTGAACTTGAGTCGGTACTGGCTTTAGATCCTCGACCAGCTTATCAGCATGATGATGCGCGTATTTATGGGATGCGTTTTGGGCAATTTAATATTAAATTTAGCTGTGCAGAAGAAGCGATCCTGATTCAGGGCATTGAGTCGTTCAATTATTGAAAACGTGATTCCATATCCTCCGTAAAATTTATGCGCTTTTGTCCGCTGTGATCGGAGCATCTCGGTTTAAAGAGCAGGATAGTAGCTACAATTACTCTAAAACGGCTGTCTTGGCAAACTGCAGCAAATCTTGTTGTGATTTCAGCAAAAGCCGTTGCTGTTCTGCGGCAATCCAGCCCAAAGCAAACCAGATTTGGGGTTCTGTTTTGACCAATTTTTTTAACACATCTTCAGCAACAATCAGGTCATTGTAGAGACCTAAACTTTCTTGAGCAGGCTTTATAGCTTTTAAATATTTTTTGACTTGGCTTTTATCCGATAATGATGCAACAAACTCAATACTATAACGCAAACGCTTTAAGTTTTTACGAGTACGGTGCCGTGCTTCGATGTCTAAATTTAAATAGTTTTCTGCGTCAGTTTGAATTTTGCGATGTAATTGTCTAACTTTTTTAAATGCTGCTTTATGTACAGCTATTTGAGATTTTTCACTTGATTCTTGGGCAATAAATTGAATTAGGGATAGGACCAAATAATTAAAATTAAAAGATCTAAACAGTTTGGTTAATTTTTGCGAATCGACATCTTGTGGTTCTGCAAGTTTAAACTTAGGTACACCAGCAGCCTCAAGCTGAGGTAATAACTCCTCTCGAATCATATCTAAATCACGAGCCGAACCGAGTTGTCTAAATAGTTCGGTTAACTGTGTTTGCCAAGTGGGATCGATATGCAAAGACCAATTTGAAAAGGTTTTTAAAGCACTTCTTAAGCGACGAATTGCCACACGTGCCTGATGAATATGTTTGGAATTAAAGTTTCCAGATGCAATTGCTGTAGTGTTGGGGAGTAGATGCGATAAGCAATTATTCACGATCTTTTTTAATGCATTCTCAGGGTGATCCTTTGAATCAAGAACAAGTGGCGTTTGCAACTGTACGGGATTGTCTGGAGCATTTTGTGCAAGCTGAAAACCTTGCTGTGCTTTGCTACGGGTATCAAGCCATAAGTTATAGCGTTTCATCCGAGGTAAGATAAAAGAAATAAGATCTTGAACAGTGCCTTGCTTCAGTTCAAATTCTAATTCACGTAATGCGAGACGCTGTTGATGGGCGATGATATGACCATGATCATAACTGACTTCAATTTCACTATTTTGAAATTTAAATAAGCTGAGCTTTCTTTCGATGTCTGTTTGAAACTGAACTTCTAATCCGTCTTTATGTTGCTCTAATAAGTGTTTAATATTTTTAGCAATATGCTTATTGCTGAGATAATTTTTTAGATCTAATTCTGTTTCCGCGCTTTCGATATTTTCCTCAAATTCAGCACGTTTGAGTCTTTGTTCTGTTGGAAGTTTGAGGGTTTGTACCCATTGCTGATTTTCTTGATCATCTTCAAGGCGTTGACGAAGTGAAATTGAATGTTCAGACAAAATAAATTGTGCCGTATCATAGTATTTGGCTTGTAAGTGCTGAATATTGGTATCTTTTCTTTGAAACGCTTTAATGAGCATTTCTTGCTTTTCTTCAGGTATTTGGAATTTCAATTCAATTTCAAACATGCTTATCGTTCCTTTTTTATTACTTATTCTCTCGATTTTAATCCGATAAATTGTTTTTTTTGAGTTTTTAATGAATGATTACAAATTCGCAACGTGAATACTCATGCGACTACAAATATTCAAATTTATGCAGTATTTAAAGAGATGATTTTATTCAATAATTTAATCAATAAAACCATCTCTTGTTGTTGCTGATTTATTTTAAAAACTTACGGCTGACCAAGAACTGTTCCGTCGCTTCAAGCAGTTTTTCTGCATAAGCTTCTTGTTTTGCGGTAAGCCAGCCTAAGGCAAACCAATCACTGGCTTCTAGGTCGGTTTGTTGTAGGTAAGATGATGATGAAGCAAGCACTTGATATTGCTCACAAGCTTGTTGAGCATCATTTAAAGATTTCGCATATTTTTGTAAGTTTTTAACATCATAGATATTAGTTAGGATTGGAAAGCTAAATTTTAATTCATTTAAATGCTGAGCCAGCGCTTCTAAACTTTCAAGGTCAGATAGATCGGCTTCATTTAAACTTTCTTGTAGTTGTCGATACTGATTTTGCAATGTATTTTGCGCAAACCATTTTAAGTCATGGGTTGGCGCTTTCGCAGACTGTCCTAAACTGAACATGAGTAATTCTAAATAGTGCTGCACATTTTGAGTCGATTTGACCAAATTGATGAGTTTTTCATTGGCATACAAAATATCCCGATCTAAACTTTGCGCCGTTTTCGGGTTTTGCAGTAAAGCACCTAATGTGCGTTGCATATGTTCAAAATGCTGTAAGTTTTTAAAGTGACTCTCAAACGCTGAAAGTTGATGTGACCATTTATCCGTTTTGGTATCTGTCCAATCTTTAAACAGAGAAAGACTTAAATGTAAATGGTGTAGGGCAGTCTGTGCTTGAATAATATGTTCAGGCTGGGCAACCTGTGCAGAAATCGCGGCAATATTTGGCAATAAATGTTGTAATTGACTGGCAATAAGCACACGTAAATTTTTATCTGCAGTGTCTTTTTTATTTAAAATGGTTTCTTTGCTGAGCTGTGCTGGACTGACTTTTTGATCCACAGTCAATAAGTGTCCAAACTCAGCTTTACTACGTACATCGAGCCATAAGTGATACTTTTTAACCCATTCAAAACTAAAGGCTAAAAGTGATTGAATTGAGCCACTTTTTAACTCAAATTCTACTTCATGAATTTCTTGTTTGGCGGTTTCAGTTCTGACTTCACCAATATCGAGGCTGATTTCAATTTCAGCATCTTCAAACTGAATCACACGGATGGTACGTTGGATGTCAGTTTCAAATTGTAATTGAAGTTCGTCAAATTTATCCCCCAATGCATTTTTTAAAACAGCAAGTGCTTCGGGTTTATTCTGGTAAATATCAAGATCTAAATGTGGGGCTTCAGCAAGTTCACCTAAATCAATATTGTCTTCAAAGCGTTGTAAATGGCTTTTGGTGGCGGCTTTTAATGTTTGTACCCAACGCGTTCCTTCTAAGCGTTGACGTAGTGCAGCGCCGTGTTGGGACATCTGACGATCAGGCGTGTCGTAGTATTTTGCTTGTAATTGAATAATTTGGGATTTTTTAGGATCTAATGCTTTGAGGAGTGCATTGCGGCGGGCTTCCGGAATTTGAAACTTTAATTCAACTTCAAGCATGTGAGGGTCCTAAGTGTTAATCATGGTTATTAGAGAGTTAAACATTCTTGAATGTTTAATCTGGCATTGTAACTTAAAATGTGTCATCAGAAGACTTGTATAGCGTGCCATTTGAGTATTTTTTACCGCTATATCGTTACTAATTAAATATTTAGAATGACAAAATTTCCTATTTCGTGACTTGTATGGTCTGGGCAATACTTGAAGTCGCAAATATAGATGAATTGTCAACAGACTTGATATTGAATTTGGCTGTTATTGCAGCATAAAATAAACTAAGCTGATTAAAAATAAAACAGGATGATTGATCATGAACGCGTATGTTGAGCCTAAATCGGAATTAGAGCAAAACCCTAAGTTTGAATTACCAATTAAAAACTATTCAGAATTTTATCGTTTTTATTTAACTGAACACCGTAGCATGATGAGTCGCCGTTTGCATGCAGCTGGAAGTAGTGTCGGTATTTATTTTTTTAGCAAAGCAATTCGTCAACGTAAAGCAAAATACGTGGTCTATGGACTGCTTTCAGGCTATGCGTGTGCTTGGGTGGGGCATTTTGTATTTGAGAAAAATAAGCCAGCAAGTTTTAAGCAACCACTTTATAGTTTTATTTCGGACTGGCGTATGCTTTCCGATATTGTACGTGGCAATTTAAGTTTAAAAGACCGTAGTCTAGATAAAATTGAGAGCTAATCTTGTCAGTAAGGTAATAAATTAAACAAAAAAGCTTAGAGATTTCTAAGCTTTTTTGTTTTTGTCACGTCTTCGCTGAGAAAACTTGCTTATAATCCATTTATTTGATTGTTTGAGAATATTGAATGCGCGGTCTTTACCTGATTACCAACGACGATCCAATCCAATTATTATTAGAAAAACTCGAAGCTGCTTTAAGCACTAAGCAAGTCGCTATTCTTCAGTATCGCCGTAAAAAAGTAGCTCAATCTGACCAAGCCAATGAAGTGAAGCAGATCAAGCAATTGTGTGAAAAGTATCAGACACCATTTTTGATTAATGATGATTTAGATTTAGCTGAACAATTTAGTTTAGGTGTTCATCTTGGGCAGTCTGATGGTGAAATTTCAGATGCAGTGCAACGTTTACCACAAGGTGTCATCATTGGGCGGACTTGCTTAAACTCAATTGAGTTGGCTGAAAAAGCAATCGCTGAAGGAGCAAGCTATGTGGCCTTTGGCGCAATTTATGCAACATCGACCAAACCTGAAGCAGGTAATATTGGCCTAGCGACATTACAGCAGGCATCTGAAAAGTTTGATTTACCTATTTGTGCTATTGGCGGTTTAACAGTTGAAAATTCTCAAGCTGTGATTGAGGCTGGTGCTGACCTTTGCGCTGTGATTAGTGATATATTAGCTTTATCAGTTGAAAATATTCCTGCCCGTATCGCAGCTTGGGCACAGTTATTTGCAGAAACTGCAAAATCTTAATTTGTATCGTGATTTTTTATATCATTTTGAAATTTTAGTATTCTACAGGATTGAGTCGATTTATGAGCCTATCTCCAAAACAAGAGCAATTGTTTAAACAAGCCAGTAAACATATTCCAGGTGGAGTGAATTCTCCAGTACGAGCGTTTAATGGGGTGGGTGGTACGCCAGTATTTATCGAAAAAGCCAAAGGTGCTTATTTATACGATGTCGATGGCAAGCGCTATGTGGACTATGTGGGTTCTTGGGGGCCGATGATTTTAGGTCATGCACATCCGGATATTATCCAAGCAGTACAAGAAGCAGCAGTTGATGGTTTAAGCTTTGGTGCACCGACAGTACATGAAACCACACTGGCTGATTTGATCTGTGAAATCATGCCATCAATTGAATTGGTTCGTATGACCAACTCAGGTACTGAAGCAACCATGACGGCTATTCGTTTGGCGCGTGGTTATACAGGTCGTGACATGATTGTGAAATTTGAAGGTTGCTATCACGGACATTCAGATTCTTTATTGGTTAAAGCGGGTTCAGGCATGTTGACCATGGGTGAGCCAACATCAAAGGGTGTACCTGCTGATTTTGCCAAGCATACGGTGACCTTGCCATATAATGATATTGAAGCTGTTAAAGCTTGTTTTGCGAAATATGGTCAAGAGATTGCAGGGGTAATTGTTGAACCTGTTGCTGGAAATATGAATCTGGTTAAACCAATCAAAGGTTTCTTAGAAACGATTCGTGAGCAATGTGATCAATACAAATCAGTATTTATTATTGATGAAGTGATGACAGGTTTCCGTGTAGCACTCGGTGGTGCGCAAGCATATTATAATGTAAAACCTGATTTAACGACTTTGGGTAAAATCATTGGTGCTGGATTACCAGTTGGTGCATTTGGTGGAAAACGTGAAATCATGGAATGTATCGCGCCTTTAGGCGGGGTTTACCAAGCAGGAACCTTGTCGGGTAATCCTTTGGCTATGCGAGCAGGGATCAAAATGTTTGAAACCCTTCGCCAACCTAACTTCTACACCGATTTGTCTGCAAAATTAGATCAATTATTACAAGGTCTACAAGCGGCTGCAGATGAAGCTGGAATCCCATTCTTTACTCAACAAGCTGGTGGTTTGTTTGGTCTTTACTTTACTGATCAAACCGAAATTAGCAGTTTTGACCATATTTTAAAATGCGATATTGAAGCATTCCGTAAATTCTTCCATGGGATGTTAAATCGTGGTGTAAACCTTGCTCCATCTGCATTTGAGGCAGGCTTTATTTCAGCTGCACACAGTGATGAAGATATTCAGTTTACCATTGATATGGCCAAACAAGTCTTTGCTGAAATGCAAGCTTAAGGGGATTTAAGACCACTTCGATTGCTTGAATAAATGAGCAGAATGGACAGTCTTTTTGAATCAAGTTTGATTTAGAATAAAAGCCTGTAGTCCTTAGACTACAGGCTTTTTTGTGATTTTAGACATTATAATTCAGGAAGAAAATATGCAAACCAAACACTATTTAACCTTATCTGATGCAGAGTTTTTATTGAATAAAGCACATCAATATGCAATTGATCATGCTTTTAATGTCAGTATTGCTATCGTTGATGAAACGGGCAATTTATTGGCAATGAAGCGTATGGACGGCGCTTCTGCATTGACGTCGAAATTCTGTTTGGACAAAGCCAGATGCTCTGCATTAAGTCGTAGACCGTCGGGATCATATGAGACACTTATCAAAAATGGTCAAATGGGATTTTTAACCATGCAGAGCGGTTCAGGGATGTTGGAAGGTGGTGAGCCTATTTTGTATCAAGGTCAGTTGGTTGGTGCCGTGGGTATTTCTGGAGTGAAATCATTTGAAGATGCTGAAATTGCACGACATGCAATTCAAGCCTTTCTTTCGCAGTTCAATTAAACCTCTATACTTAAAAATTATGTGTATCGGTAAATAAGTTTAAAGAGGTGTTTAAATAAACACCTCTTTTATCTTGTAAAATTACAAACGATAGAATTGTTTGGCATTATGGTGGAAGATCTTTTCCAGTGCATTTTCATCATATTGCATCACAATATCACTAAACGCATCAATGATATTCACCAGACTGGTATTGACTCGATCCATTGGGAAATTGGAAGCAAACATCACCCGATAGGTGCCAAAACTTTCTAAAGCATGCAGAATCAGTGGTGCAACAAGATCAATGATTTGTTGTTTAGAGGCCAGTTGTTTTTTCTTATAAAATTGATGACCAAGCACTGGCATAAATAGACCAGACATTTTGGTATATACATTTGGATAAGCAGATAATTCAGCAATAGCGTCTTGCCACTGATAAAAAATATTTTCACGCGCTGTTTTAGACAAGCCTGTATTTTGTCCAATTTTACCAAACAGACCTGCTGGTGTACCAAAGTGGTCTAAAACAATCGAGGTTTCTGGGAACTTTTTTGCCAGCTCAATTACATCGGGAATTTGATGAGAATACACCCAAGCATCAAAACTCAGATTATGTTGCGCGAGTTGTTCAAAGCCTTTTAAGAACTTTTTCTCGGTATACAGGTGCGGGAGATCCGTCCAATTATGCACGCCTTTATCTTCATGAAAGGCAGCCATGCGGCGTATACCGCGCAAACGTTTAGATGCTTTTTGGTGTAACTTTAAAATCTTCTTGAAATTAGGATCACAAGGGTCTGCGGTAGCCACGATGCCACCGAGCTTTACGGTGTTTTCATTAAAGGGTAAGGATTCAATAAATTCTGTTTCACCTACGACACCTTTGCCTTTCTGTTTGGCCCAACTGGCTTCAATATGCACCACTTGTTCGACCGTATATGAGCCAAGATCATGTTTATAGTCTTGTGGTAAATAGGGGCGGGTAATGTGTTCCGTCAGTCCAACCGTTTCAATCAAATCTTTAGCTTTGACTAAACGCACCATTTTATCGAGTAGGAATGGGCGCTTGCCCAAAAGCTTTACCGCAAATGCTGCTGCATGAGGGGTGTTGTAGGGATCCCACTGGTGAATATGTGGGTCAATGATTGGAAAATTCAAATCTTGCATATAACGTCCAAATTGTTATTTATTATCAAAATACAATACATGAATTTTATAAAAGGTGAATATTGTCACTTGGTAAATTTATGGGATAAGGTCATTGGGAGGATCAGTTGATTTTATTGTTTTAGGGATGACTGCCGAAAGATTGTTATAAAAAAATAACCTCATTGAAGAGGCTATTTTATCAATGCTTAGATCAATCTAAGATGATTTATCTCAATCAGTGTTGATGATCATGGCTATCTTGATCATGTTTGTGGGTATGAAAATCTTCGTTTTTACGGAAACGGAGATAATTTTCAAACTGCTCACAATACTCATCATAATTGTCTTCAAGCATCATTTGGAATTGTTGCAATATATAAGACATGACTTGTTCTTTGGCGTCACGCATTTCATCACCATCTTTAAAGGTGTTTGCAGCAACCCAGGTATTAAAACGTGCAGTAGCGAAGAGCATTGCTGAGCTGACTTGTCCACGAAGTTCTTCTGGCTTAGGTTGCTGTCCTTTCGCTGGGCGGCAAAACTCATTGGCTTGTTTGATAAACTCATCCGCACGCTCAAAAAAAACAGCATTTAAAGCTTCTTCTTCGGTGACATCAGTAGCATCGATTTTTTGAGACATGACTTTTCCACATAGCGTATTTCATTGGTGGGCTATTATAGGCAATCCAAGAGTTAAACGAAACGCTTTACTTCTTCTGTATCTGAATTTGCAAAATAGCTGTCAAAATTTTCTTGATATTCATCGAGATGATCTTCAAGCATGAGTTTAAATTGTTCCACATAATAGTCTAAGATGACTTGGCGATCCGCTTTAAAATCTGGTGCTTGATTGTAGGCACAAGCTGCATGCCAAATACTATAACGGGCATTGGCATACATAAATGAAGCACTGATCTTTCCAGGATGTGCTGTTAGGTGTGAAACTTGTTGATTTTGATCTGCAAATTGATTGGCGAGAGCAATAAATTCATCAGCACGCTCATAAAAGTATTCGTCAGATTCAACTTCTTCAGTTTCTTCAAAAAAATCATTATTTTCGGACATTATCATTCCTTTTCATAGACTTGTTTCATTGATATAACTATAGCATACTCAAATAGCCTAAGCTTAATAAATACTCAAGGAGTAGATAATGCAAGATGCGATTGCCATACAAAGCTTGAAAAGTGATATTGCATTATTACGCCAAAATATTTGGCCGCCTGTAGACTTGAGCAATGTTGAAGGTTTGCCAATTTATTATGGAACCCAATCCGCAGTAGAGGCTTACTATAAACAGTGGCTTGGGTTGCTTGAAAGGGCACAAACCTTGTATCAACCTTTTATGCAGGATGAGGCTTTAGATGTTGCTCAATTACCCAGCCATTTAAATTTACCTTTGTTCTTTTTTCATGTAGATCGGATTCGAATTAATAAAACCCGTGCCAAAGAATCAAAAACTTTTCGTGGGATTGCTTCACTGGTTGAAAAATGTGGGCAATTTGAACCCAGCCAAATTAAAAATATGTCGCAGTGGTTAAACAGTGATGATACCGCAGCCTTGGTTGCGCATCGTGAATTCATTGATTTAAGAACCTATATTTTTCAGTTTGGACAAAGTGAATATACGAGAACACGATTTTATGTGAATGGTTTAGTGCTGAGCACTGAAAAAGATTTTGAATTGGTGGATGCCCGTGATAAGCCGCGCAAGCCACGTAATGATAGCTATGCTGATCCTTTAGCGGATAACAATCTCTGGAAAGTATTTGGCAAATATCGTTAGGGTGTTGTGAAATAGACGGTTGTAGATTTTGTTAAATAGGCTGTGATTTTTAACTTTGTTGTTTTTCTAGCTACAAAATGAAACAAGTAAATTATTTTAAGCACTGACTAAAATAAGATTTAGTCAGTGCTATATAAAAGAATATCTTTTATTTTACAGCATCAATTGCAACACTTGCTGTTTTGTTAAACAGCGTACATTCTGACTTTAAGCCATTTAGATAAGCTTCTGCTAACTGAGCATTTATACTGTTTTTACCAAACTCAGCAACAGCATCTTGATAATCTCGTTCATATTGCTTAATTTGGCTTGCAAGTATGTCATATTCACCCGCAGTGTAATAGTTTGCAGGGTAATAGTCAGAGCCGATTTTAGCTACGGCATCAACCGATGTATTCAATTGCATGTCTCGGGATAAATCTAAGTTGAATTTTCCTAGTGTCGTTGAAATATAACCATCTTTAAAATATTTTGATGGGTTGTAATTATTCAGACGATTGTCTGAATAAAGATCAGCGAAGTTTGTATTTGTTGAAGAGGAAATTGATCTTAAACACGTTGATCCAGATGGGAATGTTTTGCCTTTAAGTTTTTGCACATAATATGAAGAATAAGCGCCAACTATTGAGCTAAGCGCAATATTTGAGCCAGCATAATGCTCAAATCCATTGATATATGGACTAATTGCTTTGCCTGTTAAGTTGACTGTTTCAAATTTTTCAGTTAATTCCAATTGGTTATAGTTACGTGATGAATAGGGTGTAAATGTCCAAACTGTCGCTGTTTTCGATTTCAATGTTGCATATTGATAGCCCAAATCAGTTTTACTTTTAGGCGCGTCATAGAGCCCATCTGTTGCTAAATAATCACTTAAAAGATCAGATGAAAGGAACTGTGTTGAACCATCAACGTTATATTCACCATTGATGTACATCTGCTTATTGTTAAAGCTAAACTTTACTTTAGTAAAGAGGTTAATGTCTTGAGTTGAACCGCCAGTTTCATATCCAAACCATTCAGATTCGTTGTTTGTTGTATAATCCCCAGCATCTGAATCACCTCCACATGCGGTTAAAAATAATGAAGAAATGATGGTAAAAGACAGTAATTTAATTTTCATGAATTATTCCAAATTATAAAATATTAAAATTTATGAGTATAAAATTCTCGCTGTCATCATATTTAAACATTTTAATTTTTCAATGTTTTTTTGATGAAAAGTTAAAATTCTGTTAATTTTTATAATTATATATTGATCGAAAGCTTAAAATGATTTTGTTGATTTCAATTTCATCCTCGCAAAAAAAAGTGCTTCTAATATTGAAGAACCCAAACAAAAACGATGATAAACATCGTCATATGCAAAATTTGAATTGGAGCAAAGATCAAGGCATAGCGGCTGCCACCACTTAAAAATGCATTGATTGATTTCGCAATGGCATGTGCTGCTAAACCTAAAACAAAGGCGAGAGATAAGATGTGATTACTCGGTTCTCCCTGAATGACAATTGTGGCCAAAGCGCCATGAATTTCAAATAATGAGGCCAAAAGCGTACCGGCAATTAAACCCGCATCACCCAATATAAGATTTAGCCCATATACACCCGCCTGAATCAAGGTTAACGACGCTGCAATAATGGCTGCTTCTTTTAGACTAAACATACGACTATCTACAAGCTGATTATTTTCAATCGGTTGTGTATGACGCATAAACCATAAGGCAAAAATGGTCAGGATCGCGATAGCGATTAGGCTGGGCAGTACAATGAGTTTGAACCAAGTAATACTGACACCAATCACAATAATCATGAGTTGTAGTAGGGTTGCCACGCAAGACATTAATGCTGCTCCTGCATTGGCTTTGGCATCTGCACGTCCATTTCTGACTTCTAATCCTAAGCTGGCAATGGTAGCGGTACTGGAAACAAAACCTGAAGCAAGCGAAGACAACAGCATGGCATTTTTTGATGACAATAATCGTTTGGCAATATGTGCAAGTGCTTGCACCGCCAAAATTAAGGTGAGTAATTTTAAAATAACATAGGGGTTAAGCACAGCACCCCATAAAGCTTTGTTTGGTGTCAGTGGCAATGCAATTAATAACAATGCCAGTAAGAAAATTCCATCTTTAAATTCAGATTCTGTAATCCATTTTCCAGCAATGCCATGCATAGAATGTTTAGTCATCAACAAGGCGGTGAGGATGACCGATAAACCTGCAGCAAAAGAAATATTCCAAACGCACATTCCACCGATAAAATAAGTGAGGATAAATGCAATTTCAGTGGTTACACCAGGATCATCAGTTTGATTCTTTAAAGAATAAATGACGATACCACCTGTAATGAATGCACCCGCAATGCCAAAATAGGGACCAAACAAAAAGCAAACAGCGCCAAGTAAAGCGCAAATGGCAAATGACCTTAAACCCGCAAAACTATTTTGATTTTCACGTTGCTGACTTCGTTCACGTTCAAGACCGATAAGTAGACCACAACCCAATGCAGCCGCAATGATGGTGAGGAAATCGGTATATGAGCCAAATGAAAATGGATAGAGCGATATAAAATTCATAGTACTCTCCAAATAAGACCATGAATTAATAGAATGATTTCAATGTATCGCAAAGTTTTAGAAAAACAAAAGTTTATTTCTTAGCCATGCGTTAAATACATTGTTGAATTTAGAAAATCCAAGAAATACAACAATTAATTTTGTTATAGTAGATTGAGTTTCGGGGATATAACAATGCAATTTAATTTTGAAATCGATACAGCTTGGTGTTTAGAACAATTATTAAAAGATGGTCGTATTACAGAACGTGAAAAACTATTGGTACAAACCACGCATCGACAACGCGATCAGTTAAAGTGGCATCCTTTGCAATGGATAGCCAGCTTTAAGCTCGTCGATGCTAAAAATCCAGTTAAAAGACTAACATTGACCACGCTGACAGAATGGTTAGCTGAAAAAGCCGAACTCAATTCATTTACGATTGATCCGTTAAAGGCCGATGTGACTTCACTAACCAATGTCATGTCGCAAGAGTTTGCAATAAGAAATAAAATTTTAGCAGTTGAGGTCAGTGCCGATAAAATTCTGATTGGTACAGCACAGCCTTTTATGACGGATTGGGTACATAATTTAGAACGTAGTTTAAGCCCAAAAAAAATTGAAAAAGTAGTATTAAATCCTGAGTTATTACAACGCTATTTAACTGAGTATTATCAAGTCAGTAAAGCGGTCAGCAATTCGCAAAAATCCAGTGCCTATGATAAAGAAAATAAAGGTGTAGAAGCACTTTTACAATTGGGTGATACCCAGAATCCTGATGCCAATGATCAGCATATTGTGAAACTGGTCGATTGGGTTTTACAGTTTGCTTTTGAGCAAGGCGCAAGTGATATTCACTTAGAACCGCGTAAGGAAAAAGGCAAAATTCGTTTTCGTATCGATGGGGTACTGCATACGATTTATAATATGCCAGCCAATACCTTAACCGCAGTTATTTCACGGATTAAAATTTTAGGTCGTATGAATGTTGCAGAAAAACGTAAACCGCAGGATGGGCGTTTAAAAACACGGACACCGAAAGGGCAAGAAACCGAGCTACGTCTTTCAACATTGCCGACTGCTTTTGGTGAAAAGTTAGTGATGCGTATTTTCGACCCAGAAGTTTTGGTACGAAGTTTTCAACAATTGGGTTTTGATGAACATTTATTGGCACAGTGGCATGCTTTAACGCAACATAGTCATGGCATTATTTTGGTGACTGGCCCCACAGGTTCAGGTAAAACCACCACGCTTTATTCTTCATTAAAACAATTGGCAACCGAACAAGTGAATGTCTGTACCATTGAAGATCCGATTGAGATGTTGGAGCCAAGCTTTAACCAGATGCAGGTCAATCAAGGGATTGAGCTCGGTTTTGCTGATGGTATCCGTGCTTTGATGCGTCAAGATCCAGATATTATTATGGTTGGAGAAATTCGTGACCAAGATACTGCCAACATGGCGATTCAGGCAGCATTAACAGGTCATTTAGTGCTTTCAACTTTGCATACAAATGATGCACCATCAAGTCTGACACGTTTGCATGATTTAGGCGTGCAGCCTTTTTTAACCGCTGCAACGATTTTGGGAGTATTGGCTCAGCGTTTAGTGCGTAAGCTTTGCCCTCATTGCAAACAAGAAACCTTTATCAATGAACAAGAGTGGAAGCATTTGACATTTGGCTATCAGACCAAAATGCCTAATTTTGTATATAAAGCAGTTGGGTGTGAGGAATGCCGTCAAACAGGTTATAAAGGTCGTGTCGGGATTTACGAGTTTATGCCGATTAGCCTTGAAGCAAAGCAGCGAATTAGTGCGGGCGTGACTTTAGATGATTTAAAAATGCAGGCAAAAAAAGAGGGTATTGAACCATTAAGAATTGCTGGTGCGCGTAAAGTATTGGAAGGCGTAACAACGCTGGAAGAAGTCCTCAGAGTTGTGCCTTTAAATTAATTTTGACTTAAAATAGCAAATGAAGAAATCCTAAGATTCACCTCATGTTGGTTTGTTTTAATGCTTCTATCGAAACGATGAACCGATATGAGGACACAACAATGAACGTCATTGCGAAAACAATTTTAACCACAAGCTTGATTGGTTTAACAAGTTTTGCTACTGCAAACACAGCGGTAAATCAATCAGCGCTTACACCAAGTTTAACCACAGTAAAACAAGCTTTAACATTGAAAGATGATACCAAAGTGCAGCTTCGTGGCAATGTAGTCAAAGCAATCGGTGATGAAAAATATCAATTCCGTGATAGCACAGGTAGCATTACTGTCGATATTGATGATGAATTATGGCAAGGTAAACCGATCGCGGCAAATGCTACAGTGACATTGTTTGGTGAGGTCGATATCGATTATAAACCGACAAAACGTGTAGAAATTGATGTGGATGCCGTGAATTTTTAATTATTTTATCCATTAAAACAAATCACCGCAGATTCTCGTTATATTCTGTAAGACTACATGTGTATGCATGTGGTCTTTACCTATGTTCAACAAGTATGAACAGCAACAAACTGCAGATTTTATTTTGATCAAGGCTTTATCTGCCTAAAAGAGAGATGGTCTATGCGAATTTTGCTCGCTGAAGATGATAGTTCACAAGCTGAAAGTATTAAATCTTGGTTGGAAATGGATGGCTACAATATAGATTGGGTCGAACGTGGTGATCATGCAATTTTAGCCATAGAACAGCATCAATATGATTGCATCTTGCTAGATCGTGGTTTGCCCAAAGCCACTGGCGATGAAATTCTTAAACTGTTAAAACGTCAATTTCCAGAAATTCCAGTGATTTTTCTTACCGCAAGAGACAGTATTCAAGATCGTGTGCAAGGTTTAGATCTCGGCGCAAATGATTATTTGGTAAAGCCTTTTAGTTTAGAAGAATTATCTGCCCGAGTACGGGCACAACTCAGACAAACCCAAGTCACAAATTTACATGAAATAAAATATGAAAATTTAGTATTAGATACTCAAGCGAAAACGGTATTTCAGGATCAGCAAGTTGTTCATCTCACCGCAAAAGAATTTCAAATTTTATATAAATTGATGCAAAAGCCTGAACATATTGTGACACGTGAGCAATTGGAAGAATCACTTTATGCTTGGGGAGATGAAATTGAAAGTAATGCGATTGAAGTTTATATCTATCAATTGCGTAAGAAGATCGGTGGACATTTGATCAAAACAATCCGTGGCTTGGGCTATCGTATGAATAAAGAGCAAGATTGAGTATTTCACCGAGTACTTTTAATGATTTCAATAGGATGAATATGACGCAGGCAGTATCACTACAAGCTAAGCTGATTAAGACTTCAATGCTCAGTTCAATTGTGGCCGGTATTTTTGCGCTGGTACTTCTGGTCAGTCTTTCGATTTATCACAATATGAACGTACAAGATGAAATCATGGATGAAGTTGCAGATATGCTTCTGATCTCAGATTTAAGCGCGACGTCTGGTTTTCAATTGGATGAGTTAAGTGATGAATTTGATATTCAATATCGATTGATGAATGGTGTGGTGATGCTGACCCAATCACCTGAATTTGATTTGCAACAAGGTCAAGCCAATCTTCTGGCTAAGAGTGAAGACAATGGATATGCATTTATTTGGGCAGAAAATAAGTTGTTACGTAGCTACCGAGCGATTGATCAGGATTCTCAGTTAAGCGTCTATGTTGTACAGCCCTTAAGTGTCCGTTTTAAAGACTTATTGCAAAGTTTTATCAGCTATTTATTGGTTTTATTGAGTCTCTGGTTGGTGCAATGGCTGATTTTACATTTCTCAGTTAAAAAACAATTTAAATCTATTCAACTGCTTTCAACAGAAATTGCAGAGAAAAATGCCAATGATCTCAGCTTAATTCAGCAACAGCCTGCATTTAAAGAACTTGAGCCGATGGTCAATCAGCTCAATCAAATGCTTGCGCGACTGGATCAAGCTCTAATTGCTGAACAACGCTTTACCGCAGATGCATCACATGAATTACGTTCGCCACTTTCTGCGATACAAATGCGTTTGCAGTTATTACAACGCAAATATGCCGAGGTCCCTGAGATTTATCAGCAACTCAATAGTATTCAAAATGATGTGAATCGAGGAACACTGGTTCTTGAAAATCTTTTGCTTTTGGCCCGATTAGATCCAGCGGATGCCAGTGAATTACCGAAGACTTGGATAAGTCTGGAGCAAATGACTCAGCATGTGTTAAATAGTTTAGATCCTTTTATAGACGAAAAGCAGCTTCAGATTCATATTCATATTCAAAGCGAAGATGTTCAGGTCTATGTAAATGAAGAATTACTTTTTATTTGTATTCGCAATCTTGTAGATAATGCGATTCGTTATACGCCAGTACAGGGCAATATTTATATTCAGATTGGACCTTTAAACAATAGCAATAGCTTTGAAATTCAAAACGATGGTGAGGGTATTCCTCAAGATATCTTAGATCGTTTAGGTGAACGTTTTTACCGAGCGTTGGGGACCAAAACACAAGGTTCAGGCTTAGGTTTGTCAATTTGTAAAAAGGTGATCGATCTGCATCATGGACAGATTCAGTTTACAGCTTCCAAATATGGCGGTTTGAGCGTTTGTGTTTATTTACGTTAAAGCTGTGCGATTGAATCGGTTATTTTTATTGAGTGTTTAGCATTTCATTAGATCGTTTTATAGAGATAGGTTGTTGTATAAAAATCTATAGACAAGCATTAAAAAATCAGCTGACAAAATTAAAAAGCAGTATGCGCTGATTCATACTGCTTGTTCCCACGTTTTTTGTTTTAACTTAATGTTTTTATAGTTATTTGGTCAAAATTAGACGATTGTTACGTGTTAAACGTAAGCGATATTCTTCTCCAGCATGCATGATGCGAATTTCACGCCCTAATGCAAATAAGTTATTTGAATGTAACATCGGAAGAGATTGGTGAGCTTCAGTGTTACGTGTGAATAGGCTAAAAGGTGCGTTCATTATTGTTACTCCGTGTGGGGTGCTGTCTAAGTGATTTAAATGATAATCATTATCGAATAGGTCTGTCAACGATAATTTTTATCATTTATAAAATTTCTATAATTGCTTACAATTCATTAAAAATTCAGGTGTCGATTTTTATGTCTAAACCCAGTATTCATGTGGCTATCGCTTTATTACTTTATCGTGGGAAAGTGTTGGTCGGTTGGCGCAATGCGGATCAGCATCAGGGCAATAAATATGAATTTCCTGGCGGCAAAATTGAAGCAGGGGAAACGCCTGTTGAAGCATGTCGTCGAGAGATCTTTGAGGAAGTGGGAATTGGCATCCAGCAATGGCATGCTTTTGATGTAATTCATCATGTTTATGATGATGTTGAAGTGTTTCTTCATCTTTTTCATGCCACGGTTCCTGAACAATATTTACATGATATTCAGAAACCTTGGACATGGTATGGGCGTGATCAACTATTCGCGCTGAATTTCCCTAAAGCCAATCAAGCGATTATTCAACACTTGTACTGGGCGCATCAAATTAAAATCTCCGACAATCTTTCAGTATTGAGCATAGAAAAAAGTCTAGATGACAACGCGCAATTTTTTTATTTTAGAACGACTGCAGATCAGGTTGCTGTAACACAAATTTCGCAGTTAGCTGCAAATGCCTTATCTCGCTTGATCATCAATATAGAGCTATGGCAACAGTTGCCTGAACATCTTCAAAAAAGTATAGCTGCTGTACATTATAAACAGCATCAATTGATGGATTTACACATCGAGCAGTTACCAATCGGTCTACGTTGTATAGCAGCATGTCATGATTTGGTATCTTTACAGCGAGCACAGACATTGGGTTTTGATGCTGTGATGTTAAGTCCAGTATTTGCAACCCAGACCCATCCTGAAGCCAATGCACTTGGATGGGAAAAATTTGCTGAATATGCCAAGACCTGTGATTTACCCGTCTTTGCATTGGGGGGATTAAGCCAAGCTGATTTAGTGATTGCACAACAGCATTATGCATACGGGATTGCTGGGATTCGAAATTTTTAATCGAGCAGAGGTATTGGCTTAAACAGTTATAAGCGTTGTAACTGTTTTTGCGCTTCTGCGATGCTCTGTTGATTTTTTAATTGCTGAGCAGCCTGTAAAATAACATTCCAAAAGGTTTTCTTCTGGGATGGACTTTGCGCATAACTTAAACCACGTCGCGCTAGAGATTCAGCATTTGCATATTGTTTCTTCTGATTGGCAATTTGAGCCAAATAAGAGAACACTTGTGCCGATTGTGGTGCTATACGTTGTGCATGGATTGCATAACGTTCAGCTTCATCCCACTGGCCCTTTTGATACGCAGTTTGAGTTTGTTGGATGAGCTGTTTAAATGCTGGGATATTTTCTCCATCCTCAAATTTTTGCGTTTGAGGCTTGGATTGCGGTGCAATCACGACAGGAACTTTTTCACGTTTAATTTCAGGGCGTTCATAAGGGGTAATTTTTACCCCATCTGGTGTTGCAACCCGATGGTCAGGTTGTTCAGATTTTGGCTTTTCAACAGATTTGCTCGGTTTAGAATTTTGTTGGGGCGTTGTTTGACACCCAGTCAAAGTTAATATTCCGCTTAAACTTAGAATATAAGCGATTGTGCTTACATTTCGTTTCATCACAAATTCCTATTTAAAAGCCAATTTACCCGTATATTCAACATGTTTAGATTAGTTGTTATAACTACCACTTGAGATCACATGACCTCTTGAGTCCTGATCTAAACTGTCTTCACTTTCGCGAATATAGTTTTCTATACTATCACTTGAATGCGGCTGTGAAGTGTTTTGTTGCGTATCAGGCGTGGATTGAGGATCAACTTGATAATATGGCATTCCGCACTCTGTCGCACGATTAGGAACTGTGTGACGTAATAATGGAATATATAGTGCGCCTTCACAGCCTTGTGCTGAAAGCTCCCCAGTTCGAGAGTCAATCCATTGCCATGAAATATCATCTGTTTGACGTAAATTCACTGGTTTTTGGCGTAATTGCTTCATGACATTGATCCAGACAGGTAATGCACCAGATGAACCTGTAAGCCCAGTGATTTTATTGTTGTCTAAGCCTAACCATACCACTGCTAAATTATTGCCTGAATATCCAGCAAACCAAGAATCACGGGTATCGTTGGTTGTACCAGATTTTCCTGCAAGTTTGAGATCAGCAGGTAATGTGTTGTAAGCCGCTTTACCTGTACCCGCAGACATGACTTGTTGTAAGCCAAAGTTCAATAAGAAGGCAGCAGAAGGGTCTATAGTCTGTTGTACATTTAAACCAAAACGCTCCAATAAACGACCATTAGAATCTACAACAGTACGAATGGCTTTGGTTGGATATTTAAATCCACCTGTTGCAAAGTTACCATAAATACTCATCACTTCCATTGGCGACATATCAACCGCACCAAGGAAAATAGACGGATAGTTTGGAATCTTTGAAGTTACGCCAAATTTAGACAAGTTATTGCTAAATGTAGAGATCCCAAATTCGTTCCCTAAACGTACAGCAGACAAGTTATATGAGTTTGCTAAGGCTTGAGACATCGGAACATAGCCATGACCTGTTCCACTATAGTTCTTTGGTGTCCAGGTTTGATTACCACTGACAGGTAAACTAATTGGCGCATCTTCAATTTGTGATGCCCAGTTATAACGACCTGATTCCAACGCACTTAAATAAATCACAGGTTTAAGCAAAGAACCCACTTGACGTTTCGCATCTACAGTACGGTTAAAGCCAGTAAAGTCTTGGGTTGAACCAACAGCGGCAATCAATTCGCCATTTTCAGGACGGGTAACTAAAACAGCACCTTGTAGGTCTTTTAATCTTGCGGGGTTCGCACTGGCTAAACGGCTCACCGTTTCTCTAAAGCTCTTTTGCACTCTAGTTTGTGCAATTGGATCAAGTGTCGTAAAAATTCTTAAGCCTTGATTGGTTAAATCTGATTCTTGGTATTCGGTTTTAAGTTGACGACGTACAATATCTAAGAAGTCTGGGAAGCTTGCTGTACCTAATGTTGGTTTACGAACCACATTGAGCGGACGTGCAATTTCTTTTTCATATTGCGCTTGGTCTAAGTATCCCATCACCAACATATTATTCAGCACAATATCGCGACGTTTTTTTGCGCCTTCAGGATTTTTCCAAGGGTTAAATAGGGTAGGCCCTTGAACTAAACCGACCAAAAATGCTTGTTGTGAAATATTTAATTCACTGAGCGGTAAGCCGAAATAGAATTGTGAAGCCAAGCCATAACCATTGACAGAGTAGTTACCACTTTGACCTAAATTCACTTCATTTAAATAGGCTTCTAAAATTTCGTCTTTACTGTAATGAAGCTCTAATAACAGCGACATCAGGGCTTCATTTACTTTACGTTTTAAGGTTTTTTCAGGGGTTAAGAAAAAGTTCTTAACCAACTGTTGCGTCAGTGTTGAACCACCTTGACGTTTACCACCAGCCACATTACTGAGTAACGCGCGCGCTGTACCACGGAATGAAATACCATGATGGCGATAAAAGTTTCTATCCTCTGTGGCGATTAATGCTTCAATCAAAGGTTTAGGAACTTTATTTAATTTGATGAGGACACGGTCTTCATTGTGTTGCGGGTAGATACCACCAATTAACATTGGCTCTAGACGTGCGATTCCAGTATTGGTCGGTTTGGTGGCTTTTACATCTGTAACTGTATCACCAGCAAAGGTCACCTGTAGGACTTGTTCTGGATCTACACTGTCACCAAAGTCAAAGCCACGTGTATGCACGTAAATTGTATTTGGTTGGGTAATATAGGTTCCCGATTTGGTATAACTATCACTGTTTTTATAACCGAGTAATTTGAGCTCTTGTTCAAACTCTATTTGGGCAATTGGCGCAGTTGCATAAATTTCTAATGGACGAGCGAATACTTTCGCAGGAATATCCCAGCGATTGCCTTCAAACTTATCTCGAATAACATTGTCGAGGCGAATTAAGTAGACGCTAAATGCGAGAAATACTGCAATAATTAATACACAAAAAATCAGTGCAATTAAGCCTATACCACGTTCGGTCTTCATATACAGATAATAATACCCAAATTTATTTTCGCTAATCATGCGAAGCTTTTCTTAATTTTGCAATAATAAATCTGTGAAATACACAAATTTAAAGGCTTTTTAAACATTCTCGTTATTTTTCGTATATGAATGATTTTATAAACATATACTGAGAGTGCTATTATATCTCAGAATTTCAGTGGAGCTACCGCATCTGTGCAAATTTCACCAAAGACCTTTCGTAATATCGGTTTAATTGGAAGACCAGATAAATCATCTGTGGTTGATACGCTTTGTCTTATACACGATCATTTATTAAGTTTGGGTCTGCATCCAGTTTTTGATACAGCTACAGCACAACTTGTACCTTATACCAATACACAAACTGTCAGTAAGAATCTGCTCGGTGAAGTGGTTGATTTGGTTATTGTCGTGGGTGGTGATGGTTCTTTATTACATGCTGCACGTGCATTGGTAAAATACAATATTCCTGTACTTGGGGTGAACCGCGGTCGCTTAGGTTTTTTAACAGATATTAAACCCACTGAAGTGCTGTTTAAGTTAGATCAAGTTTTAAAAGGTGAGTTCCAGCTTGATCGTCGCTTTTTATTGGAAATTGAAATTCGCAGTAAAAATGAAATAATTTATGATGCAATTGCTTTGAATGATGTGGTACTTCATTCTGGTAAATCTGTACATATGATTGATTTTGAGCTGAACATTGATGGGCAATATGTTTATCGCCAGCACAGTGATGGTTTAATTGTATCGACCCCGACAGGTTCAACGGCATATGCCTTATCTGGTGGTGGACCAATTTTACATCCAAGTATGGATGCGATTGCTTTGGTTCCAATGCACCCACATACGTTGTCATCAAGACCGATTGTAGTGGGTGGGCAAAGCGAAATTAAGATATTGATCCGTGAAAACCGTGTGTTGCCGATGGTCAGTGCCGATGGTCAGCATAGCGTTTCATTAAATGTCGGTGATAGTTTGCATATTCGTAAACATCCATTCAAACTAATACTTTTACATCCACCAGGTTATGACTTCTATATGGCTTGTCGTACTAAACTTGGCTGGAATCAAGATTTTGATTCTTTTCAGCGGGATTGACCATGAATATTGAACAGATGCTTTCTATTTTAGATGCTGACATTGTTGAGCGTTTAAAAACTGCGGTAGAAATTGGTAAATGGCCAAATGGTGTGGCGTTGACTGCTGAGCAACGTCAAACCTGTATGCAAGCAGTGATTGCTTGGGAACATCAGAATATACCTGAAAAAGAACGTACAGGTTATATCGATAAAGGGCATAAAGAAGAAGGAGAGGAATGTGATTCGCATGTGCCTGAGCCAGAATTTAAACCGATTCGTTTTATCTAACTGAGCAAAAGATCCCTTGAATCACAGAGTAGTTTCACTTTGTGATTCAAACACTCAATTTAAAAAACAATAATATTTAAACTGTTTCAATCATGATGATATTAAAACGATAAATACGTTCAATCGAGAAGTGCGTAATAAGGTAATAAAGATATTCAGAATGATAAAAATCTTAAAAAACGATAAAGAGGTTAAAATGCTCAAGCTGCTCAAAACAATAACGCGATTAAAAACGATAAAGCTAACTCGACTCAGTTTATTCTGTATCACTGCAATTTCGACCAGTGCATTCGCAGAGCGAACAAGTGGTGCAAGAAGTATTCAATGTCTATTAGATGTTACCGTAACTGCAAGTCAAAATTTCCAAACGCCAGTCACCCAATATACATCAATTAAAAATGATGGTTATCCCATGTTGTTAATTGGTATAAAGATCCGTAATGCTTATACAGCCGATGCATCAAAAAAGATAAAAACGCATCATCTGTATTGTTCCAGTCTGATTGGAAAGCAAAAAGATGCTTATTTATCTGGTCCTTATCAACCCAATAATATTGATGTCAAAATGGGTGATCAGTTGCAACTTATCAATATTCATTCTTCAGGGAAGAGCTATCCCTATTGGGCTGATTTATATTTTATCCAAAAGCGTGATCAATAACGTTCACGCTGCTGTTTGAAGATGAAATTAGAAACGTGTGTTCCAAAGATGCTTTGCTTTACTTATGGCTTCTGGATAGTTATTTACAATACCCATGGTATATAAAGCAATGCCCATTGTTTCAGTGATGGCAATTTCTCCATATTCATGTACTTGTTGACCTTCCCAAACTGCTTTAAAAATAGCGAGATCAAGCTGCTCTTCTGTTGGGCTGCGGTTATCGGTTAATTTAGGCAATTCATGTTCATAAAGTTCACCATCTTGAATACCACAGATAAGGGTTTTGGCATCTGGATTGCGCTCAAACTCGCCACCTTCACCTTTAATCACAGCACTATGTTTATAACCTAATTGAAAGGCAGCTTGTTGGTGCGAACTACGATAAGCAGGGTGGAAAATTGCCTGTAAGGTTGCTTTGGCATTGAATGGATTAATCAAACGAGCCAGTGTGTGAATCGGGGAGCGTAAACCCATCACATTTCTAAGATTGATCAAATCTGCCAAGATCGGAGAAATTGCATTTAAAGGCAAATAGGCAAAATTTTGGGTGTCTAGTTGCTGTTTGACTTGTGCTTCATTTTGGCAAATTGGAAAACCCAAGTATTCTAAGACTTGTTCAGTATACACACGGTTCATGGTATGGCCTGATGCACCATGCATCACGATTTTATAACCATGCTTTGAAAGTGTTAATGCTGCCAATAAAAACCACGGGTAATGCTTGCGTTTACCTGCATAAGATGACCAATCTAAATCCACAGCAAGTGGCTGAAAATTCAATTGGTCTTTGGTCGCTTGGACAAAACCTGTCAGTTCATCTACAGACTCTTCTTTGACCCGAAGCAACATTAAAAATGCGCCAAGTTGCACGTCTAAGACTTCATTTTTCAAAATCATTGAAAAAGCTTGATAAGCTTCATCATAAGTTAATGATCGTGCACCATTTTTCCCTTTACCGACAATTCGCACAAACTGCGCAAAAGGATGTTCAAAGTCTTTATAAAGATTGCGTTTTGTATTCATGTCAAATGGATCAAGGGAGAGGAGACAGTGGAATACACTATGCCATAAATGGATCTGAATCGTATAGATATAGACGATATTAGACTAAGGTCTAAGCATAAATTGCACAGATGTTAGGCGAAATTAACATTTGCATAGAGATTGATCATCAAAAATTAATTAAAATAGCCTTGAATAGCGTTTTATTTTCATCTCCTGTTCTGTATTTATTCTTTTGGCCAAGGTACCAGAGAGAATAAATCTTAAACATCGTCATTCGTTGTCATTGTTTTGGAAAACTTTCGTTTTCTGAAGGGATTTTTATTTGCTAAAAACCAACTTCTCAGAAATTTTTATCGAGATTTTGGGCTGTGTCAGCAAATGGTAGCATTAACATTGGATATTTCTTCAAACAGAAATATAGAAAGAAGTAATTATCATGGCTAAGAAACCGCTGTATAAGTCACTCTATTTTCAAGTGATTGTTGCCATTATTTTGGGTGTGATTGTAGGGCACTACTTTCCAAGTGGTACTCAATTGATCAATGGTGTAGAGAAAAGTGTTCCAGGTTTAGGCGAACAACTCAAACCTTTAGGTGATGCTTTTATTAAGCTCATTAAAATGATTATTGCCCCTGTGATTTTCTGTACCGTGGTCAGCGGGATTGCGGGTATGGAAAGCATGAAATCAGTGGGTAAGACTGGTGGTATTGCACTTTTATACTTTGAAGTCGTGTCTACCATTGCCCTGATTATTGGTTTGGTTGTCATCAATATCGCCAAACCGGGCGTTGGGATGAATGTTGATCCTGCGACTTTAGATACCACGGGTATCAGTAAGTATGTGGAGTCAGGTGCATCACAGTCTACCGTTGATTTCTTTTTGCATATCATTCCAAATACCGTTGTGGGTGCATTTGCAGAAGGTGAAATTCTACAAGTTCTTTTATTTGCCTTATTGTTTGGTTTTGCATTACATAAACTTGGCGATGCTGGAAAACCAGTATTAAGATTGATTGATCAAATTTCGCATGTGTTCTTTAACATTGTGAATATGATTATGAAACTTGCGCCAATCGGTGCCTTTGGTGCGATGGCATTTACCATTGGTAAGTATGGGATTGGTAGCTTAGCGCAACTTGCGCAGTTAATTCTTTGTTTCTATATCACGTGTTTGTTGTTTATCTTTATAATTTTAGGTTCGATCAGTCGTTTCTGCGGATTTAGCATTTTAAAAATGATTCGTATGATCCGTGAAGAATTGTTGATTGTATTGGGTACATCGTCTTCAGAATCTGTATTACCACGTATGCTGAAAAAGCTTGAAATTGCTGGCTGTGAAAAGTCCGTGGTTGGTCTGGTGATTCCAACAGGTTATTCTTTTAATCTTGATGGTACTTCTATTTATTTGACTATGGCGGCGATCTTTATTGCGCAAGCAACCAATACTCAACTGGATATTTGGCATGAAATCACCTTGCTTGCAGTCTTGTTGATTTCATCAAAAGGAGCAGCAGGTGTAACTGGTTCAGGCTTTATTGTAATGGCAGCAACTTTGGCTGCTGTAGGCAATATCCCAGTCGCTGGTTTGGCTTTGATTTTAGGCATTGACCGTTTCATGTCTGAAGCACGTGCATTGACTAACTTGGTCGGTAACTCTTTGGCAACGATTGTAGTTGCCAAGTGGGTCGGAAAGCTGGATGTTGAGAAGCTCAATGATGCTTTAAATAATCCGGCTGAAGTGGATCGTAAAATGCTTGAAGAATCAAATCAACCTCAATTGGATTTGCAAAAGTCTTAATTTTATTGTGTTGTAAATCAAGGAAGCTCAGGCTTCCTTTTTTTATTGTTGTGATAAAATCGTGTTTCGATTAGAAATCAATTTCTATAATCAAAACTATTTTTAATTAGGTATTCAATGGATAAAAATATTCAAGATATTGCATATCAATTATGTGCGGAATTTATACAAGCAGTTTGTCATAAAAATTTTAAACAACTTCATTTAAAATTTGGAATATCTCAAGCCGTTTGGGATGAAATTCAAGAAGACGTTTTACATTACTATTTTGATCAAAACATTCCTAAACTAACAATTTCAAATGAGAATTTTGAAGTTTTTCAATATTATCAAGGTGGTTATGGAATAGAGGCCAAATTAGAAACCACGTTAAATGATGAAACAGTAAAATGGGCAGATTTAACATTAAGTGCTGAGCTAATTGAAAAAGAAAATAGTACGTTTCAATTTGCATATCGTTTAATTGAAGTGATGTAAAAAACATCACTTTTTAAATGCTCGGACGGCATTGCCTCGCTCTATCAACGCGTGTTGTAAATGTTGAGCGTGTTTCTGACGGGCTTGCTGGCTCTCCATCTGTTGTTGTAATTTGAGTGCAATCAATTCTTTTGCCACACGTTTATTGGCATGTTGGCTCCGTTCAGACATCACCTTTACACTTATTCCAGATGCAACATGCGTTGCATGGACAGCAGAGTCGGTTGTGTTGACATGCTGGCCACCAGCACCTGAAGCACGGCAGGCCTGAAAAGTGATGGTGTCATCTGGGGGGAGTTGCAACGGTGTATCAAATAGTGCGATGCCTACAAACCAGTTTTTACGTTTATGTTGTGGACGAATTGGGCTTTGAAAAGTCCATTGAATTGTACCAAGCCAAGTTTTGAGCCATGTTCGGGCATCCTCATCGACACTTAGAAGTACAGATGAATAACCATGTTGAGTCGCATGGCTTTCAATTGTTTGGAGATGGATCTTTTTTGTTTTTGCTTCTTTGTGTATTTCTTCAAGCGTATATTTTACAGCGAGTTGACATTCTGCGGGTCCAAGCGCAGCACTGAGTTGGACAATAGACAATATGAGTGTTCCTTAAAATTAATCTGGACGATCGGAAATCAAAAAAACGCATGCGAATAAATAGAAATTGTGAGATTCATTAAAATAAGCGTGATTTAATTTTGAATTATTGATTTTCAGCTAACTGATTATAGAAAAATATGTGAATAAAAAACAATCGAAATCGAATAAAAATATGCATTATCAAGCCTCTCACAATAAATGTTTAAGAAAATTCATGCTTAGCTCAATAATACTATTCGAGAAATTTTTGAAAATATGGCAGAATATGGGGTTTTAAAGATTTTAGAGGATTGGCAGCATGCGCTTTGTTGATGAAGCAGTCATTACCGTAGAGGCTGGCGACGGTGGCAATGGCGTAGCCAGTTTTCGCCGTGAAAAATTTGTACCATTTGGTGGCCCAGATGGTGGTGATGGTGGTCGTGGCGGCAGCGTATATATTCAAGCTGACGACGATACCAGTACCTTAGTAGATTATCGTTATACCCGTAAATTTCGCGCTGAACGTGGTAAAAACGGTGCTGGCGCAAACTGTGCTGGTCGTGGTGGTGAATCAGTTATTCTGAAAGTTCCAGTAGGAACAACCATTGTAGATACAGAGTCTGGCGATATTATTGGTGATTTGGTTGAAGATGGCCAAAAGGTTTTAGTTGCACATGGCGGCGATGGTGGTTTGGGGAATACTCATTTTAAATCATCGACCAACCGTTCTCCGCGTAAATGTACACATGGTATCAAAGGTGAATACCGTGAAATTCGTTTAGAGTTAAAAGTTCTAGCGGATGTAGGTTTATTGGGGATGCCGAATGCAGGTAAATCTACCTTTATCCGTGCAGTATCAGCAGCTAAACCAAAAGTTGCAGATTATCCATTTACAACAATGGTACCGAACTTGGGTGTGGTCGATGCGGATCGTCATCGTTCATTCGTTATGGCGGATATTCCAGGATTGATTGAAGGTGCAGCGGAAGGTGCCGGTTTAGGGATTCGCTTCCTGAAGCATTTGGCACGTACACGTATTCTTTTGCATATTGTCGATGTACAACCGATTGATGGTTCAGATCCTGCCTACAATGCCAAAGCGATTGTGGAAGAATTGAAAAAATTCTCACCAACATTGGCTCAATTACCGATTGTTCTTGTTTTAAACAAACTTGATCAATTAACTGATGATACTCAAGAAGAATGGTGTAATCATATTCTTGAAGAATTACAATGGGATGGTCCTGTATTTAAAACTTCAGGCTTGCTTGAAGAAGGTACCAAACCTGTTGTGTATTACCTCATGGATCAAATCGAGCAACAACGTGAGTTGGAAGACGAAGATCCAGAGTATGCAGCGAAAATGAAAGCATTCCGTGATCAGCTTGAAGCTGAAACACGTGAGCAAACGATTGCTGCAAAAGAAGCTTATCGTGAAATGCGTCGTCAACAACGTCTTGCTGGTATTTTGGCAGAGGAAGAAGATGATGAGGATGACGATGGCGAGGATGATGGCGAAATGGAAGTGTACTACGTACGCTAATTTCTAAGGGTATCTATAGTCTCTAAAGATACCCATTTAGAAAAGAAAGACCGAGGACAAGATGATAGAAGTGGTAGATGGGCAACGTCAGCTCAAGGCTTTAAAACGTATCGTTGTTAAAATCGGATCATCTTTACTCACAGCAAATGGGCAAGGTTTAGATTTGGATGCAATTTCGCATTGGGCGAAACAAATTGCAGATCTACACAATGCAGGACACGAGATTATTCTTGTGTCTTCAGGTGCTGTGGCTGAAGGGATGGTTCGCATGAAGCTAGAGAATCGACCCACCGATTTACCCAGTCTACAAGCTTGTGCTGCCATTGGTCAGATGGGGCTAATTCATACGTGGTCAAGCGTGTTGGAAAAGCATTCTATCCAAACGGCGCAAGTCTTGTTAACTCATGATGATCTTGCGGATCGCCGTCGTTACCTTAACTCATGTGATGCATTGCAGAATTTAATTGATTGGAAAGTGATTCCTGTAATCAATGAAAATGACACAGTGTCTACTGATGAAATCCGCTTTGGTGATAATGATACGCTTGCAGCAATGGTTGCAGGGCAAGTTCATGCAGACTTACTGATCATTTTGACTGATCAGCAAGGGATGTTTGATTCAGACCCGCGTTCTAATCCAAATGCAAAATTGTTCCATACTGTTCGTGCAATGGATGAAACCTTGTTTGATATGGCAGGCGGTGGTGGTAAGTTTGGTCGTGGTGGTATGTTGACCAAAGTTCGTGCTGCTCGTTTGGCTGCCAAGTCAGGTTGTCCAACGTTGATTGCCAGTGGTGAAAGTGACAATGTATTGGCCCGTTTAATGGCGGGTGAATTATTGGGTACTTTATTCATTACTGATGATGATCGTGTTACAGCACATCAACAGTGGTTGGCTGCACACCTTCAGACTGCAGGGCGTTTGGTTTTAGATGATGGTGCTGTCAAAGCCATTAAGGAAAATCATCGTAGTTTATTGCCTGTAGGGGTAAAAGCAGTTGAAGGGCATTTTGATCGTGGTGATGTTGTGGAATGTGTTGATCAGTATGGACATCGAGTCGCGGTTGGACGAGTGAACTTTAGTTCGCGTTCTGCTGAAACTGTCAAAGGTTTGGCTTCAGATAAGGTGTATCAGGTACTAGGTGAAGCACGTTCTTTAGAAATGATTCATCGTAATCACATGTCGATTTATTGATTGGTTTTAAGATTTCTAATAAATATAACCTCGCTTTGGCGGGGTTTTTATTTGGGTGTGATTAATGGTGCTTTTTCGTTGTATAGATCAGATTTAAAAATTTAATGATTGTCCTCAAGATTTTGAATAAAATTAAAATAGGTTGTTAATTAAAAATATGTTTTCTGAATTAAAGCAATTTAGAGTATAGCCACTCAATATGACAAGTTAAAACGAAACTATTAAAGTTCGGTTGCATTAGCTTGTATATTTTTATGGCTCCCTTTGTAGATTAAATTATGAACCTTAAATGTCAACAGACCCTAATATTATTCTTATATTTTTTAATGTTGAGCTGCACTTGAAACAACTACTTGGCACTTTCCTTTACCAAAGACCTTCTCACAAGATTGCATAACAGCGGCTTCCGCCTTTTGAAGGCTTTGACTTGACCATTCTGCAAATAACTCTCGTCCATTGGTTTGCTTGGCTATCGCACCAAAACCTCCTTGGAATGAATAAGCCCAACAATCTTTGTGCCCACAGATTTGTACAGCTGCTCGCTCTGCATCTGCAGCGCTTAAATAATTCTGACCCGAAGCCCAACGATTATTAGGGCCATAGGCGACTACGCCCCAGTTTGATAATTCTGCTGGATAATAAGAATAATCATTTGAACTACTTTTTGAAGAAAGATCCCATTGACTTCCTCTCATTGGAATCGAACCTGCTGGGTGATTGGGATACGAACCATCAAAATAAACACAGCTACCAGTTCCGTCATTTTGACCATTACCAGGGCAATCATATGCCCAGATGTTAGTTGTTACAATCAGTGAAGTAACAAGTAACACCAATTTAAATAAAGATTTCATTTTTATCCTATAAAAATATTGCTATTGTATAAAAGACTTTCTAATTCTAAAGTTTTGTAATTAGAGTACATTAAGTCATTAGATAAAGTCGGATCATTTCACCACCTTCTTAACCTAACCTGAGCCACATTTTGCATGTATATTTTGATGCTTTAATATTTTTCCTAAAACAACAGTTAAACCAAATCTAAAGTTAGAGCAAAAATCTTAAGCATAATAATGGTCAAAATTATTTCTACTCGATTGGTTAGTTTTTGTAGACTCCATATATAATCGATCCAGCATTTAAATTTTCCTTAAATCAGTAGTGAGTGATCAATTGGATAGCCGAACACATCGATGTGTGACTGCTTTTGGACCTGAACCAAAGGTTTTTTCTATTTTTCCAGCATCCGTGGTCGTCACCCGAAATGGTATGGAACTTTCTTTACCAATTCTTGTCTGAAAACTTTTCGCAATAGTTTCAGCAAAATCTTCCGCCATATGATCTATTTTTGCTCCAAATTGTGAGCGAGCTGCAGCTGGTGCATTTTTGCCTAGCATACTGGTAATAAAATCTGCCCGTTCTTTAGGAGCAATACGTCCTTCACGTAATTCCCAAGTTAAAACAAGAAGTTTTAAAGTATCACCTTGTAAACGATATCGCGCTTTAGAATAGCTAATCACCTCGATGGGCATTAACTTTTCCCCTGAGGGAAAGTAAAAAATAGTTGAATCATCTCCTTCACTGATTCCATCTGCAGTCGTCATCACGGTATAGGTCTCAACCATTTTAAGTGGCTTACCTGCATTAATAGGCAGTGCAATTTCAGCTTGAGCAGTACATTGCCAAGATCCGAGCATTGGGGCAAGATCCGAAGCATAGAGGAAAGGAGTTGTTATCATACAACTCAGCAACAACAATATTGGGATATGCTTCTTCATTTAAATTGCCACTCCGAACAAGACAAGCCCATAACGCCAGTGCCTTTTTGCTTTCCACGATTAATTAAACCACCAATTAGCCCCTGAGCACGAAAGGGTGGGGTTAAACTAATTTTGACAATCTGATCGGGTTTTGAAATTGTGACACGATCTTTAAGGATATCGTTCCAGTTCCGAAAAAATTCACGTTCTGAATAGAAATGAGTAGTGGTAATTGTATTACCATTCTGTGAAGTATTGGCACCATCATAATTCATATAACTGCCTGCACCAGCAGAAGCATGTTCAGCAACGATCAGATACTTGCCTGGTTTGAGTTGCGAAAAACGAAACTCACCATCGCTATTGGTGCGCCCTTCAATACGCATCTGAGTAATCAGTGGAGAAATAATTACTGTATCTTCAGGACGAGATTTTTCGTACAGACTGAGGATTTCCTCAAGATAAGGTGTCACTGGATACAAAAACACTGCTTCGTTACGTAAATAATCACGGAAAGTTTGTCCATGTGATCTATTTGTAGTACATGCTTTACCCATAATTGTTGCTGCCCCTGGTTCAAGAGCCAGTTGTGCTACACGCACATCCAATTCAGATTTAGGGCGTATTTCTCGACCAATATTTTTAGTGGCAGGAGGTGCGCCACGACCAGATGAGGTTTGTGCGGCAACCATATTTGAAGATTTAGCACTCGGTAAACTGGCGAGAAATCCACACATTGCTGTACGCATCTGTGGCGTACTTTGTTGTTTTAAGCTGCTATCTCCTAAGCTGCGTAATCCAACCATGTGTTGATTCTCTGTCTTGGTCACGACAGCTGTCATTGCAAGCCAAGCATCTCTAGCCTGTTTGTTTGGTAAGAAGGTGATTTCAGTCCCTGAACGAGTTGTTTCCTCACTGTCTATACGGAAACCTGACTGTTCAATTGCTTGTTTGATCTGCTGTGAAATATCATGCTCGTTTGCCGAAGAGAGCAAAACAGTTGCTTGATAATCGACCATGCCATTTTGGCGATTGACAACAAAATTATCTTCACAGCTTGCTGGACCAGCCATTACTGATGATGTTGTTAAAATAGAGAGCGTGGTCAAAATTATATGAAGTCCATTAATTTTCAAAGTAAAATTCCTTTTTGTTGGTTTGTTTTTTAAGTCTTAATTTAATGTATATAGTTTGATTGTTTTATCTTTATTTGTCTAAAGTGGGTTTTATATCACAATATTTCAGTGAAGTAATAATTTTTTTAACGTAGACTTTAAAAGTACGTTTGAAATAAAAAAATCACAAGGGTAAAAGGAAGGAAAATTAAGTATAAGTTTATTTTAAATTTTATGGTAATACTTTGATTGTAAAATAATTATCAAGAAATTTTACCCAATTTATTTAGATCATATATATTTAGCAAGTCATTGATTAAATCTTTTAAGCAAATTTTTTTTCGTCTTCTAAATAGGGTAAAACCTGATCATTACCAACCATATATTGATAGTCGGCCAAATGAAGCATATCTAAATCTTCTTCACTGTTTCCATAGGCGAATATTTTGTCGTATTGGTCTAAATCATATTTTTCTAAGATGCGTAGTCGTTTTTGTTCACAACTACAATCTGGCGTGGAATAGTTACCAGTAAATTTGCCATCTATGACTTCAGTACCAGTACAGATCAAGTCGATATCTAAGATTTGGCAAATGATTTTGAGGTAAATATCTACAGATGCCGAAACCAAAACTACATCATCGCCATTATTTTGATGTTTTAATAACTGCTGATAAAGATTTTGATCCAGTTGTCGAACTAAGCGTTGAGCATATTCGTTTGCAATATCTTGAATTTCATTAGCATCGGCTTGTTTAAACATTGCATTAAATAATTTGATACGCATGGAGTTGGCAGGGTAGATGTTTAAATAATAGGCCTGAATCCACGGTAAAATTTTGATGCCTTGCTTTACGATGTGTCTTTTTGATAAAGCATAGAAAATAAACCCTGTGAAACTGTCTTTTTTACACAAGGTTCCGTCAAAATCAAATAATGCTAAATTTTTAAACGTTTTGCTCGGTGCATACATGTTTCATATCGTCCGTTTACGCGGCTTGCGTACCAGTTAGTATTATAATCACGACTCAATTTAGGCCCAGAAATGACAACTTCTGGCATTATGGCATACATTGGATCTTTACCTGTTTTATTCTTATAAAGTTTAGATACAGCGATATAAGTTTGAGTTTTTTCAAAATCTTGCTGTTTCTCGTCTTTTAAATCACTACGTAACTGTCTAGGCGTAACTAAAATATTATTTTTTGAAAATAAAGCAGTGAGAGCTTTTTCTGTATCAGTTATCGCTGGACGTGGGTCGCCATTTTTGTCATACGAGAGTAAATCACCATCGAGTGCCAGATCAGCTTCAGTGAGCTTATCAATCATTTTTTGAAAAGCGGCATTTCTGCTCGAATACATCCCAGAGTTATAGTCAGCAAAACGATAAATCGGTTTATCATAATCTGCTGGATACATCATTAAACGATGGATTCCATAGTATAAACCACCAAATTCAGTATATAGATCATCACGTAATTCATTGATGTTCATACTGGTGCGTTTATGCTCTTTGGCATAATTGATATGAACCTGCATTGAACCTAATGTTGTGATTGGGTTCATTTTTTCAGCAATATCTTGACCAACAAATTTTGCCGCACCCGTCAGCGCACTCACATGATAATGCTTTGCCATATAATCAAAGATTTCACGATAAAGTACGTCTAAATCTTTTTCAGTGCGGACACGACTCATTTGTTTTAAATAGTTATCATCAGGCGAGGGCTGATTTTTTAAAACATTCTCAAAATATGAAGCAACAGTGCCACCAATTGTGGTTCCAAGTTTATCTTCAAATTTTTCATTTAAACGTGTGGTGACTTCTTTTACCGCTTTATCACCCAAACCTGGCACAACGGGGTTGGCAACAAAGTTAGATTCCTGATCAACCACCGCAATGATGGTGCAGATATTTTCTTTGTTGGTTGGGATTTTTAATTCATTGGAAATATCGTAGATGTCTTTTGCCCACGAGTCACGTTGACTGACACGATTTGGAATCAGTTTTTTAATTTGCTCTTGTTTTAATTGTTCATCATCTTCATTGGCAAACCATGAACCTTTACCACAAGCAACTAGGCTTAAAGAAAGAGCTAACACGCTGAAAGATTTAAGAAATGCGTGATGTCGAACTAATTTTTTCATATCGAAGAAAACATACTCAGAAAATGATGAGCCACTATGGCAGATGCAGTATACTATGAAGGTCTAAAAATGTATGAATATATATGTATATTGGTCCTTATCAACTGTCAAATAATTTAATCGTTGCACCTATGGCTGGAGTCACAGATCGTCCGTTTAGGACACTGTGCAAATACTTTGGTGCTGGGCATGCGGTAAGTGAAATGATGACCTCTGATCAGACCCTACGTATGACCAAAAAGAGTCTATATCGGGCAAATTTTGATGGTGAGTTAGCGCCGATTTCAGCACAAATTGCAGGCTCTGAACCAGATCAATTGGCTGAGGCAGCACGTTATCAAGTTGCAAATGGTGCGCAAATTGTCGATATCAATATGGGATGCCCAGCAAAAAAAGTCTGTAATAAATTAGCAGGTTCGGCATTGCTGAAAGATGAAGATTTGGTTGCCCGAATTTTAGATGCAGTGGTAAAAGCAGTTGATGTGCCTGTGACGTTAAAAACGCGGTTAGGTTTTTTAAATGGTCATGAGAATATTATCCGTGTGGCGAAACGAGCAGAAGAAGCAGGAATTGCAGCCTTAGCTTTACATGGTCGGACTCGTGAGGATATGTATTTAAATACAGCACGTTATAGTTTGATTAAAGAAGTCAAACAGATGCTCACTATTCCTGTAATTGCCAATGGTGATATCGACAGTCCAGAGAAAGCCAAATATGTATTGGACTATACTGGTGCTGATGCCGTCATGATTGGACGTGCAGCCCAAGGGCGTCCGTGGATTTTTCGTGAAATTGCTCATTATTTAAAAACAGGTGAGTATTTAGCAGCACCAGATATTCAAGAAGTAAAACACGTATTACTGGGACATTTGTCTGAACTTTATCAGTTCTATGGTGAATACTCAGGTTGCCGAATTGCACGTAAGCATATTGCTTGGTACACCAAAGGCTTACATTCAAGTAATGAATTCCGTCAAAATATGTACAAAGTGGAAAGCACTGTAGCACAAGCAAAAGTTGTTGAGGCTTACTTTAATCACTTGCTTGAACAAGGCAATACGATGAGTGATGTACAGGTTGAATCGCTAAATTTATTGGATGTGTAATCAATAAGGTGTAATTAGTATGGAAGCGAACTCCCATACTGAATCAACCAATCAGCAAATGTTTTTTTAATGCGTTGTTCAAAGGATAAATACGTTGTTTAGGCAAGAGTTTTTCAGCGTGTTTATACTTTCCTAAACGTCGAAATTGCGCCATCTTATTTACAAGAGGGGTAATATCTTGGATTGAGTGAATCGCCGTGTTGTTAAATGCTTGAATTAAAAAACGACTAATCCCAATTTGAATACTACGCTGTTCAAGCTTAGTTCCCTTTAAATTCCGTTCAGGATCCCATTGAATATGGACCTTGGCATTTTCAAAAGACTCAAACCAGTGTTCGCCATTTTTATGCGCAGAGAGTGTCGGGTCTGTATGGATGCTTTGCTGGAGTAAATATTCCCAAAAATCACGTTGAATACGGATTGCCAAAATATGATTTTGGTTGGATTTTGTTGCCCAATGACTTCTTTCCATTAGCCATAAAAATGAAGGTTTTATCCATGTCATTCTGTGAAAGGAAAAGGGCGAAACAAACTTTTGTTGTTGTACCGCCAACTGTGCAATTTGTTGGTTATAGGCTTGATAAACTGTAATCGTGTCGCGGTCATATAGCGCACGTATTTGATGATATGCAGACATGATAAATCTCACTTGTATTTTGAATAAGTTGTTAAAAATTTAAAACTTAATCAAATAAGTGGAAAATGATTCACCGATTGGCAAAAAATTTGATTTAACATGAGCATCAAGCTAGCTTTATTGATTTTGTCGCTATTCTAGTCAAAACGGCATTTTTATCAAGCTGATTATATTTTATATACCCACAATGATGGTATTTAAGTTATGAATAAAGATTCTTTCAGAATACTGGCACAATACAATATCTGGGCAACCCAGCGTCTTTGTGAAAGTTTAAAAGTTGTATCCGATGATGATTTTAACAAGGATGTTGGTCTTTACTTTAAAAGCATTGTTGGCACCTTGAATCATCTATTGTTGGGTGAGCATTATCTCTGGTATTCACGCTTTAAGCAGGGGGTATCACCTGCAATTGCATTAAATACAATGATCCAAACCGGAAAAACACTATTACTAGATGAATTACAAGAGAAGTCGAAGAATTGGATTGAGTTTCTAGAGCAGTTAGATGAAAAAACCTTAAATGCAGATTTAACCTATAAACGAGTTTCTGGACAAGAACTGACTTTGCCTTATGCTGCCACACTTATGCATGTTTTTAATCATGGCACTCATCATCGTGGGCAAATTACCGCTGCAATGACAGGATTGGGGTATGCATGCCCTGAATTAGATTTAGTGTATATGTTAGCTGAACAAAGCCAAGCATAATAAGTATAAATAGAAGCTGCTGCAGTTCAGCTTCTATTGACAGCTGAGTTGAGCATTAAGAATGGTTCATTTCCACAACCAATTGATTAACCAGATCCTGAGCCTCTAATTCACGAATCTGTCCAACATTACTTCCAGCCCAGAATGCACCAAAGCCAGTATCACCATGTTGCACCGCGAAAGCATTTAGCTGTTTTGCCAAATCATAGGCATAAGGGTAGGCGGCTACATGCGGTCGGTCGGGCTGATCAATCCTCGCTTGCCAATGATTGATGATGCCGCGTGCTGGGCGACCTGAAATGCTTGAGGTAATTTGAGTGAGTGGGTGATCAAATAAGGCCTTGCGATATGCTGGATTGGCGTTTGATGTTTTACATTGCACAAAAGCCGTTCCCAATTGTACAGCATCAGCACCAAGATTTAACATGGCTTTGGCTTGTTGCCCATTCATAATACCGCCTGCTGCAACGACAGGCAGCGAGCTATGTTTTTTGATAAGCGTGACTAGATCTGAGGTTTTAATTGCACCATCAATTTGAGCGTTAAAAATACCGCGATGCCCACCTGCTTCGATACCTTGAGCCACAATAATATCAATCCCAGCTTCTTCAATAGCCAGAGCTTCAGTTAGATTGGTTGCAGAAACCAGAATGATGATACCGGCCTGTTTTAATTTTTGAATTTGATATTGATGTGGGATACCAAAGTGAAAACTTACAGCTTTGGGCTGAGTGTCTAAACAGAGGTTTAAAAAATCATCATTGTCTTTAAAGCTTGGGTAAATGCATTTTAATTCTGTGGGTGGGTTTGCGCCGAATTTTTTAAATTCAGCTGTTAAATGTTGACTCCACAGCGTATTAGATTCAGTGTTTAATGCTGTTGATTCATGGCAGAAAAAATTTAATTGAAAAGGACGTGATGTTAACACTTGGGTTTCTTGAATTTGTTGAAGTGCAGAATCTACGGTATTTGCACCAAGCCCTAAAGCGCCTAAAGCCCCTTGATTTGATACTTCTGCAGCCAATAGTGGGGTAGAAACTCCTGCCATTGGTGCAAGTAAGATGGGATGTTTTATCCCTAATTGTTCTAATAAAGACATACTTAAGCTCCTTGAGTTTTAAGTTACTTTGCCCAAGCCAATTGGAATAAGCAAATTATGTTCGGTATTTATTATAAAAATATAATTTAAATACATCTTTAAGGTGTGAGTTATTTTAGACAGGTGGAGATTACATTGGAGTGACTTGAAACAGTGAACCAATCCAGCTTGAGAACGCCATTGCAATAATTCCCCATACTGCCACACGGAAACTACCCTTGAGTATTGATGTACCCGCAAAATAGCTGGATAAAGCACCGAGTATGACCAGCGATAAGATACCAACGACTAAAACAATTTTTTCTAAATATGCTTCAGGGCTAAACAGAATCGACAATGTTGGAAATAAGGCCCCTATTGAAAACGATAACGCTGAAGAACCAGCAGCCTGTAATGGTCTTGCTGCAGTTGCTTCATTGATCCCAATTTCATCACGTGCATGCGCTTCTAAGGCATCTTTTTCTGTGAGTTGAACAGCTACTTGATGCGCCAATTCGGGATCTAAACCGCGTTGAATATAAATGTGAGTCAGTTCTTTAAGCTCTAAGTGTGGGTTTTTTTCTAATTCACGAGCTTCGACTTTTAAATCCGCTGCTTCGATATCTGATTGGGATTTAACGGAGATATATTCACCAGCGGCCATTGAGGTTGCACCTGAAATCAATCCCGCAATACAGGTAATCAATAGCGTGTGACTAGACGCACCACTTGCTGCCATTCCCATCACTAAACTGGTCACAGAAATGATGCCATCATTTGCACCTAAGACTGCCGCCCTTAACCAGCCTGTACGTTGTATAAAATGCTGTTCTAGGTGATGAGAATGTGGCATAAACAAAACTCCAAGTAACTGAAAGCTGATTCATTGATAATCTAAATATATGACAAATATAAAAAAGCTCCTATATTTAGGAGCTTTTTTTCAGATTAAAACTATTGGCTCGCTTTTTCTTTAACGTCCGCAGCACCTTTTTCAACAGCACCAGCTGCAGTTGCAGTGGCATCTTTAGCAGCATCAACAGTTGCATCGGCAGCATGTGCTGTTGCATCAGCGGCATGATCTACAGCAGTCGCAGTTGCATTTGCTGCATTATCCGCAGCTTTAGCAGTTGCATCAGCTGCATTTTGCGCTGCATGTTCTGCATCATGTTTTGCTTGTTCTACCGCATTTGCAGCATGTTCACCTGCGGTCGCCCCTGTTTCTGGAGCTTTATCTTTATTACAACCAACAAGTGCAATCGTTGCAATCAGACCAAGAGAGAGTAGAAGCTTATTCATTGTCTTGTACCTTTTTTAAATTAATTTTTGGCATCCAGCAGTTGGATGAAATAAATATAAACACAAAAAATAACCAAATCAAAAAATAAAATGTAAAGTTTTTATAAGATCAATTTATCTTATATCAAATAATAGTGCACAAATCTGGTTTTAATAAAAGCTTCATATAATATCAATAGACTCACTTTATATTTGAACTTCCAGTATCAATAAAATAACCAATGATAAAAAGTAAGTTTTTTAATACTGTATTGTTAAAATTAAATCAAGATAAGGTTTAAGATCCACTCAATTTATGATATTAGTTATTTGAAAGTGACCTTGTTGAAAAAAATCTGACAATTTGAAGCTTTGTGGCACAATATTAGTGCTCAAAAAATTAAATTAAAAGTGAAAAAACATGTTTACAAGCCAATAAAAACAGATAGAATTGAATGTAAAATGTGAAGTATATCAAATAATTCTGTTACTGGAGAAAGTCTGAAAAACCTGTGTTTTCGGCTTTTGAAAATGCTGAATTTACAAATTAATTTATGGGGCTTTCTTGAATATGCTTGACCTAAACACATCTCGAAAAGTACCTGATGATTTTGTAGCATATGCTGAAAAACAAATCAGGCAGCTTTTGAACTCTGTCAGTGGTGTCGAGTTCATCATGTTGTGTACTTCTGATGGGTTTGAAATTGCTTTAGTCAACAAGAAAAATATTAGCAATTCTGGAAAGATTGCCGCAGTGAGTAGTTCGATTTTGGCCCTAGTGACTGCATTTGTTTCAGAAATCAATCTCGTTGGATGTCAAACAATTACCCTTGATGCTGAGAACGGAAAAGCACTTTTGACAGCCATTCCTCATCCAAAGCATCCACTGGTTTTAGTGGCGATGACCAACAAAGATATTTTATTGGGACAGATGCTCTATGAGCTCAAATCTACCTCAGAATTACTTATGAGAAATATATAGATAAGCCATTGTAGAAAATGTAACATAAGTTGCATTTTTTTTGAAAAAAGAGATCTGTACTGGATTTTTTCTCTCTGGTATTTGTTGGATTTTTTTGAAAGTTTTAAATAGTCAAATTAGTCATTTATTTTTTAAATTTCTATTGAATAGTTAATATTTTTTATGCTATTAAAATGAGTGTGGGAAATAATTAATTAAAATTGATTATCAAATAAAATTAAATGGGTATTCAAAAAAAGAATACTAATTTATCCATGTTAGTTAGGAATGAATATTTTTAGCTAAATAGTAAAGTGTTTTAGTAAAGCAAAATAAAAATTGAATTACTAAAGCGAACAACAATGTTGAAAGAAACGGGGATGCTCATGGCTCGTATTACACTAGATCAATTAACTGATATCGATGGTTTCGTTTGTGCTGCATTAGTAGATAGCGAAAGTGGTTTATCTTTAGCGACTGCAGGTGCAGGTTTAGACTTAGAATTAGCAGCAGCAGGTAATACTGAAGTTGTTCGTGCTAAGCGTAAAGTAGCAAAAGCACTGAAATTAGATGATGTAATTGAAGATATTTTAATTACATTAGGTAAACAGTATCATTTGATTCGTCCACTTGATTCAAATGAAAACTTGTTCCTTTATCTTGTTTTAGATCGTTCTAAATCAAACTTAGCAATGGCTCGCCACGAGTTAAAAGCATTTGAAAAAGGCTTAGACTTTTCTTAATTTAAAAATTGAAAAGCATAAAAAACTCGTCTACGGACGAGTTTTTTCTTTGGCTATCCTGTATAACATAGATATCGTATTTAGAGTGTTGAGTGTAGATGTTAAAAGCTGGAATTTATAAACATTATAAAGGTAATTTATACCAAGTCTTTCATGTCGCAACACACAGTGAAACCCGTGAAAAAGTTGTGGTTTACCAATGTTTATATGATGATTATTCAATCTGGGTTCGACCTTATGAAATGTTTTGTGAGCAAGTCACATTAGAAAATGGTCAAGTCCAAGCGAGATTTGAATTTTTACATGAGGTTTGAATTGTACTTGCTAGATTTTACCGAATGATAAAGTCACGAAATAAACCGTAACGATGTAACTTGTCAAAAGCTATATATTGTCATAGCAATGACGTAAATGATTGAAATAATAACAATGATAGTGAAAAGGAAGATCTAAACATGAGTTTAAGTAACCCATTTTTGCAACGATTGAATGAACTATATCAATCCTTTATTAAGTTTGATGCTACACAGTGTGATCGTATTAAACGCTATCGAAATATCGAACCTGAATCAGCATTGTTTTTAGCCATGCAAGTGAGAATTCAGCAGTCTAAGAAAATTTTAGAGATCGGGACATCAACAGGTTACTCTACATTGTGGCTTGCGGATGCAGCCAAAGTGACAGGTGCGAAGGTGACAACGCTTGAGATCGATGAAAAAAGAACTCAGCAAGCGCAACTGCATGCTCAAGAGTTACACGTTGATGACGTGATCGATTTTTGGGTAGGGGATGCGCAAAAATACTTAGAACAGTGTCAGGAACAATATGACTTTATTCTACTTGATGCTGAACGCAATGCTTATTTAAATTACTGGGTATATTTACAGAAGATGCTTGTGGAGCATGGTGGGGTACTGATTGTAGATAATGTGATATCACATGCTGCTGAAGTAAAGAGCTTTATCACGGAAGTTAAACGAGATGAAAGGTTTATGACCACAACCTTGTCGATTGGGTCTGGTCTGTTTGTGGTGACATTTAAAAACTAACCGAGTTTTACATCAGGGAGAAATCTCCCTGACTTTGCTCTAAAGACACAGTTCTAAAAACTATAAAATTGAAAGTCGCTTAAAATGTAAATCGTATTCTAGGTATTTATGCACGAATGCTGTTTTATCACTACATCGTAGTAAATTATTGTATATAAATTCTGGGACAGGATGGTAAAGTTCACCAGAACCATTGTTATAAAAAATTTTTAAATACCGTGAAGAAGCATTGTACTTCCAAGAAGTCACGGTAATCATTGATCCCATAAGCAACACCTTAAACTTTTGATTGTTTTACAGAAAAATATATTCTGTATCTTTTGAAATTAGTCTATTCACTTGAAGAAATGTATAGTGGTTTTGTAAATAAAGCTGTTTATATTTTGCTAAAGATATTCATATTTTGACATTACAGATTTTGGGCAAGATAAACACTTAAAAAATCATCAGTAAATGAGAAAATTGCTATTTTATTTTAGTCATTAAGAGGTGGATCATGATTCTTGCAATAGACGTTGCCTATACAGATAACTCTGCACAAGTTGCTGGTGTAGTATTTGAGTCTTGGGGGAGTTCAGTTGTATTGAATCATTACCTTATCACCATCAAACCAATTGCTGACTATGAATCAGGTCAATTTTATAAACGTGAATTACCGTGTATTTTAACGTTATTGGATTTGGTGAAAGAACCCATCGATATGATTGTGATTGATGGCTATGTCTATTTAGGCACTGAACAAACAGCAGGTTTAGGACAGCACTTATATGCTGCCTTAGCTGATAAAACCCCTGTGATTGGGGTGGCTAAAAATGAATTTAGAGGAACACCAAAGGAATTTGAAATTTTACGTGGACAAAGTGTTAAGCCATTATACGTCTCTGCCATCGGAATAGAATTAGTGCAAGCGAAACATAATGTACAGTCCATGTACGGGAAATACCGTATTCCTGAGCTACTCAAGCAAGTTGATCATTTAAGCAGAACAACGCAAAAATAATTTTTTGTTATCCTATATTTAGTGGTTTAAATGTATTATCAATTGACTCATATTTTATTTTCTATAGAACAATATTTTATAAATTTAAGGAGAAACATCGATGGATCAGTCAGCGGCTCGTCAAAAAATTTCCATTAACTATATTGAATTTAAGGTGAAAGACGTCGTACAAAGCAAAAGGTTTTATCAAAACTTAGGCTGGACTTTTACCGACTTTGGTCCTGAATATTGTGAGTTTGATTCAGGGGAGATAAAAGGGGGCTTTGCTCAGTCTGATGATGTGCAAAGTTCTGGTGGTGCATTAATTGTTTTGTTTAGTGCTCAGTTAGAACAAAGCTTAGTGTGTGTGAAAGAGGCGGGTGCAACCATCGTACAAGAGATTTTTAGTTTTCCTGGTGGACGTCGTTTTCATTTTAAAGATTTAGATGGATATGAAATTGCAATTTGGTCGCATTAAATAAAAATCTACAAACACAAAAACCTATACATAAAATCTAATGCAAAAAAACCACGCTAAAAAGCGTGGTTTTTTTATGTGTTGAGGGTCTGTTGATATTTCATAAATGGCTTGCGTTGTAGGTTAAAATTGAGCAGGCAAGGCATGAAACGAAGAGAATAGCGAGACTATTTTCGAGTTTCATAACGGAGGCTGAGATAATTTTAGCCACAACCCTTCGGGACTAGCGTGTTTTTTGCCGTTACGTCGTTACGAACTACTTATTTAGAATGACTAAATTTCGTATTTCGCGCCTAGTATCGCCTAAAAAACATACGTTGTCGCAAACATAGACGAATTGTCAACAGACCCTAATCTAATTCAAGAATTAGATTTTACCCACTAAGTCGATTGAAGGAGCAAGAGTTGCATCGCCTTCTTTCCATTTCGCTGGGCAAACTTCGCCAGGATGACCGTGAACGTATTGAGCTGCTTTAACTTTACGAAGAAGTTCAGAAGCATCACGACCAATACCACCAGCATTGATTTCGATGATTTGGATTTTACCTTCAGGATCGATAACGAAAGTACCACGGTCAGCAAGACCAGCAGATTCGATTAAAACTTCGAAGTTTTTAGCAAGAACCCAAGTTGGGTCGCCAACCATTACATATTCAATTTTTTTGATTTCTTCAGAAGAATCGTGCCAAGCTTTGTGCGTGAAGTGTGTATCTGTAGAAACAGAGTAGATTTCAACGCCTAATTTTTTAAATTCAGCATAGTTGTCAGCAAGGTCACCAAGTTCTGTTGGGCAAACAAAAGTGAAGTCAGCTGGATAGAAGAAAACTACAGACCATTTACCTTTAAGATCGGCTTCTGTAACTTCGATGAATTGGCCGTTTTGGAAAGCTTGTGCTTTAAAAGGTTTAACTTCAGTATTAATTAAGCTCATCATTATCTCCATGATTGAGGTGTTTATCTAATATTTAACTAGAATAATGAATTTTAGATTATTGGGGAAATAGTATTTTTTTATCGCTAAGATCGGAAAATCAAATTAGCGTGCTCCAGATACATTTCACCAAAAACCGTTGTTTTGTCAGTATTTCATCAACTAAAGCAAATAAAGATGATGTTTGAATGACAAAGCATCCTTTTTAATCTGTTACAAACATGATGCTTCTGGGGCTATATTTCAAGGGCGATTTCTAAAAAAGATATAAAATTTATTTCAAAGTATAGAATTTGTTCATATAAGATAAATTGAATTTTAACTACATCGCATTTCAATGTTGTACAGCGAGCAAATGATACGGGTGGCTGCTGTTTTGTACTTAAGCATCACTTCAAGCAGCCTGATTGATGTAGATCATACAGCAATAGATTTAGGTCTATATGAATATTTGCAGCCACAGACAGTTGCTTAGTTGAGTGAGCTTTAGCAGCTTTTAAATATTATTTTTATAATACATGTATAACGCAAACGTGAATTCACTTTGATTGGACTATCTCTCCTGTGCTTTACAGCGTAAAATATTCCGTTCAATTTTAAGTATTAGGATAATGCATCTGTGCCAAATCAGTTAAATGTCGATCAATGGGTTATGGTACGAGATCGCCATCGTTTAAATCGACTGAAAAAAGGAAAAGATGCTCATCCTGAAAAATTCCAAGAACTGTTTGAGAAATCAAACCATCAAGTCAAAAAAAGATTAGCCAGTCTACCGACAATCAAACTCAATCAGGATCTACCGGTTACCCAGTATGCAGATAAACTGATTGAAGCGATTCAAAAGCATCAGATTATTATTGTTGCAGGGGAAACGGGTTCTGGTAAAACCACACAATTACCACAGATCGCAATGCTTGCAGGTCGTGGTTTAACTGGGATGATTGGTCATACTCAGCCTCGACGTCTGGCAGCACGAAGTGTATCGCAACGTATTGCTGAAGAAGTTGGTGAAAAGCTGGGTGAAAGCATCAGTTTTAAAGTGCGTTTTAATGAGCAAGGATCAAATGATTCGATCGTTCGCTTAATGACGGACGGTATTCTTCTTGCTGAACTTTCTAATGATCGTTATTTAAATAAATATGACACGATTATTATTGATGAAGCGCATGAGCGTTCATTAAACATTGATTTCATCATGGGTTACCTGAAGCAACTGGTAAAAAAGCGCCCTGATTTAAAAATCATTATTACTTCAGCGACATTAGATGTGAATCGCTTTAGCGAATATTTTAATGGCGCACCGATTTTTGAAGTGGAAGGACGTAGCTTTCCAGTAGAACTGCGTTATCGTCCGATTTCTGAGATGACGATCGGCGGCAGTGATGATGATGACTTTGATGATTTTGAAGAAAATTTACCACGTGCAGTGGTACAAGCTGTAGAAGAATGTTTTAAGGATGCTGAATCTAAGGGGCATCCTGAACATGCGGATATTCTTATTTTTTCAAGCACTGAACAAGAAATTCGAGAACTACAAGAGACCTTACAAAAATTTGGTCCTAAACATACGCAAATTTTACCTTTATATGCTCGTTTAGCTTTGGCCGAACAGCAGAAAATCTTTAATCCATCTGGTGGTGGGCGACGTATTATCATCGCGACCAACGTCGCTGAAACAGCGTTGACTGTACCGAATATTCGTTATGTGATCGACAGTGGCTTTGCGCGTATTTCTCGCTATAACTATCGTTCACGGGTACAGCGTTTACCGATTGAAGCGATCTCTCAAGCTGCTGCAAATCAGCGTAAAGGGCGATGTGGTCGTATTGCACCAGGTGTTTGCATTCGTTTATACAGTGAAGATGATTTTCAAAGTCGTCCAGATTTTACTGAACCCGAAATTAAACGCACCAATTTAGCATCGGTTATTTTACAGATGCAAAGTCTCGGTTTAGGTGCTGTAGAAGATTTTGATTTTATTGAGCCGCCAGACCATCGTTTGGTCAATGATGGGCGTAAGTTACTGATTGAATTAGGTGCTATCCATGAAGCGCAAAATTCAAATAATCTCCCTCAAGCGGTTGCACAAAGTGAAAGTGCGGTTTCCCAACAGGGAGCTGTAGTTGGTGCTAAAGCAAAAAACCTTGCTCAACCTGCTACTAAAAAAGCCGAACTTCAAAACAACAGTTTAACCAAAATCGGTCTACAAATGGCAAAAATGCCAATAGACCCACGCCTTGCACGGATGATTCTCGGTGGTGCTCATTTTGGTGTGCTGAATGAAGTTTTGATTATTGTTGCGGCGCTTGCAGTACAAGACCCACGCGAGCGTCCTGCCGATAAGCAAATGCAGGCGGATCAAAAACATGCATTATTTAAAGAAGCGGATTCAGATTTTCTATTTTATATTAAACTGTGGAATACACTGACTGAAAATCGTGAAACTTTGAGTGAAAGCAAAAGACGTAATTTTGCCAAACAGCATTTTCTTAGCTGGCTACGTTTACGTGAGTGGAAGAAAACGCATGAACAATTACTGGATTTAGCACAGGGCTTAAAACTTTCATTCAATGAAAAGACAGCCAGTTATGAAAATTTACATCGTGCTTTATTGACAGGATTATTGTCGTTTATTGCCAATAAAACTGACGAACGTAATATTTTTATGGCAGTTCGTCAGCAAAAAGCCCGAATTTTTCCTGCATCGACCTTACATAAAACCAATACCCCATGGGTAATGGCATTTGAAATGGTCGAAACCTCACAGGTGTATTTACGCACACTGGCAAAAATTGAGCCTGAGTGGATTCTTTTAGCTGCGCCTAACTTATTAAAACATCATTATTTTGAGCCACATTGGGCGAAAAAACCGGGTGTGGTCAATGCTTATGATCAGATTTCATTATTTGGGCTGATCATTGAACCGAAACGCGCCACCAATTATGAAAAAGTGGATCAGTTGGCTGCGCATGAAATTTTCTTAAGAGATGCACTAACCACAGGAAACTTGGGAACAACGCCACCATTCTTAAAACACAACCTATTAAAGCTTGAAGAAGTTGAGCGTGTGGAAGACAAACTGCGTCGTCGTGATTTGGTTGTCGATGAAGAAACCATTTATCAGTTTTATGCCGCAAAAGTGCCTACGGAAATTGCCAGTCGTCGTAGTTTTGAAGATTGGCGAGCAACAGTAGAACCGCAGAATCCTCGTTATCTGTTTGTTGATGATGATGATTTATGGATGAATGACCGTCCAACCACACAGCAATTTCCAGATTATTTACATAATGGACAATTACGTTTAGCTGCCAGCTATCGTTTTGATCCAAGTCATGATGAAGATGGCGCAACAGTAAAAATTCCGGTACAAGCCTTAGCGCAAGTTGATGAAAATATTTGGTCTTGGGGGATTCCGGGCTGGCGTTTGGATTTAATCGAAGCGTTATTAAAAGCCTTACCAAAAGATAAACGTCGTAATTTGGTGCCGATCCCAGATACAGCCAATAAATTGATCAAAGCAGTCGATGCGCAACATTTGCATCAGCATATTTTTGAGTTTTTGGCATTTCAATTACGTGGTGAACAAATTACCAGTAAAGATTTTTCTTTTGAACGTATTGATCAGTACTTAATTCCATTTATCAAAGTAATTGATGAAAAAGGCCGCGTGATTGAAAAAGGTCGTGATCTTGCCGAACTTAAAGCACGTTGTCGTACTGAAACACACAGTCCTGTCAAACAGTTAAAAGGTGAGTTTACTACTTTCCCTGAAAGCTTTGTATTTGAGGCTTCTCAGAAAGTAACCGGGGTTGTGGTTAAACAATATCAGGCACTGGTCCCAAGCAAAGACTTTGCTAAGTTAGAGTTGAAAGATGACTCTGGTATTGTGATTCAGACTTTTAATGATCAAAGTGAAGCGATTAAGCAGCATCGTGAAGGCGTAATTCGTTTGATTCATATGCAATTGGGGGATTTGATCCGTCAATTGAAAAAGCAAATTTCCAAGCCACTGGCATTGGCATATTCACCTTTGGGCGATAAAGCACAACTTGAGCAAATGTTGGTGTACGCAACATTACAAATGGCAATTCAAGATTTACCCATTAATGCTGAAGAATTTGCGATAGTCATGGCTGATGTGAAAAAGTCATTTTTAAGTCATGGTCAGGAAGCATTAAAGCTGATCAGTGAAATTTATATTCAATGGCAGGAAATACGTCAGCAATTGCTGATGTTGGATCAAGATGTATTTGCTAAAAATATGAATGATATTGAAGATCAACTGGATTTAATGAACTTATCCAATTTTGTTTATTCAAAATCTTCCGATATTTGGCATGAATATCCACGTTATTTAAAAGCATTGTTATTGCGTTTAGATCGATTGCCGAATAATCTAAATCGTGATGATGCTGCAATTAAAGAAGTAGATCCTTGGATGGATAAACTGTTTAAGTTTAAGTCGGATGTTCGTGTTAAAGAAGTCTACTTCATGGTTGAGGAACTACGTATTTCATTATTTTCTCAACCAATGAAAACCAAGATGCCGATTTCGTCAACCAGAATACAAAAAGTATGGGAAAAGCTTGGAATCGGTTAGAATAGAAATAATTTGAAATATTTGTGAATTTAAAAAAGGAGTTTTACATGGGCATCCGTATTACAGGTACAGGTCTGTACCATCCTGAAGAAGTGATTACCAATGAAGAATTGGTGGATTGTTTAAATGCTTATGTGGAACAATTTAACAGTGAAAATGCTGAAAAAATTGAAGCGGGTGAAGTTGTTGCCCGTCGTGGTTCAAGCGCAGAATTTATTGAAAAAGCATCAGGCGTAAAGCGTCGTTATGTCATTGAAAAATCAGGTGTCCTAGACATTAATCGCTTACGTCCCCGTTTAGAAGAACGTTCAGATGAAGAGCTTTCAATCCAAGCAGAGTGGGGCGTAATTGCAGCAAAACAAGCGATGGAAAATGCAGGCGTAACTGCAGAAGACATTGATGTGGTGATTTTGGCTTGTTCAAACTTACAACGTGCTTATCCTGCTGTTGCAATTGAAATTCAAACGGCATTGGGTATTCAGGGCTATGCCTATGACATGAATGTGGCGTGTTCAGCTGCTACATTTGGTTTAAAACAAGCCTACGATGCTGTAAAAACGGGTGCACGTCGTGTGCTATTGGTTAATGTAGAAATTACCTCGGGTCATACTGACTATCGTTCACGTGACTGTCACTTTATTTTTGGTGATGTTGCAACAGCTTCAATTATTGAAGAAACGGACAGCAAAACAGGGTTTGAAATCGTAGATACCCATTTGTTTACCCAATTCTCCAATAACATCCGAAATAATTTTGGTTTCTTAAATGGTTCAGAATTAACTTCTCGTGATGATAAGCAATTCCGTCAAGATGGCCGCAAAGTATTTAAAGAAGTGTGTCCATTGGTTGCGAAAATTATTTCTACGCAATTGGAAAAGAACAGTATTCAACCTGAAAACGTAAAACGTTTTTGGTTGCATCAAGCCAATGCCAATATGAATGAATTAATTTTAAAACTCATTGTCGGCAAAGAAGTTGCAGAAGCGGATCCTGATTTGGTACCAATCATTTTAGATGAGTTTGCCAATACGTCTTCAGCAGGTGTGATCATTGCATTACATCGTAGTGCGGATCAGGTGAATGATGGCGAATATGGTGTGCTGTGTTCATTTGGTGCAGGTTATTCTGTGGGTTCAATCCTTGTGCAAAAGCATGTTGCTTAAATCATAATTTTATAAAATCTCCCTCCTTGTGCCGCGAAAAGCGCAGTTCAGCTACTTTGAAAAAAAGGGGGGGAGATTGTCGAGGATTTAAGTTATTTTATTTGTGTAAAGCTCTTCCCTGAAAAAGGAGGAGTCATACGCTTAAGGCCAAGATCAAATAATGTTGAAAAGTATTTGTAGAGATACAGCATGACTGAAAAAACCTTGAAAATACGACACAACGCTAAATTGATTCGATTAATAAGCAGCTTACAGCGCTTTTACTTTCGTCCAACATTTTTAGGTACTGAAAATTTAGTGCCGAATAAACCAGCCATGTATGTCGGTAATCACACCATCTATGGTGTTTTAGATTCTCCGATTCTGATTGATTATTTATTTACAGAACATAAAATCGCAGTGGTCAGTTTAGCTGATCATATGCATTTTCATATTCCGATTTGGAAAGAAGTGGTTAAACGTGTCGGTGGGGTTGATGGTGTACAAGAATATGCCAAAGAAGCGATGCGACAAGGTTATTCGATTCTGGTTTTTCCAGGCGGCGGTCGAGAAGTCATTAAACGTAAAGGTGAAGCCTATCAACTGATCTGGAAGCAACGCTTTGGTTTCTTAAAGTTGGCTCAGGAATTTGGTTATGAAATTGCTCCTTTTGTGGCTTTAGGTGGTGATGAAGTTTTTGATTTAGCTTTTGATGTAAACGTGCTGCTTAAACAAAAGTGGTTTAATAAAATATTATCAAATCCCAAAATAGGTTCATTGCTTAGACAAGGTGAAGTTATTCCTTCGATTCCGAAGCATATTATTCCAAAGCGAATCCCTTTTTATTTTAAATTTATGCCACGGTTATCTATTGACCAGATAGAAAACATGGACGATATGATTGTATTTCGTGATCAATTGCAAGCGAGCATTTATACTGAAATTGAGTCGTTAAAGTCCTATCGAGCACATGACTTGGAACAAAAAACTTAGAACAAAACCCTAGAACAAAAAAACAACCTTTGAGATCGTATAATGTTTGAACTGCATACCAATTTTAAACAGATACTTAATCTATTCAATCTGCGAACTCAACCCATTCAAAGTATTGTGCCTTTTCTTCAAGTTCCTTATTATCTCGAATTTTTAGGACAGTGTAGCGATACTGAAATTACCCCTGATATTGATTTATTTGGCTATGAAACTACGATAAAGGAAAACCAGTATTTCGCAGAGCATGTGGAAAATTTATCCCAACAACTATGGAAAATTGGTCGTACAGGTCAAGGTGATGAATGGTTTTTAGATCGGAATAGTTTTGATATTTTATTCTATGATCATGATTTAGGTATGGACTTAGATGAGAATTTAAAACGCGATCAGTTTCAGTCGATGCAAATCAACTTTTTTCAATTTTTACAATTTGCTTTACTTCTGCAAGCGCTGGAACAACACTTGGATAAAAATCCATTATCTAAGGTAGAGTTGGAGCAATTTCAAGATACCGTGAATCGCATCCATCCTGAACTTTTTTCACGTTATCCATTTGATTATTTATAAGTTATAAGCGTTACAATTGATTGATAAAATGAGTTTACTCACAATATAGAGGAATAAAAATGTATACAGCTTCATGCCTTTGTGGTGGTATTCAACTGAGAATTCATAGTGAAATCCCTCAAATATTTGTCTGTCATTGTCAGCAATGTCAAAAAGCCCAAGGTTCAGCATTTGTGGCGATTGCTCCTATTCAGACTAAAGATTTAGAGATTGTTCAAGGACAGGCATTGTTTCAAGAATATTATGCCACTGAAAATAAAAAGCGAACGTTCTGTAAAAGATGTGCATCCCCATTATTTAGTGCGCGTTTAGACCTACCTGAGGTCGTGAGATTACGTGTAGGCATTGTAAATGAGCCTGTTCAAGGCAAGATTGTTTCACATGCGTTTACTGATAATAAAGCTGCTTGGTTTGAAATTTTGGATGATGCCCCACAATTTGCTCAAGCGCTTTGTTAAAGAGTGAAGTTATATGTGAACAACAAGAATGCTGGATATTTATTGTTTAAATAAGATTTTGTGCGCTATCTTACTTATTTTTAAGTATCTGAATTTTATATTTTTATAAATAATTCAGAAATCAGTTTAAGTCATTTGTATATATAAATACCTTCTGTATAATTTTAAAAAAATACACTTTAAATCAATAGAAGGTATAAATGACAAGAATAGTCGTCGCTGCAAAACAAGACAAAATATTACTACAGGATTCTCAAGCAAAAACGGTCAGTTTAGATCAACCCGCTATTATTCAAATTGGTGTCACACAACAAGATGTGAAAACACTAGAGCGACTAGGCGATAAGCTGATTATTAGTTTAAATAATGGTGAGCAAATTGTTTTAGAGGGTTTTTTTCAAGCCAATTCAACCACAACGCATTCTTTAACGTTCCCCAAAGCAGATGGAAGTTTCTCACTTGCTCACTTTGATGCCAATGGAAAATTTACAGACTATAGCGGTTTGCAAAAACTCGATACTTTACTCTATGAAGGCGCCAATACTGCGGCTGTTCAACAAGTCTCTGCCTATGAAGATTCAACCCCTGAGTTTTCATTTTCAAATCTATTTTCTTCAAGTGCAGTGAAAGCAGGTGTCGGTCTTGTTTCTGCAATTGGTTTAGGTTTGGCATTGATTGATGATGGTGGAGGTAATCAATCAAAGGGTGTTACTGACATTATTGCACCCAAAACACCGACTGCAACATTGAATGCAGAGGGGACTGAAATTAAGGGTACCGCTGAAGCGGGTGCGACTATTTATGTGATTGATAAAAACCAGAAAGTGATTGCCACAGCAGTGGTCGATAAAGATGGAAATTATTCTTTGACATTGCCAGAGGCTTTGCTAAACAACAATACTTATTATATCAATGCAAAAGACAAAGCTGGAAATGCTTCAACCTATACCTCGGTTGTTGGCACGAAAGATACCATTGCACCCAATGAGCCTCAAGGGCAGTTAAATGAGCAAGGAAATATTGTTACTGGTAAAGCAGAAGCGAATGCCACAATTAATGTGTATGACTCAGCAGGTCAACTGATTGGTACTGCAAAAGCCAATGCGCAGGGACAATTTTCTGTTGCCATTTCTCCTGCTTTAACCGCAGGCCAGATCGGTACAGTCGAAGCAATTGATGCATCTGGAAATAAATCAGAAAAACATAATATTGAAGTGGGTAAAGATACTATCGCACCTGATCAACCCAAGTTTGAGGTGTCTAAAGAGGGGACCTCAATACACGGAACAGCAGAAGCAAATGCTAAAGTGATTATTCAAGACTCAACAGGTGCGGTGATTGCAACGGGTACTGTAGACGCCAATGGTAAATTCAATATCACTATTTCTCCTGCTTTAGATGCAAGCAAGACTGGCAAAATTATTATTGAAGATGCTGCAGGAAATAAGTCGAGTGCTGTAGAAATTAAAGCAGGACAAGATGTTGTAGCACCAGATAAACCCGTGGCCAATTTAAATGCTGAAGGCACTGTGATCACGGGTACCGCTGAAGCAAACTCTAAAATTTCAGTCTATGACAGTGCAAATAAATTATTAGGCACAGCAACAACGGATGCAAACGGAAATTATTCTGTCACGCTTTCAACAGCATTGACTGAAGCAAAAGTTGGCAGTGTATATGCAACAGATGCAGCTGGAAATCAGTCAGTGCTTAGCTCTGTAACAGGTACCAAAGATGTAACCGCGCCTGCAAGTCCAAAAATCACAGATGTGGTTGATGATGTGGGGACAACTGTAGGTTCTGTTGCTGCAAATGGGACGACAGATGACAAGCGCCCTGTGATTTCAGGAACCGGAGAAGCTGGGGCAACTTTGATTATTTATGATAATAATCAGGCAATTGGAAAGGTCACAGTCGGTGCAGATAGTAAATGGTCATTTAGTTTTACTTATGATTTAACTCTGGGGAGTCACAGTATTACTACTGTACAAACGGATAAAGCAGGGAATACCAGTTTAGTGAGTGATGCTCGAACATTTACTGTAGTCGAAATCGCCGCAAAAATGGCAGTTTTTGATGAAGCCTTGGCTTTTCATGCTGATTTAGCTAATTCGAATATTGATTCAGTTAAAAGTGCTGATGCGATTGGGTCAGGTGTTTTAAATTTTGAGCCAGAAAGTAGCGCTCAAGTATTAGGGCAATCGACACCAATAGAAAATCAATTTTCGCTGCTCAATTCAAATGTTTCATATTTAGATCATACGCCTATAGCTGGCAGCTCAGCTATTCTCAGTACAAGCATAACCACTGTACTACAAGATGTGCTTGAGAATACCAAGACAGGCAACATGGATTCTCATGGAAGCACGACCATTTCAGTCGATGAATTGTTAGCAAAGGCTTCAGTCAATGATTTAACTGCAAATCAGATTGATGATGTGCTTGCTCGAACAATTGATCAAAGTGCTACATCCGTTGTCGATGATGCTAAAAATACTGAATTGGTCGCTTTCAATAAAGCCGAAAATCTATCAGCGCAAGATATACCTGTATTGCAATCTGATCTGATCAAAGACTTGTTTGATCCACAATTACTGACCTTTTGATTGAAAATAACCAGATAAGTACCTACGGGTGCTTTTATGGAAACCAGATTTTATAGCGCTGGTTTAGCTTAAAATTGATGCATAAGGCTTTCAAATAAACGCTGAATAATTTTATTCAGCGTTTATATTTTTATCTAAAACGTGAACTTATACATATAAAATACCCAATTTCAGGTATATCTCTATATTTCCCCATTTGATCTAATGATTGATATTTGATCAAAAACTAGATTTGGGGATTATCATGAACAAAATTTATAAAGTTATTTGGAATTCACAACTTAGGTGCTGGCAAGCTGTTTCAGAATTGGCAAAAAATCATAGCACTTCACAAAGTACTGTGGATCATAAAAACGCGCTGACGGGCACTGTTCAAAAAGTATCTGGGATAAATTTAATCCGATTGGCTTTTTGGGGGCTAGCTTTATTGCCATTATCGATTTATGCCGCAATTTCTAATACGGAACTGCCTACAGGCGCCAATATCACTCAAGGTTCAGCCAATATTTCCCAAAATGGCAACGTTTTAAATATTCATCAGAATAGTCAAAATCTTTCGACCAACTGGAATACTTTTAATATTGGTAAAGATGCGACGGTTAATTTTAATCAGCAAAACCAGTCATCTATAGCCATTAATCGGGTTTTGGATAGCAATGCATCGCAGATTATGGGGCGTTTAAATGCCAATGGGCAGGTGTTTTTACTCAATCCAAATGGTGTGGTTTTTTCTAAGACGGCTCAAGTGAATGTTGGTGGTTTGGTTGCTTCAACTTTAAGTTTGAACGATGCGGATATTCAAAATGGCAAATATACTTTAAAAGCCAATGCCAATAGCACAGCAACGATAGAAAATAACGGTACTATTCAAACTTTATCAGGTGGAACGGTTGCGCTGATTGCGCCCAATGTTAAAAATACTGGCTCTATTGTGACACCAAACGGAGTTACCCATCTCACTGCTGCCAGTCAAGTCACTCTTGCTTTACAGGATGGTTCACTCACCCAGTACCAAGTTGATCAAGGGGTATTAAAAGGCTTGGTGGACAATGGCGGTGCAATCCTTGCCGATAATGGGGCTGTATATTTAACTGCAAAAGCCAAAGACAGTTTAAGTAAAGCCGTGGTCAATCATAGCGGGATTATTGAAGCCAATCGCTTAAGCCAAAATGCCAAAGGTGAAATCATTTTGTTAGGTGATATGCAAAATGGTGAAACAAATGTCAGTGGTCTGCTTAAAGCTGAAGGGAAAAATGGTCAAGATGGTGGGTTTATTGAAACCTCCGCAGCTCAAGTAAAGATTGAGAATAGTACCGTGGTGTCCTCTCATTCTGAGGGCGGGAAAATCGGAAACTGGTTGATCGACCCTACCGATTTCAGTATTAATTCGGGTAATGCATCAGCAAGCAGTAGCGGCATAGGCGCAACCACTTTAGCAAGCAGTCTTGCAACCAGTAATGTCATATTGCTAACCAGCACTACGGGTAACCAGAAGGGTGATATCAATGTTAATGCTGATGTGACTTGGGGGAGTGCGAACAGCCTGACTTTAAATGCACAAAATGACATCAACATTAATGCCAACATCACAGCGACCAATAATAGTGGCAAACTTAATTTGATATATGGACAAAACACGGCTAATACCAGCGCAAATTATTATATTAACAATGGTGCAAAAATAAACTTAAAGGCTGGGCAGAATTTTAGTACCCAAAAAGGAACGGCTGCTACTATTAACTATCAAGTCATTACGGCTTTGGGCGCACAGGGTTCGACTACAAGTCAAGATTTACAAGGGATCAACGGGAACCTGAGTGGTAATTATGTGTTGGGTGCAGACATAGATGCCAGCAGTACATGGCAGTGGAATGGTTATACCGGATTCGACCCAATTGGCTTTTATAATGCAAATTTGAGTCCAACGGATCTCTCACAGCAGGCTTTTCGTGGACGGTTTGATGGATTAGGTCATGCGATTAGTGGATTAAGTATTGAGTCTATGTATCAGGGGATTGGACTGTTTGCGATTACGCATCAGGATACACTTATACAAAATGTTGGATTGAATAATATAAGTTATTCAGGTTATGGGAAAACAGGCGGGATCGTGGGGATTAATCTTGGCACGATTAATAATGTTTATGTCAATGCAGGCTTAGTCACAGGTAATACAGAGCAATATGGCGGATTGGTGGGCTGGAACTATAATTCAGGAAATATCTTAAACTCTTATGCAAATGTAACTGTAAAAGGAAAATATTCGAATAATAATTATATTGGCGGTCTGGTTGGTTATAGTGATGGTGTTGTAAGTTCTTCTTTTGCAACAGGCGCGGTGACAGGAAATAATTATATTGGTGGTTTAGTTGGTGGAATATCAGGACAAATTAACAACTCTTATGCAACAGGTACTGTTATTGGAAGTCAGTATGTTGGAGGGTTGGTTGGGTTCAATGGCGGTAGTGTTGACAAAAATTATTCTTCTGGAAGTGTAACTGGTGGGCAGTATGTTGGTGGTCTTATTGGTGGTGGTAATGGTACAACCACAAATAGTTTCTGGAACACCAGTACTTCTGGAAGAACAAGCAGTGCTGGTGGTGTAGGAAAAACCACAACAGAACTTCAGCAAATTTCTACTTTTGCAGGTTGGGATATTGATGATGCAGGTGGTACAGGAAAAGTTTGGCGTATTTATGAAGGACGATCTGCGCCATTACTACGTCATTTCCTAAAGCCCTTGGTCACAGAAATTGTCGCTAATTTTTCTGACAAAATTTATGATGGATCGATAGCTTCTGGAACGCTGGCTTCAGGGCTGAATTATAAAACAACCAGTAAAAATGCAGGGATTTATAGTTTAAATGATGGCTCAATCCTGATTAGTGGTGTTCCAATCGCGGCTAATACGACTCAGTTTGGTGATGATGTAATTTATAAAGAAAATGGTGGTTCAGGTTCACTAACAATAGCAAAAAGAGACTTAAATATTAATGGCTTGAGCGTTGCTGATAAAGTCTATGATACATCAAAAGTAGCAACATTATCGGGTACTGCAGGAGTGACAGCGTTGTCAGGTGACTCTGTGACGCTTTCCGGTACTGGATCTGGATTTTTTGCTGATAAAAATGTGGGTAATAATAAAAATGTGATTGCGTCGGGTTATACGCTGACAGGAACAGATGCTTTAAATTACAACTTGCTACAGCCGACAAATCTTAAAGCCAGTATAACGCCTGCAGTTTTAACCATTAATGGAATAAGTGTTGCAGATAAAACTTATGATGGCTTGTTCAATGCGACCTTAAATGGCACTGCTTCAGTCAATCCATTTGCTGGAGATTTTGTTTCATTGACTGGTAGTGGTATAGGAACATTTACAGATAAGAATGCCGGGATCAGGTCTGTGATCGTAACAGGCTATAACTTAACAGGTGCGGATGCAGGAAATTATACTTTTAGTCAGCCTATAGGTTTAAGCGCCACAATTCATAAAGCACAAGCCATTGTAACGGCCAATAGTTTAAATACGGTCTATAACGGTAAAGATCAAACAGCATCAGGCTTTAGCGCTTCTGGTTTGGTGAATGGTGAAACAGAATCTGTACTGACAGCTGTTTCCGCCTCAACCACTGCTAAGGATGCAGGCAGTTATACCAATAAAGCCAGTGGCCTAGATAAAAACTATAATCTTAGTTTTATTGATGGTTCATTGAATATCGCGAAGGCTAAAGCCATTGTGACTGCCAATAGTTTAAATACGGTCTATAACGGTAAAGATCAAACAGCTGCTGGCTTTAGTGCAACAGGCTTGGTCAATGGCGAAACTACAACTGTATTGTCAGGTGTTTCAGCAACGGTGACTGCTAAAGATGCAGGTCAATATACCAATACCGCAACAGGTATAGATAAAAACTATGAGCTAAGTTTTGTTGATGGTTCCTTAGATATCGCGAAAGCTAAAGCCACTGTCACCGCCAATAGTCTAAATACCGTCTATAACGGTAAAGATCAAACAGCTGCTGGCTTTAGTGCAACAGGCTTGGTCAATGGTGAAACTACAACTGTATTGTCAGGTGTTTCGGCAACTGTCACAGGCAAAGATGCAGGCAAATACACCNGCTGGCTTTAGTGCAACAGGCTTGGTCAATGGTGAAACTACAACTGTATTGTCAGGTGTTTCGGCAACTGTCACAGGCAAAGATGCAGGCAAATACACCAACACAGTAACAGGTGTAGATAAGAACTATGATCTGACGCTTATTGATGGCTCATTAGATATTGCGAAAGCTAAAGCGACAGTAACTGCCAATAGCGTATCAACCACCTATAACGGTAAAGATCANCTATGATCTGACGCTTATTGATGGCTCATTAGATATTGCGAAAGCTAAAGCGACAGTAACTGCCAATAGCGTATCAACCACCTATAACGGTAAAGATCAGACAGCTGCTGGCTTTAGTGCAATAGGTTTGGTCAATGGTGAAACTGAATCTGTACTCTCAGGTGTAACTGCAACGGTGATTGCTAAAGATGCTGGCAAATACATCAATACCGCAACGGGTCTAGACAAGAATTATGAGTTAAGTTTTGTTGATGGTTCTTTGGATATCGCCAAAGCGAAAGCCACCGTAACCGCCAATAGCATATCAACCACCTACAATGGCAAAGATCAAACGGCCGCTGGCTTTAGTGCAACAGGCTTGGTCAATGGTGAAACTACAACTGTATTGTCAGGTGTTTCGGCAACTGTCACAGGCAAAGATGCAGGCAAATACACCACTATGATCTGACGCTTATTGATGGCTCATTAGATATTGCGAAAGCTAAAGCGACAGTAACTGCCAATAGCGTATCAACCACCTATAACGGTAAAGATCAAACGGCTGTTGGCTTTAGTGCAACAGGCTTGGTCAATGGCGAAACTACAACTGTATTGTCAGATGTTTCGGCAACTGTCACAGGTAAAGATGCTGGTAGTTATGCTAATACAGCCACAGGTATAGATAAGAACTATGAGCTCAGTTTTGTTAATGGCTCTTTGGATATCGCCAAAGCTAAAGCAACAGTAACAGCCAATAGTGTATCAACCACCTATAACGGTAAAGATCAAACAGCTGCTGGCTTTAGTGCAACAGGCTTGGTCAATGGCGAAACTACAACAGTATTGTCAGGTGTTTCTGCAACTGTCACAGGTAAAGATGCTGGCAAATACATCAATACCGCAACGGGTCTAGACAAGAATTATGAGTTAAGTTTTGTTGATGGTTCTTTGGATATCGCCAAAGCTAAAGCCTAAAGATGCTGGCAAATACATCAATACCGCAACGGGTCTAGACAAGAATTATGAGTTAAGTTTTGTTGATGGTTCTTTGGATATCGCCAAAGCTAAAGCCACCGTAACCGCCAATAGCATATCAACCACTTACAATGGCAAAGATCAAACGGCCGCTGGCTTTACTGCAACAGGTTTAGTCAATGGTGAAACTGAATTAGTACTCTTAGGTGTAAGTGCAACAGTTACCGCTAAAGATGCAGGCCAATATACCAATACGGCAGCAGGTATAGATAAAAACTACGAGCTAAGTTTTGTTGATGGTTCATTAGATATTGCCAAAGCTAAAGCCATTGTTACTGCCAATAGTGTATCAACTACCTATAACGGTAAAGACCAAACGGCTGCTGGTTTTAGTGCGACTGGTTTGGTCAATGGCGAAACTACAACTGTATTGTCAGGTGTTTCGGCAACAGTTACCGCTAAAGATGCAGGCCAATACACCAATACCGCAACAGGYMTAGATAAAAACTACGAGTTAAGTTTTGTTGATGGCTCGTTAGATATTGCTAAAGCTAAAGCCACGGTGACCGCCAATAGTTTAAATACAGTCTATAACG
>NZ_LMED01000023.1:0-91859 GCF_001425285.1 Acinetobacter sp. Root1280 | reverse complement strand
ATCAGGTGTCAGTGCAACAGTTACCGCTAAAGATGCTGGCCAATACACCAATACTGCAACAGGCATAGATAAAAACTACGAGTTAAGTTTTGTTGATGGYKCRTTAGATATTGCCAAAGCTAAAGCCACGGTAATAGCCAATAGCGTATCAACTACTTATAACGGTAAAAATCAAACAGCTGCGGGCTTTACTGCGACAGGTTTGGTCAATGGTGAAACTGAATCCGTACTCTCAGGTGTCAGTGCAACGGTTACCGCTAAAGATGCAGGTCAATATACCAATAGTGCAACGGGTCTAGACAAGAACTATGATCTTATTTTTATTGATGGCTCATTAGATATTGCTAAGGCTAAAGCGACAGTAACTGCCAATAGTGTATCAACTACTTATAACGGTAAAGACCAAACGGCTGTTGGTTTTAGTGCGACAGGCTTAGTCAACGGTGAAACTGAATCTGTCTTATCAGGTGTTTTATCAACGGTGACTGCTAAAGATGCTGGCAAATATACCAATAGTGCAACGGGACTAGACAAGAACTACGAGTTAAGTTTTGTTGATGGTTCTTTGGATATTGCTAAGGCTAAAGCGACAGTAACTGCCAATAGTGTATCAACTACTTATAACGGTAAAGACCAAACTGCTGCGGGCTTTACTGCGACAGGTTTAGTGAATGGTGAAACTGAATCTGTCTTATCAGGTGTTTTATCAACGGTGACTGCTAAAGATGCAGGTCAATACACCAATACCGCAACAGGTATAGACAAGAATTATGATTTAAGCTTTGTTGATGGCTCATTAGATATTGCCAAAGCTAAAGCCACGGTAATAGCCAATAGCGTATCAACTACTTATAACGGTAAAGATCAAACAGCTGGGGGCTTTACTGCGACAGGTTTGGTCAATGGTGAAACTGAATCAGTACTCTCAGGTATCAGTGCAACGGTGACTGCTAAAGATGCAGGCAAATATGTTAACACCGCAACAGGTCTAGATAAGAATTATGATTTAAGCTTTGTTGATGGGGCTTTAGATATCGTCAAAGCTAAAGCCACCGTAACTGCCAATAGCGTATCAACTATTTATAATGGTAAAGATCAAACTGCTGCTGGCTTTACTGCAACAGGTTTGGTCAATGGTGAAACTGAATCTGTACTATCTGGCGTTTCAGCAACAGTTACCGCTAAAGATGCTGGTCAATACACCAATACCGCAACGGGTCTAGACAAGAACTACGAGCTAAGCTTTGTGGATGGTTCATTAGATATCGCCAAAGCTAAAATTAACCAAGTGACAGGCATTACCGCCAATAATCGTATTTATGATGCAACCACCAACGCAACATTAAATACTGGATCAGCACAATTCACTGGTATGGTTGCAGGCGATGAATTGAAAGTTGCTTCAGCAACAGGACAATTCAGTGATAAAAATGTGGGTATAGCAAAACAAGTCTCGATTCAGGGTGTCAGTTTAAGTGGTGCAGATGCACATAACTACGAGTTGGTGAATAACACTGCACAAACTACGGCAGATATTCGCCAAGCCAATATTCAAAACATCGCTGGAATTACGGCCAACAATCGTACTTATAATGGGTTAACTGCCGCTGAGCTTAATCTTAGCAACGCACAATTCAACGGTATCTACGCTGGGGACAATTTAAACGTTGCAACAGCAACAGGACAATTTGACAGTGCGACCACAGGGCAAGCAAAAAATGTATCGATTACAGGTTTAAGTCTAGGTGGCTTAGATGCTCAAAACTACAAACTTGTGGATACCACCGCTGTGACCACAGCTGATATTTATCTGTTAACCCCTGCGGCTTATTTACAAGCCATACAATTCAAACGACCTCGTTATTTGCCTGAAACCAATAACGTCTTAAATACAGTTGATTTAGATGTACGCCAAGGTGGAGTTAACACTACAGGTATTCAAATTTTGGCAGGGGAGCACTAATTGATGAAACAACAACATAATATATTGGCAATATCTGTAGCTGCTTGTCTGATGCTTTTGACCAGCAGTAACTATGCAGCGCCAGCACCTAATGCGGGTCAACTGTTACAACAACAGCAACAAGGACAAAGTATTGAACCACAGGCTGCTGTTCAGGTAGAAAGTTCAGCAAGTAATAACGTACCTAATTCACCTGATATACAAATTCCTGTACGCAAAATTGAAATCACTGGAAATAGTCGTTTTAGCACAGCGCAATTGCATCACTTAGTGGCGGATGCCGAAGGTAAACAACTGAGTCTTCAGCAACTCTGGCAAGTTGCCCAAAAGATTACCACTTACTACCAACAACAGGGCTATGCATATAGCCGAGCTTATCTGCCTCAGCAGAATCTAAGTCAGGGCGTAGTACGTATCAATGTACTCGAAGCGTATTATGATCAAACTCAGATTGATAATCAAAGTCGAACGCAAAACTGGCTGATTGAACAAACCGTTGCGCCACTTAAACAAGGTGAGCGCATCAACAGTGACCAGATGCAACAACAACTCAAACTGCTCAATCGTTTAAATGGGGTCAATACCCGAAATGTTTTGACCCCTGGTGCAACAGTCGGAAGTAGCCAACTCAATGTTGAAGTACAAAATGCAGCCATGTTGAATGGTTATATTGGCGCAGATAACTTTGGTAATCGTTATACCAGTCAAGTGCGTGGAACCGCTGGAATTTCTGCCAACAACCTTGCCGGCTTAGGTGATGAACTAAGCTTAGATGTGATGACTGCAGGCAAACGCATGAACTACGGGCGCGTGGGTTATGCCTTTACCTTTACAGGAATGGGTACTCGGGCAGGCGCAAGTTATTCTTATCTAGATTATGAACTTGGAAAAGAGCTAAAAAACATTGGCGCAGAAGGGAGTGCTGCACAAAGTAGTGTATTCATTAGCCAACCTGCCTTATTGACCAACAATGCAGAAGTCCTTCTCAGCTTACAATACGATCATAAACAACTGAAAGATGATATTCAGCTCAATCAATATTACAAACATCGAAATATTGATGTGGTGACTGCCCGACTGGATGGCTCGCAGTTTGATCAATTCTTGGGTGGAGGTTTAACCCAATATGGTGCTTCAACTAGTTATGGTCGTGTGAAATTTAAAAATGATGATGCCGCTGCTTTAGATGCGCAAACAGCGAAGACAGCTGGAGACTACTATAGTGCTACATTGAATCTGTCACGCTTACAAAATCTGAGCAATAAGGGCACGCAAGGATATTTGGGAATTTATGGACAATACAGTCCTTATAATCTAGACAGTGCAGAGCAATATCTAGGTGGTGGTCCATTTAATGTGCGTGGTTATGAATCGAGTCAATTTGCAGGCTCTACAGGTTATTTGGCCACGGCAGAACTGAGACAAAGTTTATTTGCCGATGCAAAGCATCAGCTAACAGCGAAAGTATTTATCGATACAGCAGAAGTCACGTTAAATGCTAAGCGTTGGGCAGGTGTGACAGGCGATAATCAAGTTCAAATCAGTAGTGCAGGTTTAGGTTTGAACTGGACGAGTGCGTGGAATATTCAAGCCAATGCAGAAGTTGCCTTTCCAATTGGAAATACGCCAGAGCAGTTGCAAGACCGCGATAATCACCAGTACTGGTTGAGTTTAAGAAAGACTTTCTAATTTGATTGAATAAATAAGGAGGCTTTTGCCTCCTTATTTATGTCGCCACGCGATAGCAAAACGCTGTATGGTTAAACTCAATTTATTTGAGTAACGAAAAACTCCCTCCTTTAAAAAAGGTGAGAAGTATTAACTTTGCATGGGGGAGGATTCAAACAATCTGAGTAAAAACTTAGCAAAAGGGATTTAAAAACCTAGCTGATGAGAATAAAACTTACACAGCCACACTTTACATTTAAAGTTTAAATTCTTTTGCGTAGACGAAGTCAAACCTTGCGCTGCAAACAAGGCCGATTAATATTCGTTGGGTGACCGCTACACCATCTATGATTAAATGATGCAAAAGCAAAATGAGTAAATTGATATAAGTTGGAATGCCATTGATGAGTAATGGATATTTTTATCATGATTATTTGTATAGGCTTGTATATACAAATAACATCGACTCAAGCTACAATGATTTAGAATATTTTGTATGAGTTTTAGCCAATGTCAAGAGCGTCAAAGCACAATGATCTAGACTTATCTCTAGAAGAAGATAGTCCTGTTCCTTTGTATTTGCGCGTGAAGCAAATGATTTCACAAAAAATTTATGAAGGAACCTGGACTGTAAATAAAAAAATTCCTTCAGAAAGTGAGTTGGTGAATTTACTAGGCTGTAGTCGTATGACAGTCAATCGGGCATTGCGCGAACTGACCAGTGAAGGCTTATTAGTCCGTATACAAGGTGTAGGGTCTTTTGTCGCTGAAGGACAAGGTCGTACAGCATTATTTCATGTGAACAATATTGCAGAAGAAATTATTGCGAGAAATCATAAACATCATGCTGAAGTATTGGTACTTGAACAAATTCAAGCCAATGAAGAACAAAGTCGGTTAATGCAAATTCGAGAAGGACAACGCTTATTTCACTCGATCATTGTGCATTATGAAAATGATGTGCCTGTGCAGATCGAAGATCGTTTAGTTGATCCCGTACTGATTCCAGATTATTTGGCACAAGATTTTAAAACTATCACGCCTAATGCCTATTTAATGTCAAAAGCACCTGTTACTGAAGGTGAGCATGTGGTTACTGCGATTCTTGCTTCAGCACAAGAATGTAAATGGTTAAAAATCAATAAAACAGAGCCTTGTTTATTGATCCGTCGTAGAACATGGTCCAATAAACAACTGATTTCCAGTGCAAGGCTAATTTATCCTGGCAGTCGCTATTATTTGGAAGGTAAATTTACCCAATGATTGAGCTTTTAAAAGCCAGCCATTACAAAAAAATGCGATGGAAAAATGGCGAAGGCTATACGCTTGAAATCGCCCGTAGTGTCGGTGAAAGCTTAGCTGAGTTTGATTGGCGGATTTCGATGGCCGATGTGAAAACATCGGGTGATTTTTCCAAGTTTAATGGGATGAATCGCTTTTTGACGGTATTGGAAGGTCAAGGTCTTTCACTGCGTATAGATGATGATTTTAAGCATTTAAAAACATTGCAGTCCGTCGAGTTTCGTGGAGACAGCATGGTCAGTTGTGAATTGCTGGCAGGGCACATTCGCGATTTTAATTTGATTTATAATCCAAAAAAGTTTGATGCACAGTATCAGTGGATTTTCTCTCCAGAAGCCTTAGAAATACCCATATTATCTGACGTGATGTTTATTTTTAATCAGAGTGTTGAGGTGTTAGTTATCGAAATTGGTCAACAGATTTTTCATTTGGAACATCAGGACAGTCTTAAACTCGAATATGAAAAATCATTAAAGACAATCATTTTAAATCAGCAATTTTTAAAGCAAACTTGTCTAATACAACTCACAAAAATCTAAATTTTATTGATTTTACTTAAACGCATACAAGCTGAAGTTGTCTGCGTTTTTTTGTTTTTATGAAAAATAAATCTATTTATTTTATATGTTTATAAATTTTTTTAAAAATAATTTAAAAAGCATCTTTTCAATATTAAAGATTTGTGTAGTATATAGATGTATATACAAGTTAGTACATTGCTATACAGTGAATGCAGTTTAATTTGCTGGTTTAAACTCAAAGGAAGGAGTCCTATTGTGACAACAACGACAACAAAATTTCGTGATGTAGAAATTCGCGCACCTCGTGGTACCAAGCTCAATGCAAAAAGTTGGTTGACTGAAGCTCCACTGCGTATGTTGATGAATAATCTTGATCCTGATGTCGCAGAGAATCCAAAAGAACTCGTTGTTTATGGCGGTATTGGTCGTGCTGCACGTAATTGGGAATGTTATGACAAGATTGTTGAAACACTTAAAACTTTAGAAAATGACGAAACTTTATTGGTTCAATCAGGTAAACCCGTTGGTGTGTTCAAAACACATAAAGATGCACCACGTGTTCTTATTGCCAATTCAAACTTAGTTCCACATTGGGCAAATTGGCAACATTTTAACGAGTTAGATGCCAAAGGCTTAGCAATGTATGGTCAAATGACCGCAGGTTCTTGGATCTATATCGGCAGCCAAGGCATTGTACAAGGTACCTATGAAACTTTTGTTGAAGCTGGTCGCCAGCACTACAACGGTGACTTAACAGGTCGTTGGGTGTTGACTGCTGGATTAGGTGGAATGGGTGGGGCTCAGCCTTTAGCTGCGACATTGGCAGGTGCATGCTCGCTTAATATCGAATGTCAGCAAGCCAGCATTGATTTCCGTTTACGTACACGTTATGTCGATGAGCAAGCCACAGATTTAGATGATGCTTTAGCGCGTATCGATCGTTATACCAAAGAAGGCAAAGTGATTTCGATTGCGCTACATGGCAATGCAGCTGAGATTTTACCTGAATTGGTTCGCCGTGGTGTTCATCCGGACATGGTGACGGATCAAACCAGTGCACATGATCCTCTCAATGGCTATTTACCAATTGGTTGGACATGGGAAGAATATCGTCAACGTGCCAAAACTGAGCCAGAAGTAGTGGTAAAAGCTGCAAAACAATCTATGGCAAAGCATGTACAAGCGATGCTGGATTTCCAAAAAATGGGTGTTCCAACCTTTGACTATGGCAATAATATCCGTCAAATGGCGCAGGAAGAAGGCGTAGAAAACGCATTTGATTTCCCTGGTTTTGTACCAGCTTATATCCGTCCATTATTCTGTCGTGGTATTGGGCCATTCCGTTGGGTTGCACTTTCAGGTGATCCAGAAGATATCTATAAAACAGATGCAAAAGTTAAAGAATTGATTCCAGACGATGAACATTTACATCGTTGGTTAGACATGGCAAGAGAACGGATTAGCTTCCAAGGCTTACCAGCGCGTATTTGCTGGGTTGGCTTAGGACTACGTGCAAAATTAGGTCTGGCATTTAACGAAATGGTACGTAGTGGTGAGCTTTCAGCACCAATCGTCATAGGTCGCGATCATTTAGACTCAGGCTCAGTTTCCAGTCCAAACCGTGAAACTGAAGCAATGCAAGATGGTTCTGATGCTGTATCTGATTGGCCATTGCTGAATGCTTTACTTAATACAGCAGGTGGTGCGACTTGGGTTTCATTACATCACGGTGGTGGTGTAGGAATGGGCTTCTCTCAACACTCAGGTGTCGTGATTGTTTGTGATGGTACGGATGAAGCAGCAGCACGTATTGCTCGTGTGTTGACCAATGACCCAGCAACAGGCGTAATGCGTCATGCAGATGCTGGTTATGATATCGCCGTTGAATGTGCCAAAGCGCAAGGTTTGAACTTGCCGATGATCACCAAATAAAAGACATGGACATTACGATGCTTTTTGCAATTGTGTAAGCGGCATCGTAAGAGAACAATATAGCGCAAAACAGGACGTCAAAATGGAACTCTTAATTCAACCAGGCAAGCTCACACTCGCAGATCTTCGCCAAGCGTATTTAAATCCAATTAAAGTTAAACTGGATGACAGTGCTTATGCTGGCATCAATGCAAGTGTTGCGTGTGTCGAAAAAATTGTGAATGAAGGACGCACAGCTTACGGAATCAATACTGGTTTTGGCTTACTCGCTTCAAGTAAAATTGCCCCTGAAGACTTAGAACAATTACAACGCTCATTGGTACTTTCTCATGCCGCCGGTGTGGGCGTACCTTTAGATGATGCGATGGTTCGCTTAATTATGTTGTTAAAGGCCAATAGTTTGGCACGTGGGTTTTCTGGTATCCGTCCTAAAGTGATTGATGCAATCCTTGCCTTGATCAATGCAGAAGTCTATCCGCATATTCCATTAAAAGGTTCAGTCGGCGCTTCTGGTGACTTGGCACCCCTTGCACATATGTCTCTGGTTTTACTCGGTGAAAGTAAAGCACGCTATAAAGGGGAATGGTTACCAGCAGTTGAAGCACTTAAAATTGCAGGCTTAGAACCCATTACTTTAGCGGCCAAAGAAGGTTTGGCACTTTTAAATGGTACTCAGGTTTCAACAGCATACGCATTACGTGGTCTATTTGAAGCAGAAGATTTATTTGCTGCTGCGACCGTTTGTGGTGGATTAAGCGTTGAAGCTATGCTCGGTTCACGTGCACCGTTTGATGCGCGTGTCCATGAAGTTCGTGGTCAGCGTGGTCAAATTGATGTTGCCGCTGCATATCGTGACTTATTGACTGAATCAAGTGAAATTGCACATTCGCATGAGGATTGTAGCAAGGTTCAAGACCCGTATTCACTGCGTTGCCAACCTCAAGTAATGGGGGCTTGTTTAACGCAAATTCGCCAAGCGGCAGAAGTATTAGCGATTGAGTCGAATGCAGTTTCAGATAACCCATTGGTGTTTGCGGCAGAAGGTGACGTAATCTCAGCAGGTAACTTCCATGCTGAACCAGTGGCAATGGCTGCTGATAATTTGGCCTTAGCGATTGCTGAGATTGGCTCACTGTCTGAACGTCGTGTTTCGATGATGATGGATCGCCATATGTCACAACTTCCTCCATTTTTGGTTGCCAATGGTGGGGTGAATTCGGGCTTTATGATTGCTCAAGTAACAGCCGCTGCGTTGGCCAGTGACAATAAAGCACTTGCACATCCTGCCAGTGTTGATAGTTTACCGACCTCTGCAAATCAGGAAGACCATGTTTCCATGGCGCCTAATGCAGGAAAACGCTTGTGGTATATGGCTGATAACGTTCGCGGCATTCTTGCAGTTGAGTGGTTAGGTGCATGTCAAGGACTTGATTTCCGTGAAGGATTGAAAAGCTCTCCTAAACTTGAACGTGCCCGCAAAATTCTGCGTGATCAAGTGGCGTATTACAGTGAAGATCGTTTCTTCGCGCCAGATATCGAACAAGCAAGTGAATTGCTCGCAAGTGGTTGCCTGAACGAATTGCTGATTGCGAAGCTATTACCGAGCTTGTCTGAAGTGTGATCAATAAAACGGTCACATGGAGTGACCGAATCTAACTAAATTTCCTCAAGGATTGGAGATTATAATGTCACAACACTCCACATTACAGCGGGGGTTAAACACCCGTCATATCCGCTTTTTGGCATTGGGTTCAGCGATTGGCACGGGGCTTTTCTATGGATCAGCAACGGCAATTAAAATGGCAGGTCCGTCTGTTTTAATTGCTTATATGGTTGCAGGGATTGCAATTTATATTGTGATGCGAGCATTAGGGGAAATGGCTGTTCATAACCCCGTATCAGGTTCTTTTAGTGAATATGCCTCAAATTATATTGGTCCTTTAGCTGGTTTTACCACAGGTTGGACCTACGTTTTTGAAATGATCATTGTCGCCTTGGCTGACGTGACTGCTTTCGGTATCTATATGGGGTTTTGGTACCCCGATGTGCCACGATGGATCTGGATTTTATCGCTGATTATGTTCTTAGGGGCAATTAACCTGATTCACGTTAAAGTCTTTGGTGAAGTCGAGTTCTGGCTATCCATCGTCAAGGTCAGCGCTATTGTTGCCATGATTTTGGGTGGTTTTGGTCTGATGTTCTACGGCTTTAATGCAGATCACACAGGCTTTGTACCAGGTATCCAAAACCTATGGATACATGAAGGTTTTATGCCCAATGGGATTATGGGTTTAGTTGCCTGCTTATCAGTTGTGGTATTTGCATTCGGTGGCATCGAAATCATTGGGATTACAGCAGGTGAGTCACAAGATCCGAAAACGTCGATTCCGCGTGCAATTAATGCGGTTCCTGTACGTATCTTACTTTTTTATATTCTGACAATTTTTGTATTGATGTCAATTTTCCCATGGAATCAAATTGGTAGCCAAGGCAGTCCATTTGTACAAATTTTTGAAAATTTAGGCATCAAATCTGCAGCAACTGTTTTAAATATTGTGGTGATTACAGCTGCAATTTCCGCGATCAATAGTGATGTATTTGGTGCAGGACGTATGCTGTATGGTATGTCTAAGCATAAACAAGCACCTCAAGTGTTCCAGAAACTCTCACGTAATGGTGTTCCTTGGATGACTGTTGTAGTGATGGCTGGTGTGTTACTTGTCGGCGTCGTGCTTAATTATCTGATCCCCGAAAATGTATTTATTATCATCGCTTCAATTGCAACATTTGCAACGGTTTGGGTATGGTTAATGATTTTACTTTCTCAAGTGGGCATGCGCCGTAAACTGTCTAAATCAGAGATTAAAGCATTAGATTTTCCTGTGATTGGCTGGCCTTATGCACCTGCATTTGCCATTGTATTTATGCTGTTTATTTTAGCCATGATGGGATATTTCCCAGACTCAAGACCTGCACTTTATGTCGGTATAACATGGTTGGTTTTACTCTGGATTGCTTACACGATATGGGTGAAGCCCAAGCAAAATTCAGTAAAAGAAAAACCAGACCTCCAACAAAACATCGAAATGGAAAGCTGATACTGAAGCTGCTCAAGCGCGCTTAAAGCATGAGCAGCAAGAGGAAATATCAATGAAAAAACTTTGGACAAATTGTCATATTGCAACCATGCAAGATGGGCAATATTCCAGTATTGAATCTGCTGCAATCGTCACTTTAGCACAACATATTCACTGGATTGGCGCAGAAAAAGATGTTCCTGTAGATGACTATGCTGAGATCATTGACCTCAATGGCGCATGGGTGACTCCCGGTTTAATTGATTGTCATACGCATAGTGTATTTGGCGGAAATCGCAGTGTTGAGTTTGAAAAACGTTTGCAAGGTGTCAGTTATGCGGAAATCGCAGCGAGTGGCGGTGGTATTGCAAGCACTGTAAGAGCAACACGAGAAGCAAGTGAGGAACAGCTCCTTGCTTCGGCACTCAAACGTATTCGTTGTATGCTTAAAGATGGTGTAACCACCATTGAAATTAAGTCGGGATATGGTCTGGACTATAGCAATGAACGTAAAATGCTCCGTGTGATTCGTCAAGTCGCTCAAACTTTACCGATGACCGTAAAAAGTACGTGTTTGGCAGCGCATGCTTTGCCACCTGAGTATCAAGATCAAAGTGATGCTTATATTGAACATATCTGTACCGAGATGTTACCCAAACTGCATCAAGAAGGTTTAGTCGATGCTGTCGATGCTTTCTGTGAGCATTTGGCTTTTTCTCCTGCGCAAGTTGAACGTGTTTTTAAAGTAGCTCAGGCATTAAACCTACCTGTTAAATTACATGCAGAACAACTTTCGTCCCTCGGTGGTTCAACGCTTGCTGCACGTTACCATGCTTTATCCGCAGATCATTTGGAATACATGACTGAAGCTGATGCCAAAGCCATGGCTGCTTCAGGCACAGTTGCTGTGTTATTGCCGGGAGCATTCTATTTTCTGAGAGAAACCAAGTATCCACCTTTAGATAGTTTGCAGCAACATGGTGTACGTATCGCATTATCCAGTGATTTAAATCCAGGAACATCGCCAGCCTTGTCATTACGTTTAATGCTGAATATGGGTAGTACATTATTCCGTTTAACACCAGAACAAGCACTCGCAGGTGTCACAACGCATGCTGCTTATGCACTCGGCTTACAAGATACGCATGGCACATTAGAACAGGGTAAAGTGGCGGATTTTATTGCTTGGGATATTGAGCATCCATCTGAGATTGTGTATTGGCTTGGCGGTGATTTATCAAAACGAATCATCCAACATGGAAATGAAATCTTGATCTCAGCTTGAGATTGATTTTTATAAAGTGATATTAATAATGAATCATTCATTTAAGTGGCAAGGACGACAAGATGGGGAAGGTGATGCACATCTACGTCTCCATCAAGTGATCAATACCAGTCCTCAAGCATCTTTTGCTTTTATTGGTTTTAGTTCAGATGAAGGTGTTAAACGCAACCATGGACGTTTAGGTGCAGCGGATGCACCAGATATGATCCGTGCTCAATTGGCAAATTTACCTGTGCATCAACCTGTGACCATTATCGATTTAGGCACCGTGCTTTGTGATCATGCTGAACTTGAAATAGCACAGGCGGAATTGGCGCATCAAGTCGAACGTAGTTTAAATTCCGATATGAAGCCGATTGTGTTAGGCGGTGGGCATGAAGTTGCCTTTGGGAGTTTTTCTGGTTTATTTCAATACATTCAAAATAATCATCTGAATAAGAAAATCGGCATTATTAACTTCGATGCACACTTTGATTTGCGTGAAGCTGAACAGGTCACTTCAGGCACACCTTTTTTAAATGCAGCTAAACTATCAGAACAGTTTCATCAAGAATTTAACTACATGTGTATCGGTGTTGCCAAGCATTCAAATACTAAAATTTTGTTTGACACAGCAGAGCGTTTAAACTGTAATTATATTTACGATTATGAATTAAAACTGCAAAATGTTGAAAATTTAATCTTAAGAATAAATAATTTTATTAAAAAAGTAGACTATTTGTATATTACGGTTGACCTTGATGTATTTAACGCTAGCATTGCGCCGGGTGTCAGCGCACCTGCGGTGAAAGGAATCGATTTATCTATTTTTGACCCATTATTAGAAGCCATTAAAAAAACTGGCAAGATCAAAGTTTTTGATGTGGCTGAATGTAATCCGCGGTTTGATTTGGACAACAGAACTGCCAAATTAGCCGCTTATATTATTTTTAACTACATATTTGATTGATGATTCAAGTGACTTCATCAAAAGGATAAGCAAAGTATGTCTAATTTATCTTATATCTCTCAAAATAACGGTCCATGGTCTACCTACCTCGAACAGATTGAGCGAGTTACACCGTATTTAGAACATCTGAAAGATTATGTCGACACGTTAAAGCGACCAAAACGTGCTTTGATTGTCGATGTACCGATTGTAATGGATGATGGCACAATCCGTCATTTCGAAGGCTATCGCGTTCAACATAACTTATCGCGTGGTCCAGGTAAGGGCGGTATTCGTTACCATCCAGATGTAGATCTCAATGAAGTGATGGCACTTTCTGCATGGATGACCATTAAAACTGCGGTTTTAAATCTACCTTTTGGCGGTGCAAAAGGTGGTGTTCGTGTTGATCCTCGTCAGCTTTCTCCACGTGAGTTAGAGCGCTTAACACGTCGTTATACCAGTGAAATTAGCCATATCATTGGCCCACAAAAAGATATTCCAGCGCCGGATGTTGGCACCAATCCTAACGTTATGGGCTGGATTATGGATACATATTCTTCGGGTCAAGGCCATACCGTAACAGGTGTTGTTACAGGTAAGCCGATTCATTTAGGTGGTTCTTTAGGACGTATTAAAGCAACGGGTCGTGGTGTATTTATTACCGGTCAACAAGTTGCCGCAAAAATTAAACTTCCTTTAGAGGGTGCACGAGTTGCTGTCCAAGGTTTTGGTAACGTTGGTAGTGAAGCTGCATATCTATTTGCCGATTCGAAATCTATTATTGTAACGATTCAAGACCATACAGGGACGATTTATAATCCTCAAGGTATTGATTTAGCTACTTTAAAAACTTATCTAGAAAGTAATCAAGGTGTGGGGGGCTTTGCTGGTGCTCAAGCGATTAGCGATGAAGATTTCTGGGATGTTGAAATGGATATCTTGATTCCTGCCGCATTGGAAGGTCAAATCACGGTTGAACGCGCACAGAAATTAACAGCGAAATTGGTACTAGAAGGCGCAAACGGTCCAACTTATCCAGAAGCAGATGATATCTTAATCCAACGTGGTATCACGGTTGTACCAGATGTGATTTGTAATGCGGGTGGTGTAACGGTCAGTTATTTTGAATGGGTTCAAGATATGTCGAGCTACTTCTGGTCGGAAGAAGAAATTAACCAAAGACTCGATAAATTAATGGTTCAAGCGATTAATGATGTATGGCAGACCTCAAATGACAAAGTATGTAGTTTAAGAACGGCTGCCTTTATTTTAGGTTGTGAGCGTATCTTGAAAGCACGTATGGAACGCGGTATTTTCCCAGGCTAATTTATTTGTTGTAAACGTGACCTTAGCGTATCTTCGCTAAGGTCATTTTTTTATCTATTTAAAATGTACTTTAATGGTCTATTTAAATAGTGAATTTTACAGAATCTATTGAATAATAATTATCTTATATAGCGTCTTGTATTGCACAGTAATAACATTTCAAAAATCTGAGTTCATCTTAGCATCAACTTTGTACTGCCTTATTTTGTATATAGATTTGTGCAGTTAATTTAGATAGTAGCAACACGCTGATCTCACGCGATATTTTGCATTACAAGCCAAGCAGTGCTCAGTATGCAATGTGATAAAAAATTCATAGGCTTAAGGCCGAATTGTATGGATAAGACTAAATATAGTCTGAATAAAATGTCTTAAATTTTGTATAGTATTTGCCTTTTTGTGGTTTTAATTTCACATGAATTAAACTATAAAGTATATCTAGTATGTGAATAAATTATAGACACTTCTGCAATAAACCTTTTTAGAAAGTGGTTAAGAATATGAATAAAATATACTCAAAATACATCTATATTTTGAGCATTGGTAGCTTATGTAGCTTTGCGACTTTGTTATCAGCTGCACCGACATTGCAATACTCAAAAACCTACCAAAGCTGTATAAATACAGCAAAAACCACAGGGAACAAGCAACTGTGTATCAGTGCAGAGCATTTAGGTCAGAATGAAAGATTAAATCAGGCCGTAAAAAAACTAACACCCAAGCTCTCAGCATATCAACAAAGCAGATTAGCTGATGCTCAAGTAGAGTGGCAATCTTTGCAAAATTTTAAAGATGATCAATGTGATCAAGCTGTATTTGATGATGAAAATGCAGTTAAACCTTCGGGTAAAAACTTGACCGCATTGGATTGTGACCGACAGTCGCTTGAACGTGTGGCTGAACGCGCTTATGAATTGGAACAAGGCAATGTGCGGGCTGAATATTATCTTGATCCATAATTTATGATTGCTCATGATGTCTAAAGCATCGAAGTGTTTTATAAAAAATTTTATTGGTTTTAGTGTAGATAAATCATCAGCGTAAGCAAAAGGAAACTTTCTTATGATCAGTAAACAACAATTGACAATCAGTACAAGCAATAACCGACAACGCCAGAGTAAGGGAGATAAACATAGAGTCGCAGCTATTTTGGCTGTATTCACATTAGGCTTGTTACTCACTGGTTGTGTTTCAACACCTAATCCTGTGCAACAGGCTGCTGATAAATTGGTTGGGCAACATGTAAATAAAGCAATCGGAATCTTTGGCTCACCAACTTATCGCGTCCCAGCGAGTAAATTAGGTGGCTCTGCAATGTGGGAAAATTCGATTGTTTCACAACGTGTCGTACAGCAATTTGTACAAACGGGGACTGAATATGCGGGTCAGCGTGTCGTTGGTCAAACAGGCGGGCAAGGTGTTGTTGGCGCTATTTATGAAAATCAATATCGTCCAACAGGATACTATCAAAACGCTGTACAAGAGCATGCTCAATACCTTTGTAATATCACAGCACTGACGGGTCCAGGTGATATTATTACGAGTATTATGGTGATTGGATGTAAACAGAGTAAAGATGGTTTGTGATCCTTAAAAGCCAAATATAGCTTTAATCTGACAGATATATGATAAAATGGATAACTGTCAGATAAGGTTGACGAGAGTATCATTTTTAGAAGACAACGATGATCAAAATATTCTGTTCAAAGGCTCATAGATCCATTGAGTAAAATAATTCTTATTCATGTGCATTTTCTATTTATTTTTCTCTATTTTTCTAGGATAGAAACGTTAAAATAAAAAAGATAATGGTGTGATTTAAATCATTTTAAGCATTTCACTTAATAGAACATATGACTTCCGAAATACGCTAAAATGATATGCAACTTCAAGCAATTCTTAGTTAGCCTCATGATATCTGTAGTGCCTATAGTAAAGGCATATAGCCATGGGGAAATAAAATAATACAGGTATTTTTTTGGTTTAATTTACACCTTATTCAGTTTATTTTTATGAGGCAATATATTCGTCATTTGTATACTTTCGCATGGTTTATATACTGAGTTAAAGTCGCTAAAAATTCATTGAGCAAAGCCTGATGATTATCTTCAACAAATTTTCTTAAAAATTATGTTAAGGGAAACCATTTAAAAATCATGAAAATAAATTAAACAATGGTAAAAATATTGTAGTAATACTAAGTAAAAAAGAATAAAATTCAATCAAATGCTGTTTTGCAAATGACCTCATGAAACTGAAAAAACTCATATTTTGTTTAAAGTTAAATCTGAGAAAACTTATTCTTTTTTTAGCAATATTCAGCATCGCTATTCTATTTATTGCTTCACTTTTCGTGAATTATTCTATTCAAAAAAAAGAACTACTAGATACTTCTCTTTCAGTAAATATGGAATATGCCACTAAGATTGCCCAAAAAACGGATTCTCAAATTCAGACTGTGTTAAAGCAGTTAAATTATAGTGCCACTTTGCTGGGGGATTCATTTAATGATGAGCAATTTAAACAGTTGGAAGTGGATCGACTAAAATTTCAATCGAATTACTTTGACAGTGTGATTATTTCGGATAAATACGGGCATGTACTGAATTACTCACCTTCAAAAATTGCCATTAATAAAAATGTGGTGAATACAACATTAGGCTTTAAACAGTCCATTGAAACGCAAAAGACAGTGATCACAAGCCCATATTATTCAATCAAAAACAATTTAATTGTTTTTATTTCACAGCCTATTTTTGATAAAGATAAAAAGTATCTGGGCTTTATTGGTGGTGCAATTTATTTAAAAGAAAAAAATATCATTAACGAGTTATTGACACTGAGCTTTAACTATAAAGACAGTTATATGTATGTATTGGATAGCAATAGGAAAATTATTTTTCATCCTGATGCGAGTCGAATTGGTACTCTTGCAACAGACAATACCGGTCTTAACTATATGACCAGTCATATGATTGGAAAAATAAGACTGATCAATAGCAAAGGCGTAGATAATTTAGCGGGCTTTGCCAGAGTCAGTCATACCAACTGGATCATCGTTTCACAACAACCGACCCATAAGCTTTTAGAAAAAGTTCCATATCTGATTTATAAAATTATTGCTTATATGCTTGGTTTTTATATTTTGATCTTTTTGATTATTTGGAAGATATCATATTATATCTCAGCGCCTTTAAACCGCTTAGCAACCATGGCGAGTCATCTCAATAACCCAGAGACTGCAACTCAAATTAAAGATGTAGATGCTTTATATTATGAAGTGAGGAATTTTAAACGCTCACTGTTACAGAGTTCTTCAAATTTTAAGAAAAAAATCTCTACACTCAATCATTATGTAAATACAGACCCGTTAACAGGATTTTATAACCGCAGAGGGATGGAGTTACATATTGAACGCTTAATGAAAAATGACGCACCATTTGCAATTATTGCTGTGGATATCGATTATTTTAAAAAAATTAATGATCAATATGGACATGAAAAAGGCGACTTAGTCCTGACCAAGACTGCACAAAATATTAAAGATTGTGTTAGGAATATTGATGTTTGTTGTCGGATTGGTGGAGAAGAATTTGTGATTCTAAGCCCGATTGATAGCCAAAATTTAACCATTAATATTGCAGAACGGATTCGGCAGGCATTAGAAGTAACGCCAATCGGAGAAATACCTGCGATTACCGTGTCAATAGGGATTGCGCATTGGCCTGAAATTTCTACCGACATCCATAAGGTGTTTAAAGCTGCTGATGAATATTTATATCTGGCAAAAAAAGATGGGCGTAATTGTATTCGTTATAAAAAATAGCATTTAAAAATGCAAACTTATCTTCAATAAAGATCTTTCATAAATCAAAAAATGATCATGTGGAGTGAATCATATTGGTATTGAAAGTTCCTTCTCCCTCTGGGAGAAGGCTAGGATGAGGGGGATTTTATATTGATTTATGGTTTTAAAAAGGACTTATGAAAGAAGTCTAATATTTTATCTCATTAAAAACTGCCCATAATCTATGTTATGGACAGTTTTTGAGTAAATTTAAGTATTATTTCAATCTTAGGATAAAAAATAAAAAACTGTATTGAGGCTATATCTCCGTCCATGGGTGAGATTGATGTCTTCACAAGATAACCATAACCCGTAGGATTGAATGAGATAAAGAAAACAGTTTAATTTATATTCTGTTGATTGCTATAAATCAGGCTGATGGCTTAGCAACTCCGCCTATGATTAATTCAATAATCGAATCGCCATAGTTTTTTAAACCTTTGAGATCTTCAGGATTGGCTAAAAAGCGTAAAGCCCCATTGGTAATCATCCCAATGATATTATGCCCCGTATTTTCACAATCTAAATTTTCACGAAAAAAGCCAGAATCTACCCCATGTTTTAAATAGTTGGCAGTAAAAATACCCGCCATTTGCATCAAGTTTTGAATAAATCTGGTCATTTCAGCATCTATTGAGGTTGCTTCAAGTAATAATAATTTTAGAGTTAGAGGATTCTCTTGTGCAAAAAGACGGAAGCGTTCAGAAATTCGCTGACATTGTTCACGGTACTCTTCAATATTATTCACTGCTTGAGGTGCATTTTCACCGGTAAGCAATGCCATGATTTTTTGCATGGTATCAGAAATAACATGCTGCAAGATATCGCGTTTATTTTCAAAATGGCGATAAAAAGTACCATGACCAATGCCTAAGCGTTTGGCTATATCTGAAATCGCTGTTTGATGGTATCCACGCTCAGAAAATTCTAAAAACGCAGCTTCTAAAATATCAGCTTGTAATTGGATACGTTGACGTTCTGCACGAGTTAAAGTTGGTTCATTCATAGGCAAAGAATACCAAATAAATATTCAAAATTGTTAAACAATGGAAATTGACAAGTCATTCCGTTTTTGACATTGTATTCCTATTGTTTATATTCTAAGCGATTTTCAACATGGAACAAATGAAAAAAAGCACTAAAGATAAAAACTTTTATAAAGTGATTATCGTGGGTGGTGGTTTTGCTGGTCTTGGTGCCGCAATCAAATTAAAACAAGCAGGGATTGAAGATTTTATATTGCTGGAAAAGGCTGCTGAAATGGGCGGGGTCTGGCGTGAAAATACCTATCCAGGTTGCGCCTGTGATGTACCATCGGCGCTCTATTCATACTCTTTTGAACAAAACCCTGGATGGTCACGGGTCTTTGCACAGCAAAAAGAAATTAAACAATATTTATTTGATGTGGTCGATAAGTACAAGGTCATGCCACATGTGCATTTGAATCGTGAAGCTTTACAAGCACAGTGGTCCGATGTGGAAAATTGCTGGATTATCCAAACCGAACAGGGCGAGTTAAGATCTCAATTTGCGATTCTAGCTTGTGGTCCCATGCATGAACCTGTATTGCCTGATGTTAAAGGTATTGAAACTTTTAAAGGAGAAATTTTCCATTCTTCACAATGGCGGCATGATCTGGACTTAACAGCTCAACGGGTTGCGGTGATTGGAACAGGTGCTTCTGCCATCCAGTTTGTACCGCAGATTCAACCCCAAGTTAAACAACTGACGATCTTTCAACGTACTGCACAATGGATTTTGCCAAAGTCAGACATGCCATTACTTGCACCTGTTCGTGCCATGTTTAAGCTGTTACCACTGACTCAACAGCTGATGCGAGGCTCAGTCTATGGAATTTTTGAAACGATAAATGGTGGAATTCAAAGTCCTGCGGCAATGAAGCAATTCCAAAAATTAGCCAAATGGCATTTAAATTACCATATTAAAAATCCGCGCCTACGAGAAAAATTAACCCCCAATTTTATTATTGGTTGTAAACGTATTTTGCAATCCAACAATTGGTATCCCGCTTTAGCACAAGACAATGTGGAGGTGATTGCCAGTGGTTTATCTGAAATTAAAGGCAATACCTTAATTGCAAGTAATGGTGAACATTGTGAAGCTGATGTGATTATTCTTGGTACAGGGTTTGAGATTGCTGAACCACCCATTGCCAATCATGTCTATAACCGTTTTGGGCAGCGTATGTCCGATGTTTGGCAGGGTAGTCCTGAAGGCTATATGGGGACAATGATCGAAAATTGCCCAAATGTTTTTTTGATGTTTGGTCCCAATGTCGCTGTAAGTTCTTCAGCATTTATTATCATTGAAGCTCAGCTTGATTACATTATCGATGCTTTGAAACAGGCAATTCAATTGGGCATCAAGACCATTGAACCAAATCCCAAAATCACCAAAGTTTTTAATGAAAAAGTCCAAGCAGCTTTGCAAACCACAGTATGGAATAAGGGTGGATGTCAAAGCTATTTTATCGATCGCAATGGACGTAACAGTACAGTTTGGCCATGGTCAACCTATAAACTCCGAGTAAAGATGAAACATTTTAATTTAGCTGAGTATCTGATTGATCATCAACCTGGACCAAGCACAAGCTTAAAGCAAGAAGATGTTGTATGAGAAAGAGATTTTAACTTTCATCATATTCAAACCTAAATAAAGAGGATGGATATGAAATTTACCAAGATTTTAAATAAAGGATAACGCAATGTTTAAAAAACAAAAATTAAAAGACAAAGTGATTGCGATTACTGGTGCCGCACGTGGTATTGGTTTAGCTACCGCGGAAGCTTTAATTGCACAAGGTGCAAAAGTCAGTATTGGTGATCTCGATTTAGCACTTGCTGAAAAAGAAGCACAACGTATTGGTGCCAAAGCTTTTAAAGTGGATGTGCGTGATCGTGAATCATTTGCCCAATTTATTCAAAACACCATTCAACATTATGGCAGTCTTTATGCTTTAGTAAATAATGCTGGGATTATGCCGATGGGGGCTTTTCTGGATGAAGATCCCGCTTTAGCAGATGCACAGATTGATATTAACTTTCGTGGTGTCATCATTGGTATGCAATTGGCACTTCCTGAACTGCTTAAATATAAACAAGGCCATATTGTTAATATCGCATCACTTGCAGGGCGTTTTGCCTTGCCGGGTTCTGCGGTTTATTCAGGGACTAAATTTGCTGTGATTGGTCTCACCGAAGCAGTTGCAGGTGAGTTTCGTGATTCTGCTATTCAGTTCACGGCAATTTTACCCAGTAAAGTGCTGACAGAGCTCACCGCTGGAACTGAAAATGCGGCAAAAACGATTCCAGCGGTGACACCACAACAGGTTGCCGATGCAGTTGTGAGTGCTTTAATTAAGCCACGGTTATTTATTGCGGTACCTGATTACTTACAATCAGTACATAGTGCTTATGCTTTATTGCCGCAATGGGCGCAAACAGGTGCCCGTCGTATCTTGGGGGATAATGGTATTTTGACTAAGCTTGATCATTCTGTCCATTCAAGTTATGCCAAGCGAATTCATAAGTTGGCAGAATAATTGCTTATCAAAAAGAAACTTTTTAAATTAGTACAGGGTCTGTAGACATTTCATAAATGGCTTGCGTTGTAGGTTAAAATTGAGCATGAGACGTATACGTCGTAAAGCATGAATGAGAATAGCGAGACTATTTTCGAGTTTCATAACGAAGGCTGAGATAATTTTAGCCACAACCCTGAGCAAGAACAAACCACTGCTTTGTTTGCAGCGCAAGGCGCAGCGGGGGACTAGTGTGTTTTTTGCCGCTACGTCGTTACGAACTACTCATTTAGAATGACTAAATTTCGTATCTCGCGCCTAGTATCGCCTAAAAAACACACGTAGTCGCAAACATAGACGAATTGTCAACAGACCCTATTTGACTCAAAGTAAATACTCCACTTTGAGTCGTTTTTTATGGGTGTGGCTAAGATGGATGTCATTGGATATACGTTGATACGTGTTACTGTAAAGCTAGTACTACCATATCTTATTGAAAACATTTAAATTTATATTAGGTAGCTTGGTGTTATCTTTTAGAGCTCAGTATGATTTGTGTTGCTAAGCCAAAAAATACCGTACCCATAAACCATTTTTGTACTTTTAACCAAAGTACGTGACGATTTAAAAATTGAGTAAATGAACTGGCGGTAAAAATAAACAGCATGTTGATGAGTAGACTAATCACAATTTGCACAAAACCTAAACTCAGCGTTTGCACTAAAACATCGCCTTGGTGTGGTTTGATAAATTGTGGCAGCAAAGCTAAGTACATCATCGCAATTTTAGGATTGAGTAGATTGGTCAAAAAGCCCATTAAAAATAGTTTTGAATTAGAATAAGACTGTTGACTGGCAATCTCAAAAGGCGAATGAGGAGAGCGAATTGCTTTCCAGCCGAGATAAGTCAGGTAGAGCGCACCAGCAATTTTTAAAACATCGTATGCAACTGGAATCGTCATTAATAAAGCGGTGATCCCAAAAGCAGCACACAGCATATAAAATACAAAACCGAGCGCTGTGCCGCCCAATGAAACCATTCCCGCAGTTTTGCCCTGACACAAGGACCTTGAGATCAGATAAATCATATTTGGGCCAGGGGTGAGTGCCATACCTAAGGCAATCAAGGCAAAAGCGAATAAAGTAGAGTCCATATGTTCAATATCAATTATTTTGTAGGGTGATGTTTTGTTGAATACATTCAGCCAGTTTGACTTTATCTTGTGGATGTAAGGTAATGAAGTAAGCACCTACACGATATTGCTCATTTTCAGCAGGTTCCGAGTACGCAATTTGTGCCGTTGCTGCAATATGGAAGAAATTTTCAGGATGACTCAGGGTGACATGAATAAAGCTACCTTGTTTCAGGTATTGCTGACTGGTAAAACTGAAGCCACTTTCAGAAAAATTGACTTTTTGTGGCGTTGGTAACATGGTTTGTACAATAGAATCGTAAAGAGAACCAGTAATAAGGTTTAACTTTTGGTTGAATAAGGATAAGATTCGAGCAATTTGTTGATCTTTTTCATTTAATTGTTCTAATTCGTAGTGAAGTGCATGATCAAATTGATCTAATTCTGCAAGTAGTAGAAAATAGCGCGGTAATACAAAATTAGCATCATATGGATCGTTCAGCGCAACTTCTTCAGAAATGATTTGATAGTTGATCCTTAACGCAGCATCGATTCGTGACATGACACGACGTTCATTTGCTTCATTTTGATGCTGTAACGCTTCCATAAAACACCTCGGACTAGAATGGTATGTTTAAACCAATCTCGCTGTATATAGGGTTGAGATACACTCGCGCACGGCGTAGTAATCACTTTATTTCTTTTATCGCTTTGGTTTCCATGATCGGTCTAACCTTAGGGGTTGCTGTACTGATTACAGTTTTATCTGTTATGAATGGTTTTGACCGAGAGTTAAAGAACCGTGTTTTAGGTATGATACCTCAAGCCACTGTTTCTTCAACACAAATTCTAACAGACTGGCCTGTACTTGCAAAGAAAATTGAACAACATAAGCATGTGACTGGTGTTGCTCCATTTACCCAACTACAAGGTATGCTTACTGCACAAGGACAGGTCGCCGGCATCATGGTGACTGGTATTGAACCTCAATATGAAAAGAAGGTTTCAATTATCCAAAATCATATGGTGGAAGGTAGCATAGATCAACTAAAAAAAGGTGAATATGGCATTGTTCTAGGCAAACAAATGACTGATGCGTTAGGCCTTGGTCTAAATGACAATGTCACCTTGGTTTTACCTGAAGCAACCCCTTCGCCAGCAGGCGTTGTACCACGTTTTAAACGTTTTAAAATCGTCGGTATTTTTAGTATTGGTGCAGAAGTTGATTCGAGTTTAGGTTACATCGCACTCAATGATGCATCTACGCTATTACGTCTACCTGACGGTGCGCAAGGTGTGCGTATGAAACTGGATGATATTTTCCAAGCGCCACAGGTTGCCAATGAAATTGTTCGTGAGTTACCAAGCGGTTTCTATGCCTCAGATTGGACCTATACGCATGGTAATTTATTCAGCGCAATCCAAATGGAAAAGGCAATGGTCAGTCTATTGTTATTCCTCATCGTGCTTGTTGCTGCATTTAATATTGTGTCTTCATTGGTCATGGTTGTGACGGATAAAAAATCAGACATAGCGATTCTAAGAACATTAGGCGCGTCACCAGCAACAATTACCCGCATTTTTATGGTGCAAGGTACTGTGATTGGTGTGGTTGGAACGGTTGCTGGTGCAATTTTGGGGATTATCTCTGCGTTAGGAATTAGTAACTTTATTGGCTGGTTGAATACTGCATTTGGATTACATTTATTCGATGCCTATTTTATCAACTACTTACCTTCTTATTTAAGATGGCAAGATGTAGTGGTGATTGTGAGCTTGTCCTTAGGTCTAAGCTTTATTGCAACCATTTATCCTGCATTGCGAGCAGCTAAAATTCAACCTGCGGAGGCGCTTCGTTATGAATAGTGCTACACAAAGTCCAGTGGTTTTAGAGGCGCAAAATATCTATAAATCGTTTACGGATGGCAAGTCGCATGTAGACGTGATTACAGGTTTATCTTTGCAAGTCGCGCAAGGTGAGTTTGTCTCTATCGTGGGTTCAAGTGGTTCAGGTAAAAGCACACTCTTGCATATTTTGGGCGGTCTTGATCGTCCGACCCAAGGTCTTGTCAATTTAAATGGCAAACGTTTTGATAACTTAGGTGAAGCTGAACGTGGTTTCTTACGTAATGAACATCTAGGATTTGTTTATCAGTTTCATCATTTACTGCCTGAATTTACTGCGCTTGAAAATGTCGCGATGCCGTTGATGTTAAGAAAAGATGCCGAATATAAAAAGGTTAAAGAACGTGCTGAATATTTGCTTGAACGGGTTGGATTATCACATCGTTTAACGCATCAACCTGGTGAGCTATCGGGGGGTGAACGTCAACGTGTGGCTTTAGCACGTGCCTTGGTCACACAACCGAAGTTGATGTTAGCCGATGAACCGACAGGAAACTTGGATCGCAAAACAGCAAAATCTATTTTTGAATTACTGCGTGATTTACGTGAGGAATTTAATATGGCCATGTTGATTGTGACGCATGATGAGCAACTGGCAAAATCAGCAGATAGAATCCTACATATGCAAGATGGTATCTGGATCGATGGTTAAGTCAGCATTTATTTTGATGATATCATGCTGAATTGATGTATAATTTTTAAACTTAAGCCCAATCTGATTGGGCTTAATCAATAAATCAACACTGAAAACAATAAATAGAAAAACTATGTATATGTACATTGCTTTAATCGGATGGATATTGGGTATCTCGTTTATGGGATATTATTCACCCGCTTATTTAAACCTCTTGATTTGGATCAGCTTAGCATTAAGCCTAGTGTTATGTGTATGTCGATGCTTAAACTATAGCTTGATCAATTCTGTTGTATTTAAGTTGGTTTCTCTCAGTGTAGTGGGGATATCAAGTGGTCTCCTTGGTTTTTATTATGCAGATTTCGCACTTGAAAAAAGATTAAGTTTACGTGATACACCACATCATCAAATTGAAAAGATTATTTATATTTCTCGCATAAATACTATTAAGCCAACAGACTCATCCTCCAACACTCAATTGCCTAATACTCAACAGCGTATCCAACAAAAAGCATTGCTACTCGAACCCAACAAAGTCAGACAAATATTGATGTATCTGGATGACTCACAGTCTGAAATGATCCAACTGGGGCAATATTATCGGGTTACAGGGCAAATTAAACCGATTCATGGTTATGCTGTAGCTGGAGTGTTTGATAAAGAAAAATGGTTTTTACAAGAAAATATTCTGGCTGTATTCAAGCTCCAGTCGGTTGAACATATCGATGAAAATCAAGTGAAGCAATTGGGCTATAGCACCTTTGTTGAGCAACAAAATAGCGTGCGATATAGAATTCAACTTAGTATCGAGAATTTACGTTTAAAGTTTCGCGATTTAATTGCTGATTCTTCTTTAAAAAATAAGGGCTTAGTCCTAGCATTATTGACAGGGGATGAAAGTTTATTGGCAAACGAAACTCAAGACTTATTCAAAACCATGGGTATTTCTCATTTACTTGCAATCTCTGGGCCGCACGTATTAATTTTTGCCATATTGTTTTGCTTTTTATTTAACTCAATCATTAAAAAAGTTTATCCACAGATTTTTTTGAATATTCCACAACCTTATTTATTGGTTTATCCATTTTTGGCCTGTGTGGTGTTTTATAGTGCTTTTGTTGGTTTTGAAATACCAGCATTAAGAACCATGCTAACAGTCTCAATTTTAAGCGTTATTATTTTATTCAAGCAAAAAATTCAACCGCTTAAACATTTATTATTGACGGCCAGTATTTTATTGCTGCTTGATCCTTTTAGTATTTTATCTTCTGCTTTTTGGCTGTCCTTTGGTTCCTGTTTTATTTTGATTCGCGTCTATCAAACAGTTCAACAACATGCTCTCCCAACTGTAGAGACATGGAAGACCAAGGCCAAGCTATTTATACGGGTATTGATTGATTCCCAATGGAAAATATTTATTGCATTACTGCCAGTGGTGCTGTGGATTTTTCAACAATTTTCGTGGATTACACCCTTGAGCAATTTGCTTGCAATTCCAATGATCGGTGCACTGATTGTTCCCATTGAAGTTTTGGCCGCATGTATAAGTATGCTGTTTGAACCTTTAGGATTATGGCTCTTTAAAATTTCTGATCTTTTATTGTCTATATTGCTGTACCTACTGGAAAGATTAAATCAGCTGCTCAATTTTAAACTGAATTGGTGGGCATTTAATTCGCTAGAAATTGTTTGCATCGCTTTGGCTGTTTTTATTTTATTTTTGCCCAAAGGTGTACTGCCAAAATTTTGGGCAATACTTTGTTTAATCCCCTTAGTGATCTCGCATAAGAGTTCTGCAATATTTCAACTGGATATCATAGATGTTGGGCAAGGGCAGGCCATCTTTTTAAACCTACCCCAACATAAAATGCTGATTGATACAGGAGGTTCATTTGATGAAGCAAGATTTAGTATCGGCAAAAATGTCATCATTCCATATCTGATGCGACAAGGGATTGCCCAATTGGATCAGGTGATTTTGACGCATTTAGATCAAGACCATAGTGGTGCATTTGCAGAAATAGAGAAAGTGATCAAAATGAACAAAGTTTATTCAAATGAAACAGATGCACGTTTTAACCTGTATGACTTTGACTATTGTTATCAAGGACAATATTGGCAATATGAAGATATTCGAATTTCAGTCTTGGCGCCTACTAAAAATAGCCTAAGCAAAGCTCGCTATGATCGAAATGAACTGTCTTGTGTGATCTATATCCAAGTCCCTGAGTCAAAGTCATATCAAAACTTTTTATTGATGGGCGATGCAGGTTGGGAAACGGAATTTAATCTGTTAACACAATATCCCGATTTAAAGGTGGATGTCTTAGTACTGGGTCATCATGGCAGTAAAAATAGTTCTTCTTATGCCTTTTTAAAACAGTTACAGCCTAAACTTGCGATTGTATCGGCAGGATATGCCAACCGTTATGGTCATCCACATCCAATTGTATTAAAACGGCTAGGTGTGTTGAATATTCCAGTCAAAACCACGATTGAACAAGGCACTATCCAATTTAAGCTAAATCCGCAAGGGCAGATGGATGTGACAGCTTATCGCCAAACTTTAAAGTGGCTCACTTTCCGTGATCGCATCATTTCGGACTAAATTGACCATTTCCATAGCTTCTTTATTGGAAACATTATAAATCTGTTTGAGCTTTGGATGCGCTTTAAAGCGTTTATAACTCCAATGGTAATGTTCTGGATATTGGCAGATTAATTTTTCCAGCGCAGTGTAAATGATATGCGTACCTTGATTTGCATCCACCTGATAGATCTTTTCATCAATCGGCTGAACCACCATATCAAAACCCTGATTGTCATTTCGGATTGCATATAAGAAAAGTGCTTTGGATTTGGTTTTTTGGATCAGTTTGGCACTTAAATTACTTGAAGAGAGTGGAATCCCGAAATATTCAATCAGTTCTCCACCTTGGTGGGGTGAATGGTCAGGCAAAATCACAGTTGTACCACCTTGTTTTAACGCCCTAAATATTTGTCGTACACCTGATTCATCTGTTGGAACTAAGCTGGCATTTTCACGACTTCGCGCTGCACGTACAAAACGATCCGCACTCTCATCCTTAATCGGTTCATACATAATGGTCATTTGGGTATATTGGGCAAACCATGCATTCATAATTTCCCATGTACCGAAATGAGGCACGATCAATACCAGCCCTTTTTTTTCAGCAATAGCCTCATGGAAATAGTGTTCACCTTCAACATGGTGAATACGATCGATATTTTTTTGATTGGAACTGCCCCAAACCGTAAAAAATTCCATATAGGATTGTAGTTCGTTACGAATCGCCTGTTCTGTAATTTTCTCACGTTCTGCTTTATCAAGATCTGGAAAGCAAATTTCAATATTTAGACGAATGGTTTCAGATGTTTTTGTGATATGTAATAAATTGACCAGTCCAGCTAAAATACGCGCGATAAAACGCGCGATTGGGATCGGCAGTCGACTGAAAAAATTGAGAAGTCGCGAAGTAGTGGTCTTATGTTTATCAGTCATCTGGATCTAAAATTAATGCAGAAGTTAAGTAATGGTGAGATTTAGCAAATTATTATAAGTTAAATCGTAATGATTAAATAGATTATACGGATTCCGTGTATATAATGAAGCATGAATAATTAATTTGGATGGTATAAATGTCAGATTGGCCGCCGAAACCTCAAAATGACAATACAAATTTGAATTCCTCTGCTGGGCAACAGCCTACAGGACAGGAATGGAAGATCTTAGAGAAAGCGGTTCTTGCTTCAGTTGAAGAGCAACGTCGTACTCGTCGTTGGGGGATCTTTTTTAAAATACTCACTTTTCTTTATATTTTGTTTGTCTTAGTTGCATTGGGTAAGAGTTGTTCATTGTCTGGTTCAGATGATGGAACAATAACCTCCGAGAATCATTTAGGGGTTGTCAATATCGTTGGTACGATTGATTCAAGCAGTCAAGGTGTAAATAGTACCGATACAATTAAATCATTAAAGAAAGCCTTTGAAGCAAAGTCTGCCAAAGCAGTTGTACTGAATGTGAATTCACCAGGTGGGTCACCGGTTCAGTCTGATGATATTTGGCAAGAGATTCAATATCTTAAAAAACAAAATCCAGAGAAAAAAGTCTATGCTGTGATTGGTGATATGGGCGCTTCAGGTGCTTACTATATTGCATCAGCAGCAGACGAAATTTGGGTGAATCCATCGAGTTTGGTGGGGTCAATCGGTGTGATTATGCCGAACTACGGTGTAAATGGTTTAGCCCAAAAATTAGGTGTTGAAGACCGTACCATGACTTCGGGAAGCAATAAAGACATACTCAGTATGACCAAGCCGATTAATCCAGAACAACGTGCGCACATTCAAGCTTTATTGGACAATGTCCATGATCACTTTATCGATGCTGTGAAAAAAGGCCGTGGTGAAAAGCTAAAATCGAAAGATCCAGCGATTTTCTCTGGCTTATTCTGGACGGGTGACCAAGCTATTAAATTGGGTATCGCAGATAAAGCAGGGAATATCGAAACATTGAAACGTGAATTAAAAGTGAAAAAGACAGTCAATTATACGGTTGAGCGTAGCCCATTTGACTCGGTTCTAGGCCGTTTAGGTTCAGAAATGGGGAATGGCTTAGGTGAAGCTGTAAGCCAAAAACTTGGTATGAACCAAGATGTGAAAATGCAATAGTCTAGGTTTTATGGATCAGTAAACAGTAATATAGCGGTAGCATTGCTGTTTACTGATCCATCCTGTATGAAATAAAAACAAAGTTGAAAAAAAGAAAATGAATAATTAAGCCAAACACAATTTTAAAGCTCTATTTTCTTGTTATCTTAAGCCTTTATAACTGCTTTAGACCTGTTTAACTCATTTGAATGGCATCACTGAGTACAAAACAAGAGCGCGGGGTTCACTTAAAATGTTTAACTGAATCCTATTTATCAGCTACAGTATTTTCAATTCATCATATTTAGAGTGTAAAGCAAGACATGGTTAGCCTATCTCACATGAAACCTGTTATTCATTTTGCCCATGCCAATGGTGTGCCATCTCAAGTCTATACCAAGCTATTTGATTTACTGAAAGATCAATATGATGTGATTTATGTTTCTTTATTAGGCACAGATCAACGTTATCCTATTGATAACAATTGGTCGAATTTTGCAGATCAAGTGATTGATAGTATTGTGCAACAGTCTAATGGACGTAAAGTGATTGGTTTAGGTCATTCATTAGGCGCCGTTGCAACCTTTTTAGCCTCATTTAAGCGTCCAGATTTATTTGAACAAGCAATTTTATTGGATCCTCCTTTGATTATGGGGACAGCCTCCTTTATTTTTAATCTTGCAAAGAAATTTTATCCTCAAAAAATCGATGTAATGACACCAGCGCATCTCAGCATACGCCGTCGAGATCATTGGGATTCACGTCAACAAGCTGCAGAGTTGTTACGTCCAAAGGGGTTTTATCAGCATTTTGATGCAGATTGTTTTCAGGCTTATATTGATTATGCGTTGACAGAAGATCATGTGCGCGGTGGGGTGACTTTGACCATTCCTAAAGATGTTGAAGTTGCAATTTTTAGAACAGGTCCTTCTTATTGGTGGTTACCTCATCCACAACCGCAAGTTCCTGTAGATTTGGTCATTGGTTCAGAGAGTCCTTTTTTAAAACGTAAATTTCCACAAATTACCAAAAAGAAATTTAATATTCCTTTTACCCTGACGGCTGGAGGACATATGTTTCCTTTGGAACATCCAGTTGAAACTGTTGACTTAATTAAAAAGCTGATTCAACAGAATCGATGATTTTAGGTAGCAGGCAAGGCATGAAACGAAGAGAATAGCGAGACTATTTTCGAGTTTCATAACGTAGGCTGAGATAATTTTAGCCACAACCCTTCGGGACTAGTGTGTTTTTTGCCGCTATGTCGTTACGAACTACTCATTTAGAATAACTAAATTTCATACTCCGCGCCTAGTATCGCCTAAAAAACACTCCTAGTTGCAAACGTAGACGAATTGTCTACAGACCCTGATGATTTGAGAATAAGTAGTGATGTTCTATTGGGATCTTACCAATTCGGACCAACACAGATCATTGATGTTGAATTTGATTTAGAAGTTGAAAAGCCTAAATTTGATGATTTTGTGACGTTGCTTCAATCCGCTGTAAATGTGATGGGCAAACTGACCCAGCAGAAATTAAGTGAACTTCAATCTCAGATTGCTAAAGAACTTACTGACGCTGCTTATATTGACATGGAAGCCGAGATTAGGCATCAGGGGCAACAAGCCTTAAAAGCGCAGTTATGTTTATACAAAATTTGCTTTTTTATCGAAGGCGTAACGAGTTTAATTTTTATTGCGCAAATGGACTATCCTGGCTTGTGGATTTATTGTCAAATCAATTCAGCATATGAAATTGAAGATATAGAGGTTTCTGAACCGCGTTAAATTATCGTTCAACTTTTTGTTTAGATAGCAGATTATAAAATTTTTTTAGCCATAAAAAATGCATCCGAGGATGCATTTTTTCGACAGTATTTTAAATCAAGCAATACTTAAAGCTGGCAAAATTGAATTGGCTGTTTAAGTGCTTGTCCCTTATATAAAACCTGACCATTTTCCAAGTGTTGAATGGTGCCATTACAGATCCACTCAACTGCTTGAGGATAAATTAAATGCTCAAGTACATGTACACGTGCTGCAAGGGATTGCACATTATCATGTAGATCGACTGTTAAAACACCCTGAGTCAACGCTTGTCCAGCATCTAACTCAGCAGTGACATAATGCACAGTACACCCGTGTAAAACATCACCGGTATTTAAAACACGTTGATGTGTATGCATGCCTTTGTAATAGGGCAATAGTGAAGGGTGGATGTTGACCATTTTCCCTTCCCATGCTTGGACAAATTTGGCACTGAGAATACGCATAAAACCAGCGAGAATGACTAAATCAACATCCCAATCCAGTAATTGTTGATGCATGACAGCATCAAAAGTTTCACGATCAGGATAGTGTTTATGCTCAATCACCGTGGTTGCAATGCCTGCTTTTGCAGCGCGTTCTAATGCAAACGCTTCAGGTTTATTGGAAATGACCCCCACGATTTGCCCTGAAAGATTGGCATCAATCAAGGCTTGAAGGTTACTTCCACTGCCTGAGACAAGTACAGCAATTTTAATCATGTGAGAGACTTATGCAAAAATCACACGAATTTTTTCATCTGCGCCTTCAATAGAAGCCGCATTTTCTTGGATATGACCAATTGTCCATGCTTTTTCGCCTTGAGCAGTCAAAACTTCAATAGTTTTGTCAGCATCTACAGCATCAACTGCAATGACCATACCCACACCACAGTTAAATGTGCGGTACATTTCAAATTGTTCTACAGCACCTTCACGTTGTAAAAGTTTGAACAATTCAGGCCATTGCCAAGACGATTCATTAATCACCGCTTGAGCGCCATTTGGAAGTACACGAGGTAAATTACCAGGTAAACCGCCGCCTGTGATGTGTGCCATTGCATGGACATCAACTTGTTTGCACAGCTCAAGTACTGGTTTTACATAAATACGTGTTGGTTCCATTGCAACATCTGCAAGCGGACGACCATCTACAATTTGAGTTAAATCGACGTTTTTCACGTCTAAGATTTTACGAAGTAAAGAATAACCGTTTGAGTGTGCACCAGAAGAGGCTAAGCCGATAAGAACATCACCTGCTTTTACTTTCGTACCATCAATGATTTTGCTTGCTTCAACCACACCCACAGAAAAACCTGCGAGGTCATAGTCTTCACCTTCATACATTCCTGGCATTTCAGCAGTTTCACCACCGACCAATGCGCAGCCTGCAAGCTCACAACCTTTACCAATACCCGTCACAACATTTGCAGCAACATCAACATTTAAATGTCCAGTTGCGTAATAATCGAGGAAGAATAGAGGTTCAGCACCACATACAAGAAGATCGTTTACACACATTGCAACCAAGTCTTGACCAATCGTGTCATGACGATTTAAGTTCAATGCTAAACGTAATTTTGTACCGACACCATCTGTACCAGATACAAGAACAGGTTCTTCATAACCTTTAGGGATTCTGCAAAGTGCGCCGAAGCCGCCTAAACCACCCATTACTTCAGGGCGTGTTGTACGTTTAGCGACAGATTTGATTCGATCGACAAGTGCGTCGCCCGCTTCAATATCGACACCAGCGTCTTTATAGCTTAAACCAGTGTTTGGGGTAGAAGTTGAGTTGCTCATAATTGAAGTCTCCGCATTCGCGCGGGGATTATACCCGAATATACGAAACTCTTATGTTATTTCTGCACTAAAATGCTATCTTTATTAAAATATTTTCCCCTCCATAACGAATAAATTTGAAAAAGGCGTGATTCGATGCACGATCGGACTTTAAAACGAATTTTTATCCTTGCTGGAATTGCTTTAGTTTTATGGATTTTATATTTATTAAAACCTGTAGTGATTCCTTTTGTTGCGGCTTTTCTGGTTGCCTATTTATTTAGTCCAGTGGTGGATAAGCTGTCAAAAGTTTTACCAAGGTGGCTCTCTATTTCGGTGGTCTTTATTGGAATAGGCGTGTTACTGACTTGGGCAATATGGTTTGTTGTGCCCTTGGTTTGGAAACAATTAATTTATGCCCGTGACAGTATTCCTGCGGGAATCCATTGGGTGAATTCTACTTTCTTACCGTGGTTATCCAACAATTTCAATGTTGAACATATGGAATTGGATACAGACCAAATTTCTAAAGTGGTGATGGAGTATGTTCAGACCAACTATAGTGCGGACAGTATTCAAGCGATGGCTTTAAAAATTGCCCAATCTGGACTGAGTTTTATTTCGATCGGCGGAACAATTGTTTTAATTCCAATTATTGCATTCTATTTCTTGCTTGATTGGAAGCGGATGTTGGAACACTTAAAAAGTTTTATTCCCCGTCAATATGAAAGCAATGTACTTAAAATTGTTGGTGAATGTCATAGCGTTTTGGGGGCTTTTGTCAAAGGACAGTTCCTTGTGATGATTTTATTGGGAATCGTCTATGCCGTAGGCTTGCAGCTGGTGGGTTTAGAGGTCGGATTAATCATTGGTATGATTGCGGGGCTGTGCAGTATCATTCCATATCTTGGATTTGGTGTCGGAATTATTGCGGCAGTGATTGCTTGTTTTTTCCAGTTTGGTCTAGATCCAAAACATTTATTGATGGTTCTGGCCGTATTTGGTGTAGGGCAGCTCATCGAAGGATATATTCTTCAACCGTTCTTATTGGGTGATAAAATTGGTTTATCTCCTGTAGCTGTGGTATTTGCAGTACTTGCGGGGGCTCAGTTGGGTGGCTTTGTGGGGATGTTGATCGCACTGCCAGTTGCAGCTGTTATCGTGGTTTTACTCAAGCATCTCAAAGATTTATATCAAGAAAGTCAGTTCTTTAAAGCAGAGGATACTTTAGTGACTATACAAAATAATGGCACTACTGAAACAATTTCAGTCGAAAGCGACAAAGTTGATCTTGATATTGAAGTTAAAAACACGCAAGATACTGATCAATCGATTAAAAATGATCAAAATCCACTTTAGGAATGATTTGAATATATGCGTCAATTACAGTTGGATATAGAACCACAACTGGATGCCAGAATTAGTGATTTTTCTGGGCCAGGCTGGGGACCTGTAATTGATGCTGTGCGTCAGCTTCATGCAGGGCTGATGAATCGTTTCTACATCTATGGTGGTGCTGGAACTGGAAAAAGTCATTTACTCACGGCGATTTGTGATTCTTATTTAGAGATTGGCAAATCTGCGATTAAAGTATCGCTCTTAGAATTACTTGATGCGCCCATAGAGGCAATTACCTCATTAGAAAGCTATGATTTGGTTGCTTTAGATGATATCGAGGCCATTAGTGGCGTACCACATTGGCAAAAAGCGGTATTTCATCTGATTAATAACAATAACGAAGATGGCGGACAGTTGGTGTTTTCATCACGATTTGCGCCGATAGAATTAAAGCTAGAATTACCAGACCTACAATCTCGCCTTACTCAGGCAGTCAGTGTAAAAGTACCGAGTGGACAGTCCTATGCAGATCGACATGCTTTATTGCATTCCGTGTTGGAACGTCGGGGTGTACATTTTGACCCACAAATAACGGAATATTTGCTATTACATGGGCCACATCAAACGAGTACACTACTTCAGTCTGTTGAACAGCTAGAAAAGTTATTAAAGGGTGAGAAGACTAAATTATCTCATGCAACTTTAAGGCAGCTCTATGCATTGATTGATGAATATCGACAATAGTTGATTTTTACTATTGTTGAGTGCGCGTAACACAAGAGGTGAAGTCAATAGATCGGCCGATGAAAATTCTTGAGAATTTTTATTGTGTGTGACAAAGTACGCAAAAAGGACTGATAGCAAAGCGTAATGCTGGCTAATAAGAAATAATTAAAAGAAATCAAGGAGACTATAATGCTCAAACGGGGCATAGGCTTAGGATTATTATGTATTACTGGTCAGGCATTTAGTGCAAATATTACTGTGACTACCACAGACGATATTGTAAAAGCTGATAATCAGTGTTCATTAAGAGAAGCAGTTGAATACGTCAATCAGGGAATGCCTGAAGCTGGCTATAATGGTTGTGGTGGCGGCAAAGAGGTGACTGCAAAAATTATATTACAAGGCAATAAAGAGTATTCACTGAATAAGCAAATCCGAATATTAAAAGATGTCGCATTTGGTTCGACCTATGAAAGTAATGTAAATAATACACAAACGCTTGCAGGTAAAAACAATGCCATTATTAAAATGGTTGGAAAAGAACGTTTATTTAAGATTGAAAAAGATATAGATCAGAAAGCAGAGACACCACCTGCAATGCTGAAAGTTTCATTTGATGAAATTACCCTGAAAGGCTGTGGCCAAGATGTATGCGCTGAGCAAGGTGGTCTGATCTATAACAAAGAAGCATTGGGGATAAGTAATAGCCAACTTTTAGATGGTCATGCAAAGGAAGGTGGGGCAATCTATAATGCAGGTATTTATGCCGCGAATACAGCATTAAGTATCGTTGCTATTAACAAGACCTTAATCAAAGGCAATAAAGCAGAAAAAGGTGGTGTAATTTATACTGAATTACCTGCATTTGTTATCACACAATCCTTGATTCGAGATAATGAAGTTACCGATGCTACAAGTTCAAACTTTGAAACAAAAAATCAATTTTCTGAAGATGCACTAAAAGCCTTAGTAGGTTCTTCTACGTTCTATGGAATTGAAAATAGTACGATTTTTAACAATAAAGGCTATGTGGTTAAAGTCTACGATGCTATGCAGCTCAACAATATCACCATGATTCTCAATAGTATGGGCCTTATTGTAGATGCGCCTCAAAAGAAAGGTTTTGTCGCAAATAGTATTATTGCCAAAAATGGTACACAAGATTGTACGATTGTGGCTGGTGGTGAGGCAGAACAGATCAGTAATAATCTTTATTCTTCAGGATGTAATGGTTTTAAAGCAACAGCATTGGGTAATGCGCAACTGATTGCTGGAAGTACCACAGAAGGAAAATGTGACTTTAGTAGCAATGGGATTTTATGTCCGTTTGCTGAGGCACCGAGTGTAGCCTTAGGTTATTTTTTACCAAGAATTTTACCAAGTTATAACTCGGCTGAAGATTCTCTGATTATTAACCATGGTCCAGAACCTCAAAATAAAATAGCAGCTTGTTCAACTGTTGATCAGCGGAGTAAACAGAGAAATTCCAATTCAGAATTATGTGATCGTGGTGCAATTGAACTGGTAATTGACCTCGCAAATATTTCGACCGTAGGGCAAGATATTTTATATGGTGAAATAGCTAAGTTTTCAATCTCTGATCAATTACAAGATGGTGAACTTGTTAGTGCTGAAAAGTGTAAACAAATTTTTAATCGCGAATTGGATGACAATGGTAAGCCTTGGCAAATAGGTTGTTTAAAGATTATTCAAACCAATACCCCATCGAAAGGCACCATGACGATAAATCAGGCAGGTGATATTGTGTATACACCGAATGGTCAATGGCAAGGTTCAGATGAATTTAAAATTAATGTGGTGACATCGACCACAAGTTTTAATAAATCGGATAATCCTTATATTACGATTCCTGCACGAATTGTACAAAGAAAGCCAGATGATTTTAAAAACTATAAAGTAAAGACCTCTGGTGGAAGTCTAGGATTTCTTTCAATCATTGGACTGATTGGTTTAGCTGGCTATCGACGGATCAAGTATAAGTAAAGGATTGCACATGAAAAATTATAAAAAAGGATTTCTGACACTTGTTATATTGTCGACCATGTCTTTGATGGCGGCAGAAGATAAAACGATTTATGTAACCACCTTTGATGATGAGGATGGGACAAATCCTGACAAGTGTTCATTAAGAGAAGCGTTACACGCCGCCGCGACACATAAAGCTTATGGTGGCTGTAGTGCAGGACAGGTTTATTCAACAGTACCCAATGTGATTCAGTTGGAAGCAGGTGAATATAAGCTGACTAAAGAATTAAGACCCAACTCAGATGTTTCTATTATTGGTAAAGAGCCAGGTGATTATAGTCGCCCAGATGTATTAACCAATAATTTCCCTGCTGCAACACCATTAAAAACCACAATTTCAGGTCAAGGAAACTCACGTATTTTCAATACCATTTATGAAAATAAGCCGAGTCTAACGCTGAATGATGTAATTTTAAAAAATGGCTCGAGTTTAAATGACAGCAATAATAATGTGGGTGGAGCAATTTATGCTGGCGGTGCGCTCACCTTAAATAATGTAAATATTATGGATTCCAATGCGAAAGCAGGTGGGGCAATTTATTTAAATGATGTTTCAAGTTCTCTGACCATAAATTATGGTGTATTTCAGACCAATAAAGCGGAACTGGGCAGTGTACTTGGAATGACCTGTGCTGATAATTTAGAGTTTACCAAACGTAATATTGCCGTGAGTGGGGTAACATTTATTGGCAATGGTGCTGCAGATAGTTTAAGCATGCTTAATTTTTGTGGGCAACCTGCAGTGACCTTTACTGCAAATACGATTACTGACAATATCGCAAGTGCAAGTCAAGGTCGTATCATTCAATTTAGCCAATTGACACCACAAGGCAAGGTTAATTTTAGTGATATTTCTTCTTTATCACTAATCAGTAATACCATTGTAAAGAATGACGCTTGGGCAACATTATTGTATGGTTACAATGGTATAAAAGCATTAAGTAATAATATTTTGGCTTACAATAAAGGAAAATCTTGCCGTTATGCAAATGGTGATGTGAGTAAAGTTGAAGGTTCAGGTGTCGTTCTTGTATACAATGCTTTAAAATTGGCTGCTGGTGATGATCAATGTGAGGTTGCAGAGGAAGTAAGGAAAGAGGATAAAGATCATACATTTGATGTAGGTAATATTGGATTCACGACTATTTTAAATGAGTTAGAACCACCAAGTGAATCGACAGGCTTTATGCCGATGTATTTCCCTAAAAATTTAGGTACAGATAAAGATCTTGTCGATATTGGTTATACGGGTTGTAGTGGCGTTGATCAGCGTGGTGTTACACGCGTGATTGCGGAAAACTCAAATGGTCCCAGTGATGTGGCAAACTCATGTGATATTGGCTCGACAGAGGTTTTACGTCTCACTGCCAATAACCTGAGTGCAAGTAATACTTCGGTTGTTGTGGCACTTAATTCTTATCAAAACATATTGGATAATTATAATAAGTTGATTGCAGATCCAGCGACCAAACAAGACTATATTCCTTTTTATAAAATCCAATCAGAGTTGTATAGTAATTTAATCAAATACACCAAATCAGACCAGAAATATCGCACGATCTTTGTTGATCCTTTTGTAGCCAATTTGCCTGCGGAAATTATAACCAAAGATGCTACTGGTAAAGATGTTCGGGTGGTAAAACATTTAAGTGCGGACAATTATAATGTGATTGTAGAACCACTTGGTGTCGGAGTATTAAATGATAAGAAACAATTTGTAGGTAAAAAAGAGCCAAAATTCGACTGTGTATGGAATAAAGACTTAAAGAGAATTATGTTATGGCGTATAGATGACAATGTTACACCATCGGGTGATAATGAATTTTGTAGCTATAAACTTGAGTTAAAGACAAATCCAAACATTACCTCTTCAGCCTATATAATTGGAAGCTTTACCAATATTGCACCTATTGCTAAAGATGCAACATTTAATATTGAACATGGCTCAACCAAAGCGATTGATGTAGATTTACTGCAATATGCCAATGATGATGGTGATGGTAATGCTGCTGCGTTAACAGCTAAGCCGAATAAACCAAAATTTTATGTCAATGCAGATGGGGTTGAATTACCAATCCGAATTGGTAAAAACATCGATCCTGTTATAATAACGGCGGATCGTAGTGGGCCTTGTCCTGGTAGCGACAATAAATATACCTGCTATGGTGGCAAAATCCATATCCAACTTAGAAGTACGCTTGATCCATTTAGTTATAAATTTACCTACTATGTATATGATGCAGATGGGAAAATTTCTACTCCTGAAAATAGTAGTGTTGAAGCTGCTACAGTTACTTTGAAAAACTCAGGTACGGCGCCGGGAAGCCCTCGGGTCAGTGGTGGTGGTTCATTGGGTTGGTTGAGTATTCTTGGGCTTTTAGGCTTAGTGGGTTATCGTCGTAATCAAGCGAATAGACAACCAAAACAGTAACTAACGAAAGCAATTATAGGAAAATCAATACAGGTTAAATAATCGTCTTTATGGCATTGTCTGTCATACAAAAAGCCAGTTTTTAGAAGCTGGTTTTTTTGTATCTGTATGTTTTTTGCTATTTGTATAGGCTTTCTCCCTAATTTGTATTATAAGTTTTAAATAGAAAGGGTTTGTTGATTGATTTCCCTTAAATCATTGAAAAGTTATTCATTTTGAACTGATATGAAGCAATTTACTGTACTTACACCGCTTGAACAGATCTCATGTAGTTCTGATGAATTACTTTCGATTAAAAGAAATGATTTGGTTCCATTACTCGACAATCAAACACGACTGAATTTATATGCCGATCAGTTGATTCAAGCACAATCGGTACTGCTAAAAGCCATTGATCCAAGTTTGACGCAAAAGCTGAGTCAAATTATTGCACAAATTATTCAGCAATTATCTGCATCCAAGAAAAAGCTAAATCAACGTAAATTCAATGCGATACAAAAATGGTTAGGCTTGGATTTGGAGTTTGGTGTCGGGCAAGTCAAATATTTAAATGATTTAGAAAGTTTAATTGATGAAGCCAAACATTTGAGTCAAAGATTACAAATCGAAATTCAAAAGTCGGAAGCAAGATTCCAACAAGCCAATGGTTTAAGAGAGCAAATGGCGAAATATATTCGTGCAGCGCAGGAATTTTTACATGAATATCCTGCTTTTGTACAACATCGTCATCCCTTGGATAACTTTGCAGAGCGGTTGTCTAAGAAAGTCAATACGCTACAAACGTTACAAGCCAGTAATGATATTGCGTTAGCACAAATGCTGTTAACACAACAACTTTCATTGAGCTTACTTGATCGCTTTAATGAAGCTCAGCATGTTCTGATTCCTGCATGGCAATATCATGTCAAACAGAGTAGTGCGCAGAATTCTTTTACAACGACTGAAGAACTGGATAAAAGTCGTGATAAATTAATTCAATCATTAAAGAAATCATTAGAAAATAAATAGGATACAAGTATGAGCGATTCGAATCATCAAGCATTAACTGAACAATCCAATACGCCGTTGGAATTGCAAAAGTTTGAACAATTGAATTTGAAAGAAATAGGTTTAAATACTGAAGATTTTAATGAAGTTGTAAATGCGCATAAAGACTTGGCCAATATTAATCATGCATCTGTTGCTGAATATGGTAAAAATATTGCGACCAAAACATCCTCATATACAGATGAATTACTCAACTTGGTCAAAAATAAAGACTTAGATGTGACTGGGCAAAAATTAAATGAAGTTGTGCAAGTTGCTCAGCAATTGAATACATCCAGCATTTTGAATCAATCAAAAAACTCAGGATTTATTAGTAGTATACTCAGTAAGTTTAAAGGTGCTAAGCAAAGTTTCGATCAACATTTTAATACCACCAAAGAGCAAATAGATTCATTGGTCAAAGAAATTGAAACATCGCAAACAGGTTTAAAAGCACGGGTAGATACATTAGATCGTATGTTTAATGGGGTGCAAGAGGAATATCGACAGTTGGGTATTTATATTGCCGCAGGTCGAATTAAGCAAGTCGAAGTACAGCAAGAAATTGCGACTTTATCTCAGCAAGAGCAAGATCCTAAAATCAATCAGCGTGTTTATGACCTTAACTATTTAGCCAACAATTTAGAAAAGCGGGTCAGTGATTTACAAGTCTTGCAACAATCTGCAATGCAAACCTTACCGATGATTCGTATTATTCAATCCAATAATATGATGTTGGTCGATAAATTTTATGCGATTAAAAATATTACTTTACCCGCATGGAAAAACCAGATCAGCTTGGCGATTTCTCTAAATGAGCAACGTAATAGTGTACAACTTGCCAACACGATTGATGATGCAACCAATGAGCTATTAAAACGCAATGCAGATTTACTTCATCAAAATTCTGTGGATACTGCCAAAGCCAATCAACGTTCAGTGATTGATATTGAAACGCTTGAACATGTTCAAAATACCCTGATTAAAACTGTAAATGATGTCATTCAAATTCAGAAAGAGGGCATGCAAAAACGTGAAGAGGCTTCGACTCGGATTAAAGCGCTTCAATCGAATTTACAACAGTTGGTATTAGATACCAGTACGCATCAATCCTAAGCCAAATCTTAAATCTTGGCACAATCTCATCTAAAGGTGTAAAGGTTGACTGAAAAAACTCAATATCCTGTAGATATTCAACAGATCGAACATGGATTAAAAATACTTCAGCATCGAAAACGGAATTTGATGGTTTCGGCTGTGGTTTTATCCTCTGTAGGTATCGCAAGTTTAGTTTCTGTTTTTTTTCAACAGGAATTGGTTTTTAACTTGTTTGGTGTAGCACAACAGGTTCATCAATTGCACTTGCCATATATTCTAGATCAGCAGTTAAGAGAATATATCCATCAACCAGACTACCTGATGAATGCATTATCATGGTTTGGCTGGTTGATCTTAAAATTAATTGTGTCTTTTATTGGCGCATTTATTATTGTTGCTGTATTAAAAAAAATTCGCTTTTTTAAAGTCCGCTTTCAATCATTTATCCTTAAATTTGTTGCATGGCTGTTATCCTTGATTGTGCTATGGTCTGGTTTGACTTATGTGCAATATGATCTTAAAGATGATGAAGACAAAGAGTTAAAATCATTTATAAAGTATGATCAAAACATTCAGCAAAGCGATATTTATCAATATCTGCAAAGATCTGATGCGCCTGAAACAGTACAAAGCTATTTATTGGCACAAACTGCGTTGATGCATAAACCTGTTGATAAGGTTGTGGCTACGGTTTACACAGAAAAATTGATTAAAGCGGAGCAATCCGATTCGCGCTTTTTAGAATATGGCTTTAAACCTGAGCAATTATGGACAATTCAACATCAGGTATTTAATCGAGCGCTTTCCCCGATTGCGCAAGGTGTTGAAGCGCAAGTGAGTCGTGCAAGCTTTTGGTCGAACATTGTTGAAAAGATTTTATGGGGAATTTCAGCACTCAGTTTATTTTTTAGCTTGATGATTTATTGGGTGGCAAGTCGAATTGCCAAACGTTTACACCGAATTGGTCATCGTATCGGTTAGTGCAATACTTCAAAGCTTATACTTTGTAAAAATCCTGGTAAAAAGCACTTTTGTGATGAGCAAAAGTGCTTTTTTATTGCTGTAAAATTAAATCTCGTTGTCCTAAGCGACATCTTTCGCTCGGTTGGTAATCAGGTCTTTGAGTTCTAATGTATCAAAGGTTTTATCCCAAATTTCACCATCCACAATATAGTAAGGCGTAGGATGTTTACCGAAACCTTGTACATAATGAGTAATCTCAGTTTGTTTGTCTGCGATTTCCTTATGCTGAATAGAGCGTAGAACTTTCGTACCATCCAAGCCCATACCTTCAATGATTTGTTTCAGCACTTCAGGGTTGGCAATGTCTTTACCATGGGCGAATATGGCATGGAATAAAGCCTGCGTTAATGCGAATTGGTCAAAGATATTATCTAAAGCCAATATCGCCTGATGGGCTAAGCGGCTATTGGGCATACGCTTCATATGCTCAATATCCACGGTTAAATCTTGACTATAGGCAGCAAATTTTGCCATATCAAGTTTACGATTGGCTTCTTTGGTTCCATATCTTTCAGTTAGGTATTGATAAACATCTAAGCCTTGTTCTGGAATTTCTGGTAAAACTTGCACAGGTAATAATTCGATTTTTTTCGCCATGGGTTGATTCCAATGTTGTTTGAGTTTTTCAAACGCCACATAACTCATTGGATAGACGATATCGAATACGAACTCTATTTTCATTGTTTTACCTCTTCACTTATTTATTCAGGAATTGTGAATAAGTACACCTTGTTGTACTTAATTGGAGAAACCACAACATAAATTTAGCTTAAAACTTTGTGGCTTGGCTGCGCATGAATTTTTGTAGAGAGATGGTCGAAGAAATATTATTTTTGTTGAAAATTAATCTAATTTTAAGTTTCGAGGAAGTCGGGGTATTTCTATTGATTTTCTAGCCAATGCCCATATATATACCAGCATTAAAGAATTTAAATTTGAGAATAGGGGGAGATGCTGATGAGAACGTGGCTGATTTTTGTTAAACTAAAAAACCGATTGATTTAATAAAAACAAACTGTTTTATCTATTTTTTAAATAGACGTAATATACATTCAACGAAAGAAATTTACTCCCTTGGAGATTGTTAGCATGTTAGATACAAATACTTCTGCTCAATTAAAAACATTGTTAGAGCGTCTTGAGAGCCCAATTGAAATTGTTGCTTCTTTAAATGGTTCTGATAAGTCAGATAAAATTAAAGAATTGGTGACTGAAATTGCTGCGCTGTCAGATCAAGTGACTGCACGTTTCGATGGTCAGAATGATCGTAAACCGAGCTTTGGTATTGCAAAAGTAGGTGAACAACCTCGTGTATTCTTTGCTGGTTTACCGATGGGTCATGAGTTTACCTCGTTAATTTTAGCTTTATTACAAGTATCAGGTTATGCGCCAAAAGTTTCTGATGAAATCTTGGCTCAAGTTAAAGGTTTAAACCTGACTACAAATTTTGATGTATTTGTTTCTTTAAGCTGTCACAACTGCCCAGATGTTGTTCAAGCACTTAACTTGATTGCAATTAATAATCCTGGCACTACAGCGACCATGATCGATGGTGCATTCTTCCAAGATGAAGTTGAAGAGCGCAAAATCTTGGCTGTACCTATGGTTTTCCAAAATGGCGAACATATTGGTCAAGGTCGTATGACTTTAGAAGAAATCGTTGCGAAATTGGACAGTGGTGCTGCGGCTAAAGATGCTGAAAAGCTGAATGCTAAAGACGCGTTTGATGTATTGGTGATTGGTGGTGGGCCTGCTGGTGCAACATCTGCGGTTTATGCTGCACGTAAAGGGATTCGCACAGGTATTGTTTCTGAGCGCTTTGGTGGTCAAGTCATGGACACCATGGATATTGAAAACTTTATCTCAGTACAGAAAACACAAGGTCCTAAGTTTGGTTCAGATATGGAAGCGCATGTACGTGAGTACGGTGTGGACATTATGAACTTACAAAAAGTGAAAAACATTGTTGGTGCTGATCAAACAGCCAACGGTTTAGTTGAAATTGAACTGGAAAATGGTGCAAAACTTGAATCAAAAACGGTCATCTTATCTACAGGTGCACGTTGGAGAGAGATGAATGTACCTGGTGAGAAAGAGTACAAAACACGTGGTGTTGCGTATTGCCCACACTGTGATGGTCCATTATTTAAAGGCAAGAAGGTTGCCGTGATTGGTGGGGGTAACTCAGGTGTAGAGGCCGCAATTGATCTTGCTGGTATTGTTGAACATGTCACATTGATCGAGTTTGATACTCAACTTCGTGCTGACCAAGTGCTTCAAGATAAATTGAATAGTTTGCCAAATACCACGGTGATTTTGAATGCACTATCTACAGAAGTGATTGGTGATGGTTCGATTGTGACAGGGTTGAAGTATAAAGACCGTGCAACAGACGAATTGCATACCATTGAACTTGCGGGAATCTTTGTACAAATTGGTTTATTACCAAACACAGATTTCTTAAAAGCAACTGCTGTAGAGCTCTCAAACCGTAATGAAATTGTGGTGAATGATCGTAATGAAACCAATGTAAAAGGTGTATTTGCTGCGGGTGACTGTACAACAGTGCCTTATAAACAAATCATTATTGCAGCTGGTGAGGGTGCAAAAGCGTCTTTATCTGCATTCGATTACATCATTCGTTCAGGTCAATAATCTTTCGATGATTGCACGTTGAAAAGCAAGCCAAAGTGTCCCAATGAGCACTTTGGCTTGTCTTAACATTTATCTCATGTTTTACCCTTGATAGGAATTGAGTTGCTAACAGCTCAATTCCTTTTTTTGTTGGAGATTGAATGCTATTGAATAGAGCTTGCGAAAATAAGCTTTGTTAATGTTGCAGCTCTTGAACAAGTGCAATGGTTTTCTGTTCTGCTGCTTGGATCGATTGTGCTAACAACTCGCCACCAAATTCCTGATACTCAATCGCAATTTCATGAAATTTTTCGATACCAATAAAATTGAATGCTGTTTTTATTGCGGGTTCAGCATGATTGGGAAATGGCGCATCAACTGCATCAAAGTCATGCCCACCACGGGCAGAAAGGATAATCATGGTTTTTTGATGATCTAACAGCCCTGAGTAAGGTTGTTCTTTGCTGAGATCAAATGTGTAGGTTTTATTCATTCTCACGATGTGATCAATATAGGCCTTTAAATGTGCAGGTGGGCCAAAGTTATACATTGGCACACCAAGCACAATAATATCTGCCCAGTGCAATTCCTCGATAAATTCATTACTCAGTTGTAAGCGTTGTTGCGCCTTTTCTTCAGATTCTGCATAGCCAAATTCAGAAATGATCCACTCTTCATCAATATAAGGCGGTGGGTTTTGACCTAAATCACGATGTTTAACTTGTACAGATGAATCAATTTCATTCCATTGATCAATAAATAATGCGGTTAAGCGTCGGCTTAAAGAACCATGTGGGTGTGTACCTGAAATACCTGTTCTTAAACTAGTATCTATTTTAAGTATATTTGCCATGATAATTACTCAATTTGTTGTTTGTTCAAATTGATTTTTATAGAATATGGAAAAAACAACAAACGATAAAAATACATGTTATAACTGAATATAATTCATTTATATTTTACACGGTGATCTTTGGTGGTTTTGCATAATTCCTTGGAGCAGTTGTTGGCCTTTCAGTATGTTGCTGAACAACTCAGCTTTAAAAAAGCAGCAGACCAATTGTTTTTAACACCTACCGCCTTAAGCCATCGTATCAAGAAGCTGGAACAGCAATTGAATATTCAATTATTCGAGCGGCGTACACGCTCGATCAGCCTGACGCCAGAAGGAGAGTATTTACTTAAGCATGTGCAATCAGGTTTTGGGCAGATTCAAACGGCTTTGTTTCAACTAGAGCAAAATAAACAAAGATTATTGACCATTACCACAACACCATCGTTTGCAAGTGAGTGGATTATTCCCTATTTGCCAGAGTTACAAAGTCGCTTTCCCAATATTATGTTTCGGGTACATGCAAGTTATGACCTCGTTAATATGACTTCCGGTCTCTATGATTTAGCGATTCGGTATGGTTCAGGGGGCTATCAAGATGTTGATACAGAATTATTAGCAGTTGATGAATATGTAGCTGTCGGGCATCCCTCTTTGGATATTGCAACTATGAACTGGACGACTGCACCATTGATTCACTTTACTTGGGGGGACGAATACTGTCCAAATCGAGTCAATTGGCAGAAATGGTTTGAAAAACAAGGCTTACATATTCAAGCAGGGCAAGCGCAGGTCTTTTATACGCAAGAAAGTCATGCAATTCAGGCTGTATTGTCTGGACAGGGGGTTGCATTATTAAGCCGCATTTCGATTGCCAATGATTTACAACAAGGACGGCTGAAAATTGTATCGCCGTGTGTTGAAACGGCATGGAATTACTATTTTTTAACTTTGCCAGATGCTGATTTTATTGTGAATGAAGTCAAACAGTGGTGTAAGGAGAAGTTTTCACAAAATTTTGCCCATGAATAAAGATCTATGAATTTTTTCGTCGCTTAGCTTTTTGCTTAAATTACCTATCTTGAAATTAAAATTTAAATCAAACGTGATTTTTTAAATAAGAAAAAAGCCAAAGTGTTCCCCAAATACACCTTGGCTTTTCCCTAATGTTATTGTTTTCCCCTTTTTATGAGCTGTGTTGCCATACAGCTCAGCTCCATTTTCTTTATTGTTATTATTATCTGAACCTATGCGTTAACTAAGCAAAATACGTTCCAAGATTAGAATTGGTGTCGCATTTTGTCTTAACCAAACAAACTTAGATAATGAAAGCGATTTAATAATTGCGCTTTGCTTTCTATATGTTGTGGATTTTGAACAATACATTCAATCGGACAGACATCCACACAGGTTTGATGTTCATAAAATCCGACACATTCAGTACAACGCTGTGTATCAATTTCATAGAACTTTTCGCCCTCAAAAATTGCCTGATTGGGGCATTCTGGTACACACATATCACAATTGATGCATTGGTCTGTAATCATTAAAGCCATTTCGATATCCTAAACTGCTTGGTAAGCCAATGATGATGCTGAAATATCAGCAGTCGAATTTGGTAAGTTTCTAATTAATAAGGCATATTGCATATCAATATCGGCAGGAATTGGAATTTCTACAATATATCCTGAGCCTTTTGCATCTATGATCGGTTGTCTGTTTTTATCTAAAATTTCATAAAGAATAAATGTGATGTTGCCAGATGTGGTCATGAGTTCCATGGAGTCACCCACAACAAAACGATTCTTTACCTCAATCTTGATGTAATCATCGTTGCGTTCAAGCACTTCACCAACAAATTGTTGATGGTCAAACTGAGAAGAGCCAGTTGCATAGTTTTGATATTCGGCATGGACATGACGGCGTAAGAAACCTTCGGTATAACCTCGATTGGCTAAACCTTCGAGTTGTGACATTAACGCCCGATCAAAAGGTTTTCCTTGTAGCGCATCATCAATCGCTTTGCGATAAATTTGTGCTGTTCTAGCGCAATAAAAGTAAGATTTGGTGCGTCCTTCGATTTTTAAGGAATGAATGCCCATCTTGGTTAAACGATCTACGTGTTGAACTGCACGTAAGTCTTTAGAGTTCATAAAGTAAGTGCCATGTTGGTCTTCTTCAGCAGCAAACATGTCTTCTTTATGACGTTGTAATAAAACCGGTTCGCCAAATTGATGTTGTTGTATGGCGTGTTGCTCGTCGGCATCTTTATTGTTGCAACAGTCTGATGCTGTCTCCAGTTGTTGGACTGGAATGACATCCCCAGATGCATCTTCTGTTGCTTCGTGAATATTGTATTCCCAGCGACATGCATTGGTGCAAGCGCCTTGATTTGCATCACGTTTATTCATATAGCCTGAAAGTAAGCAACGACCGGAATAAGCCATACAGAGTGCACCGTGTACGAACACTTCGATTTCCATATCGGGTACATTCTGTTTAATTTCTTCAATTTCCTCGATAGATAACTCACGTGACAAAATGACACGGGTGAGTCCCATATTTTTCCAAAATTTTACGGTTGCCCAATTGACCGCATTTGCCTGTACAGACAGATGGATGGATATTTGTGGGAAATTTTCTCGAACCAGCATGATCAAGCCAGGATCTGACATGATCAGTGCATCAGGTTGCATGGCGACCACAGGTTCAAGATCACGAATAAAATTTTTTAATTTAGCATTGTGTGGTTGAATATTCACCACCACATAAAATTTTTTGCCTAAGGCATGCGCTTCAGCAATCCCTATTTTTAAATGATCATGATCAAACTCATTATTACGAACTCGCAAGCTATAGCGAGGTTGACCTGCATATACCGCATCGGCACCGTAAGCAAATGCATAACGCATATTCTTCAATGATCCAGCTGGTGATAGGAGTTCAGTAATGTGTGAGATGCTCATATAAATTCAAAAGGCATACTAAAAATATGGTTTTATTGTAAGGGTTTGAAAATAAGATTCAACCTAGTAAAACACTCAGGATTAATTGGGTGAATTTTTATTAAAACACTTAATACTCAATACCTTATGTTTAATTAATTGAGTTTTTTGAAAAACCTAAAAATTATTTAAGCCTTTTTAATTGCTGATCGATAATAATTTCGCCATCTTCTTTACTAAAAGCAGCACGCTGTGGCGCAGATAAGAGATCTAAAACTAATTCAGATGGTCGACATAAACGAACACCCAATTCAGTCACCACAAAAGGGCGGTTGATTAAAATCGGGTATTGCAACATGAAATTAAGCAGTTGATCGTCAGTCCATTCTGTTTGATCTAGTTTTAAGGTTTTATAAACATCAACATTTTTACGTATTGCATCTCGTACCGACAAAGCAGATTGCTGAATCAAATCGATGAGTTGTGCTTTGCTTGGCGGATACTGTAAATACTCGATCACTTCAGGTTCGATACCTGCATTTCGAATGAGTGCAAGGGTATTACGTGAAGTCCCACAGGCAGGATTATGATAAATCTTAATTTGAGATGACATCGATCGACTCTCTGTTAAAAAGCAATATTGCATTTATATATGGATATGCGTATATTCGCAATAGTGAATATGCTAAACCATAAAATTGAGTAATTGCGATGGATCAACCCGATTTCTTTAAGTGTTTATCTGACCCAACTCGTTTGGATATTTTAAAAATTGTGTTGGCACGGGGGAACGTTTGTGTTTGTGAAATCACCGAAGCCTTAAATTTAAGCCAGCCAAAAATTTCTAGACACTTGGCCTTGTTGAGGAATTTGTCCATTTTACTTGATCAACGCAAAGGCCAATGGGTGTATTACCGTTTAAATCCTGAATTACCAGAATGGGCCAATGCAGTATTAAACATAATTGCAGCGCAAACTGCGAATTCAGTTATGGGTCGTTCAGACTTGATCCAAATCAACAGCTGTTGTGAGTAAGCTGTCATGAACTCAAATCAGCCAACTTCGCGGCTTTCTTTCTTAGATCGAAATTTAACTTTATGGATCTTTATTGCGATGGGATTGGGGATCTGCATCAGCGTATATTTCCCGCAGGCTACTGTGGCTTTAAATCGCTTAAGCCTAGATTCAGTCAATATACCCATTGCGATAGGTTTAATTTTGATGATGTATCCGCCACTTGCCAAAGCGGATTATGCGACCTTAGCTGAAGTCTTCAAAGACAAACGAACGCTGACTTTGTCTTTGCTACAAAACTGGTTAATCGCGCCGTGCCTGATGTTTGCTTTAGCGATCGTGTTTTTACATGCTTATCCTGAATATATGACGGGTTTAATTCTTATTGGTTTAGCACGTTGTATCGCAATGGTATTGGTATGGAATAACTTAGCAGGTGGTGATAATCAATATGTCGCAGCTTTGGTTGCTTTTAATAGTATTTTCCAAATCGTCTTTTTTAGTACTTATGCTTGGTTGTTTTTAACTGTTCTACCACCGTATTTTGGTGTAGCAGGAAAAGTTATTGATGTTAGCTTCTGGACGATTACACATGCGGTTTTAATCTATTTAGGTATCCCATTTTTATTGGGCTTTCTAAGCCGGATCATTCTAGTTAAACGCAAAGGATTAGACTGGTATCAACAAACGTTTATCGCTAAAGTCAGTCCGCTGAGTTTATTGGCATTGTTATTTACCATTGTGGCGATGTTTAGTTTAAAAGGGGCGGATGTAGTTAGCTTACCATTCGATGTACTGCGAATTGCCATCCCATTAACCCTGTATTTTGTGGTGATGTTTTTCCTGAGCTTTTTTATGAGCAAATGGATGGGCAATGATTATCCTAAAACTACGGCGATTTCTTTTACCGCAGCAGGAAATAACTTTGAGTTGGCACTTGCTGTCGCGATTGCAACATTTGGATTGGCTTCACCTGTCGCATTTACCACGATTATTGGTCCTTTGGTTGAAGTCCCTGTATTGATTGCGTTGGTCAGTGTTTCGCTATGGCTGCGCAAAACTGTTTTTAAATCAGCACATGGACTCAATCAGCAGAGGGAATAGCCGAGAGACTCATTTAACACAATATAAATTATTCCGATGCTTCAAGTTTTTTGACAATCTGACAATGATCAATGGTGGTGTTCGAGGAGCAGGATTGACGTAATTCATGCAGTTGCGATTTAAAATGCTGTAATTCATATATCCGAGTTTCTACATGTCGAATATGTTCTTCAATCAATTGGTCAATGATTTTACAACCTTGTTCAGGGTGCTGAAGATGCTCTAAAAGTTGAATAATTTCATGTAAGGTCATGTCTAATGCGCGGCAACGTTTAATAAAAATAAGCCGCTTTAATGTTTCATCATCATAATATTTATAATTATTATCTGCACGATAACTGGATCTGATCAGATTTTTTTTCTCATAAAAACGCACAGTATCCGTCGACAGCTGAGTTTTTTTAGCGAGGTCACTAATTAAGTATTGCTGCATGGCTTATTTTCCTGAATCAACTTGACCTTGGACTAACTCCATAGTTTTAAATAGCAGTATAGCTGATTTTTTCATCATTGTTGACGCATGTGCTGATTTTCTTTAAAGCGCCAACTTGACTGAAAAATAAGTAGATAAGTCCATTTATATTGAATCAAGGAGAAGTGTCATGGCGTGTACATGTAGTCATGAACCTGCACCACAGAAACCGAATAGCAAGTTTAGAACGGCTTTGTGGATTGCACTGTTTATTAACCTTGCCATGTTTTTTGTTGAATTGATTGGTGGGGCGTATGCACATTCTTCTGCACTTTGGGCGGATTCTCTGGATTTTTTTGGTGACTCGGTCAATTATGCCGTTTCTTTAGCGGTATTAGGCGCAACACTGTATTGGCGAGCGACCGTTGCCTTGTTTAAAGGGGCAATCATGGCAATTTTTGGTTTTGTCGTGATTGGCAAAACGATTTATGCCTATACGAAAGGGATCCCTCCAGAAGCGATTACCATGGGGGCGATTGGTGTACTGGCTTTAATCGCCAATGTGATTTCAGCCCTTATGCTTTACGCTTTTAGAGATGGGGACTCCAATATGCAGTCTGTTTGGCTGTGTAGCCGTAATGATGCGATTGGAAATGTAGCCGTAATCTTTGCAGCAATTGGGGTGTTTGGTACAGGAAGCATGTTGCCAGATATTATCGTGGCTGTGATTATGGCGACTTTAGGCTTAACAGGCGGTTATCAGGTGATGAAGAAAGCATTACAAGAACGTAAACAAAATATGCCGACTCAACAAGTACTACAATGACGCTCATCTAAACCACAATAAGGTATTTTTGATCTCAGCAATGGGATCAAAAAACCATCATGAAGCAAGCACTTAAATTTCAGCTATACGTGTTGCCATTTTGCTCCAGAAATTATTCCAGAGTCCTAAATACTCAGACTGGACTTGGTCCAAATACTGTTGGTTGTTTTGATCATAGCATTGTATCAGTAGGGTCCAAATGTCATCTTGATGGTTGTCATCATTGGCAAGGGTCGCGTCATTTTGATCAGCCAGCCCATGACAAGCATAATAACCCTCAATAAATTTACTGTTGTAAATGGACATGTTGTTGCGGAGTGCTTCACTAAACTTTATGACTTGCAATTCTGTACAAGCCAAAATGAGCAATAATTCTGTATAAGAATTGATATGTTGGTGAATAAATTGGGCCAATGCAAAAGCTTCTATTTCAGTCTGTTGCTGATCCATTGGATCTAATTCCAACTGCCGCATCAATTTTAAAAAATAAACCAGATGTGATTTGGATGCAGCGCTTTTTTCGAGTTGGTGTGTATTGAAACCCAGTTCATCAAGTAAGTTCAACGACAGTAAGTAGCGTGCATATATTTTAGCTGCAATCCTATTTTCTGGATGAATATTATGGTTTTTTTCGAGGCTAACGGCTTGATAAATTACCATGCTAAGTGCATCTGTAAAATTTTTAACAATCGCAGTGAAATAATTAATATGAATAAATTTAAGCTGTTCAAGCGTCAGCTGGCTTTGATTCAACTGGACTAATATGGGATGCTTAAATAAAACATGACAGTGTGTTTGTCGCTTTAAATTTGCGATAGCTTGAGTATTTTGCTGCCATAATTCAGGTTGCAAGGAATTTTGAATGAAATGCAGCAACTCGAAACGAGTATGTTCAGATTGCGTGAAAGATAATATGCTCATATGCTGCATTAAAATTTTAATTTTGCCGTTTTTATAATAGTAAAAAACAATTTGTTTTGCTAGTATTTATGCAGGTTTAATATTTTATATTTCATATACTTGCCTTTGTAGTCTTGATGTTTTTTTATAAAAACTCAGTATTCATATGAATTTAAGATATAATTCTTAGCATACACTTGAAGTAATTCGTATTTATGTGCTGTTCTTATAAGCTAATGCTTTAATTTTAATCTTAAATTTTTGTACATCAGGTAAAAACAAATGTCAAAAAAAGAGGACATCATTAATACAGCGTTGAATCTCTTTAATACATATAGTTATAATTCTATCGGTATAGACCGAATTATTAGTGAGTCTGGCGTTGCAAAAATGACTTTTTATAAATATTTTCCATCTAAAGCCAAATTGATTGAAGAATGTTTGGTCACGAGAAATCTCAATTTGCAAGAATCATTAGATGCTGCAATCGCTAAATGTGATCCACAAGATTATTTATCTCATATTAAAGCCATCTTCACATGGTACAACGCATGGTTTCATAGCGAAGATTTTAATGGTTGTATGTTCCAAAAAGCCGTAGAAGAAATTTCAAAAGTTTATCCGTCATCACTCCAACCTGCAACTGACTATAAAGAGTGGTTAAAAGGGCATTTGAGTAATGCGTTGCGTCATTTAGGTGTTAAACAAGATATTCAACTTGCTTCTTTCTTGTCGAGTCTTCTTGACGGAATGACGATTCAGGCGCAAATAGATCCTCAGCAAGTGTGTTTAGATGATTATTGGAGACGGGTAGAAACCCTGATTCAGATGGAATTGGCTTTAGCTCAACCGAGTTCAGTTTAACCTTTAAGTTTGTTGAAATCTTAGGTTGCAAGCGTAAGCAATATTGATTTGCGCTTGCTGATCTGTTTAATTTACTACTTAAACTTGAAAATAAAAAAGCGCGACCACTTGAAGTGAATCGCGCTTTGCTGATAAGTTTTTTATATACCTAACGATTTATTGTCATAACAATAAATCGTTAGGTAAAGAGATGCTTGAAGCATCTTCTTATATTTATTCTTATACCCTCTGAATGCACTGGTCATTCGTTTTTTTCAGCAAATTATACAGACTTGTCTGTTTAGTTGGATTATAAAGATTTTGTTGCTTTTTACAACAGAATCTTTGTGAATTTGTTTGTTTTTTTATCAAACAGCTTAAAAGTTAAAAAAAATATCTAATTTTTGGTACTTTGCGTTTAATTTTATCGTGGCTCGCCTATTCTAAAAGTCTGTTTTTGACTTTATTGATGAGACTAGCAGACTTCTATTTATCTTTAAATGGCAGTAAATTGTTATACACGAAGCATGTGGTCAAGAATTTGAAAATTGAAATGAATAATTGTAAATAAATATTAGAGATAAAAATAAAAGACCTTGAAAAATGCCTATACTGTTGGGAATATCAATATTTAAGCATTAGTGACTCATTCTTCGGGCTAAAATTCTAGGATCATTGCTATTGAGGATTTGTTCAATTTTGCCATTAGGGCGCTGAAAAATCGTTTGATCATGCGTATAGACTTTGCCATTGCGAGCAACCGCATTTTGATCACTGGGCGGGGTAAATAACCAAGTTTCATTTTGTGTTAAAGGATGAACCAATAAATTGAATTCAGTATTTGCTGGATATTGAATATCGCCTAAGGTTAATTTTTCTGTCAGTGTGCCATTTTCAATTCCGATGAGTTGTTTATTTTGATCCAAATAGACATTTGCCCATTGTAGGGAAACAGCTTTGTATTGGGTGAGAGGATTGTGAATCCGCCAGTAATCTGTAGAAACAAAGTTGTCTGGATATTTTTGATATTTAGAACGTTCAATATCTGCCTGTGCCACAAGTATAATATTTTCTAGCTGCGTATCTTGAGCAAGATTACAGTGCTCTAAACCAATGATGTTGCCAGCATCATCTAAATAGACTTGAATATAGCTCATCAGCTGACAATTCCAACCTTCGATCGTATCCTTACCTGTACCCATTAATGTGGTTGAACGATCATCAAAAAGTTCCAAATCAATACCACGAGGAATTTTCATGCTGTTAATTTGCAGCTTTCCAAATAATACGGGTTGGGGAAATTTGGCTTGTCTCAATGAGGTCAATTGATCGGGTGCAAATAATTCAAGTTCAGTCCCTTGTGGCATTTGAATGCCTAAAATTTTCTCAGGCGAACTTAATGTTTTATGTATGGAATGATGCTCTTTTTCAATCTCATTTTTTGTATATAGAACAAGGAAATAAAGTATCAAGCTCAAAAAAACGCAGAGTACACTACAGACAAATAGAGACTGAATAAAAATATTGCCATGCCTAAGGGTATTTCTGAATTTTGAGCTAAATATTAATCCAATCGCAAATAGACTAAAAATAATGGTCCCAAAGCCAGCGACAAAGAAAATCCAAAGATAGTTAAAAGAAAGTGGAATCATGCTATTGAGAATCGTATTTTTATATTTGCTAAGATTCAGGATATTGTATGCAATATCCTGAATTATTTTCAATCAATCAAAAATCTTATGAAGCGCTTGGAACGGTAAAGTCACTACATCAAAAGCGACAGCAAAAGGGAATAACACCAGTTTATCTGCAGTTTTACTGCCAGCCTTTGAGTAATCTTTTACCTCTTGAGTGGTATAGATACTGACTTGATAGGGTTTACTTAGTGCTTTTAGGGATGAAATATTAGAAGCAGAAGGGTAAACCAGACCTGATAAGGCAATGTTAAAACAGAAACGTTGCGCTTTTAAACGTTGATCACTTGAGGTGGTACATTCTTCTGCACCATTTTCAATAAAGAATGCACGATCTTGTTTAGTGACATCTTCAGAAAGTTTGACATATTTGAGTGGTAGGGTTCCTGAAAAATGCCCATCATTTTTTTCTGAATTGAAGGTCAGCGCTTTATCAATTTGAATAAATTTTGGATCAAGTCCTGTAATCACTTTGGCAAATCGTGCACCACCACTGGTGATGACATAACTATTTTTTTGCCCTGCAATGACAATGCTGTCAGAAGGTAGGGCCGAAATTGCTTGTGATGGTTTGCCAAATGCTAAAACCGTATCATTGACCAATACGGTTTGAACATTACGGGTACGAACACCGTTATCTTTCTTTAAAAGGGTTGAAGTTGCACAGCCGGTCATGGCAAATGCGGAAATAATACAAATGGACAATGTAGATTTATAATTTAATTTATTCATATTTTGCTCATTTAATCTTAAGGTATTGTTTATACCATTAAAAAAATAGGGTGTTAAGTTTTTAACTTACCAAAAAATAGACAAAAATTTATTTTTTCAATGAATTAATCCACTTTACCCACAATTGATTGGCAAAATGTATCTAAAGTTTTTGATTGTCTTGTAAATTGCCAATGAATTTAAAGCAATTGTACGATTTATTATTCTTTCTTTAGAATAATCGAATAAATCAGATAATTTTGATTGTAATTTCACTCCAAGATTCTTAGAATTGCCTGCTTGTTTGCGTGATCATTGGAACTGAACTTTGAGTAATTTTCTAACCGAACACCTGATCCATCGTGATGATGATTTTATGGTGATCCATAAGCCAGCAGGTATACTCACAGTTCCGGGAAAAACAGCAGACTTACAAGATTGTGTTATCAACAGATTATTAAAAATCGAGCCTAAGACTTTACTCATTCATCGTTTAGATCGTGATACCTCTGGGATTTTGGTATTCGGACTGAGTAAATGGGGACAAAAAAGTATTTCTAGACAGTTTCAAGAACGTCAAACCTCTAAAACCTATCAAGCTGTTGTTGCTGGCACTTTACATGGTGAAGGCACAGTTGATGTTCCTGTGATTTATGATCCAGAACGTCCACCCTTGCATATTGCAGATCCAGAACATAATAAGCCTGCATTAACACATTGGAAAGCAATCCAACATTTTCAAATTCAAGGACAGGCTGTAACCCGTGTTGAGTTAACACCAATTACAGGACGGTCACATCAGTTACGCGTGCATATGCAATATTTAGGACATCCTATTATTGGTGATACTTTATATGCAACTGTAGAACAACAGCAGCTTATGCCACGACTTTGTCTACATGCACAACAACTGAGTTTTCATCATCCTAAAACAGAGGAGCTTGTACAATTTGATTGTCCAGTTCCGTTTTAGTTTAGATTTTTAAGTTGAAATTAAGTCGCTCAAAATTTAATGAGCTTTATGTCAAAAAGTATTGCGTAATGGGTATAAACTTTGTTCAAATATTCTCCTGATTTGAGCAACCGTGTTTTAGCCCTAACATGAGATAAAGGTGGAAAAATTGCAACAATTTGCTATAGGTCAACGTTGGTTATCGGACACAGAAACTGAGTTAGGTTTAGGTGTATTGATTGACGTCGATGAACGTTCAATCAGTATTCTTTTTCCAAAAAGTGACGAAACTCGTGTCTATGCACGTAATAATGCCCCATTATCTCGTATTGTTTTTAATATCAATGATGAAGTTCAAGACCAAGAAGGCATCAAGTGGATTGTCGAGTCTTTAGATGATCGTAGTGGTGTGATTCGTTACAATGTTATTCGTACATTAGATAATGGTGAACAAGAGAAAAAAGCGTTAAACGAAACGCGTATTGGCGCACAAATTCAATTGTCAAAGCCTTTAGAGCGTTTATTGGCAAGCCAAATTGACTATAAAGAATGGTATGACTTACGTATTGAAGCGATGCAAATGCAAGCCAATATGCAAACGTCACCATTACGTGGTTTGGTTGGTGCGCGTGTAGGCTTGATTCCACACCAGCTGTATATTGCACATGAAGTGGGTAAGCGATTTGCACCTCGTGTATTACTTGCAGATGAAGTCGGTTTAGGTAAAACAATCGAAGCGGGACTCATCATCCATCAACAACTCAAAACCGGTCGTTCTGAGCGAATTCTGATTCTTGTGCCAGATTCATTACAATATCAATGGATGATTGAAATGCGTCGTCGTTTCAATTTGAATTTCTCATTGTTTGATCTTACTCGTACAGCTTCAATCAAAGAACATGATCCTGAACTCAATCCATTCCTGACTGAACAATGTATCATTGCTTCAGTAGATTTGATGATTGACCATGATGATTTGCGTGAGCAAGCCATTGAAGCTGGTTTTGATCTGTTGGTGGTCGATGAAGCGCATCATTTGATGTGGAGTGAAGAGGAAGGTGGTAATGACCGTTATGACCTTGTTGAAGAGCTTGCTGAAAAAACTGAAGGTGTACTGCTTTTAACTGCAACACCTGAACAGTTAGGTGTAGAAAGCCATTTTGCCCGTTTACGTTTACTTGATCCACAACGTTTTAGTTCGCTTGATCGTTTCCTTGATGAAGAAGAGCAATATCATCACACTGCTAAAATTGCTGAAGTGTTGATGTCAGATTTGCCACTTGAAGCGGAACATTTGGCAGCAGTTGAAAAATTATTAGGTCATCCGATTGAAGATCAGCCTGAACATCGTTTCCGTGCAATTCATGAGCTTTTAGACCGTCATGGTACAGGTCGTATCTTGTTCCGTAATACCCGTGAAGCAATTCAAGGTTTCCCTGGACGTGATTGCCAACCTGCACCATTACCAGCACCAGAAAACTGGTCTAAAGATGGAAAATTACGCGAACAAATGTGGCCAGAAGAGCTGCAACTTGATGGCGCATGGATGGAAACAGACCCACGTGTTATGTGGTTGATGGAACGATTACGTTCTGATTTAAAACATAAAAAAGTATTGCTGATTGCACGTAGTGGTCCAGTTGTTGAAGCACTTGAAAATGCTTTACGCATCCATGCGGGTATCCGCACCGCAATGTTCCATGAAGGCATGAGCTTATTGGAGCGTGACCAAGCAGCGGCTTATTTTGCTGAAGATTCTTATGGTGCACAGATTTTACTGTGTTCTGAAATTGGTTCAGAAGGGCGTAATTTCCAGTTTGCTTCTGATCTTGTGTTGTTTGATTTGCCAGCAAATCCAGATGTACTTGAACAGCGTATTGGTCGTTTAGACCGTATTGGTCAGGAAAACCGTATTCAGATTCATGTGCCTTATCTTGTAGGTACAGCACAAGAGCGTATGTTCCGTTGGTACAATGAAGCGTTGAATATTTTCAGTAATATTTCGCCTACAGCACAAACCTTACAAGAAAACTTTATTGTCGATTTAAAAGATTGCTTATTGGATGATAAAGGCCAAGCCTTTGAAGAGCTTCTTGAAGCGGTCAATGTACAGCGTCAAGCACTTGAAGTTGAATTGCAAGATGGTCGTGACCGTTTATTGGAATACAATTCATGTCGTCCGATCGTGGCACAAGAAATTGTTACTGCGCTTGAAGACTATGATGACAATACTTTATTGCCAATGTTTATGAAGCGGTTTATGGCATCAACCAACATTGACTTTGATGAGCAAAGCAATGGTACGGTGATTATTAAACCAACCGATCAAATGCAAGTGCAAGGCTTGGATATCGACGAAGAGGGCATGACTGCAACCTTCTATCGTGATCAGGCACAGATCCGTGAAGACGCGCAATATTTAACACTTGAACATCCGTTTACTGAAAGTGTGATGGAAATTATCCGTACTCAATCTTTTGGTAGTACCAATGTTGCAATTCTAAAAACCAATGCACTTAAACAAGGCACGATCTTGTTGGAAGTTTGGTTTAAAGTGGATGTGGTCGCACCTAAGGCATTAAACCTACCTTCAAGTTTGCCGACACAATTGATTCGAGTGTTATTGACTGAAACGGGTCAGGATATTACTGCTAAGCTTGATCCAGAAATTATTAAGCCGTATTTACATCATTTAGATAGCAACAGCTGTCGTCAAGTGGTGAAAGCACGTCGTGAAGTGATTGAACAACGCTATGCACAAGCTTTAGATATCGCTAAAGGTGTTTTACCGCAGTTAAAAGAGCAAGCTAAAGAAATTTATGGTAGCAAATGGCAATATGAAATTGATCGTTTAAGCTACTTAAAGCAATTTAATCCAAGTATTCGTGCAGATGAAATTGAACGTTTACAGAAATTCCAGAAAGAAGGTTTAAGTCTATTGGAAGGTATTTCTGTGACGCCAGAAGCGATTCAGGTATTGGTTGTGGTTAAACCTTAATTTAGTGTAATTTTATCTAGATTCTAAAAGCTCCTTTGGGAGCTTTTTTGATGTATATGTTATGCATATTTAAATAATCAATTATTGGGTTATTTTTATTTATTTGATTTTAAATGTAAAAGTTATAACCATTTATAAAAATTAATTCCTATTATTGCACCATTTATATGGTCATATCTTGTATGAGGGGCTATAGACCATGCATCAATGTCACCACGCGATAGAAACGCCATGTATCATTGGATGAGATCTACTTTACAACAATAATCAATGAAGGATTTACAGGGAGTTTGTTGTATACATCGCAACCGTTTTTATGCTATTAAAATAGTGTACTTTGATCTCGATTTGTTCCTTAGAGATAAAGTTTACTCACCCATGTAATTTGATCATTCAGTATTGTGTATCCAAATAGACAAGTTCTAAAGCAACCGTCTATAGCCAAGATAAAAACTTAAAATAATGGAAGAAATGATATGGAAAACAAGGATTTTGTTGAGTTTCATGATACCCATGTGCAATATCTACTTCATTGGGAAAAGCAATTACCGCAAAAAGATGTGTTTGTACAACCATTGGCCAATGGCAATGTGGTGCATTACACATGGTCGGAAGTTGCACAACAAGTTCGCAGTATGGCGAGTTATTTACAGTCTTTAAACTTGCCTGAAAAGAGTGCGATCGCAATTTATGGTAAAAATAGTGCGCATTGGCTTATGGCAGATTTAGCGATCTGGATGTCAGGTCATATCTCAGTCCCACTCTATCCAACACTCAATGCGGAAGGTGCAGCTTATGTACTCAACCACAGTGAAGCAAAACTCTTATTTATTGGAAAATTGGACGGTAAAGCGGATAGCTGGAATGAGGTAAAAACAATCATTCCACAAGATTTAGCTTGTGTGCGTTTGGCATTATCACCTGAATTCGACGCACCGCAATGGAATGATATTGTGCAATCTGTTGCGCCACTAGAAAACCCGGTATTACCCAATAAAAATGATTTAGCGACCATCGTTTATACGTCTGGCAGTACGGGTGTGCCTAAAGGAGTTATGCAAAGTTTTGCGACACTTTTATCGGCTGCTCGTGAGCTCAGATTAACTTATCAAGTGACAACATCTGATCGAGCCTTATCTTATCTACCACTTGCACATGTTGCAGAACGTATTTTTATTCAATCTTCATTGATGGTTTGCGGTTTTACCGTGTATTTTGCAAATTCAATTGAAACCTTTGTCGAAGATTTGAATCGTGCCAAACCCACACTATTCTTTTCGGTACCACGCTTATGGACCAAGTTTTATTTGGGCGTTAATGAAAAAATACCGCTCCATATACAAAAGATTTTATTCAAAATACCTGTGTTGGGTAAATTGGTTAAAAAGAAATTACTCACCAAGCTCGGGCTAAATCATGTCCGTTATGCATTTACTGCTGCTGCACCATTACCTACAGATATTATTTTATGGTATCGAAATTTAGGTTTAGAGTTACTTGAAGTCTATGGTATGACTGAAAATTGTGGTTATTCGCATGTGACACGTGTGGGGCAGTTTGCCAGTGGTTATGTGGGGCATGCCCAACCTAAAGTGGAGTGTAAAATTGATGAAAATGGTGAAATTCTGGTAAAAAGCCCAGGAACTATGTTGGGCTATTATAAAAATCCTGAAAAAACTGCAGAAGATATGACCGAAGATGGATTTTTACGTACTGGGGATTTGGGCGAGATCGATGCTGAAGGGCGGTTAAAAATTACTGGTCGAATTAAAGATATTTTTAAAACAAGCAAAGGCAAATACATCATGCCAGTTCCGACTGAGCAAAAAATCGGCAATCAGGCCTTAATTGAATCTGTATGTATTGGTGGTTCAAGCCAACCACAACCAGTTGCCTTTATTATGTTGGCTGAAGATATTCGTAACAGTCTGAAGCAGAACCCGAAGCGAGATGAAATTGAAAACACCTTAAAAGCATTAAGAGTGAAGATCAATGAAGAACTTGAGCCCCATGCAAAAATCAGCTTCTTTGTCGTAGTCAATGAACCATGGACCATGGAAAATGATTTACTCACTCCAACGATGAAAATTAAACGTAATAAAATTGAAAGTCGCTATGAGCCATTTTTAGACGCTTGGGCACAACAGAAAAAAGAAGTGGTCTGGGAATAAAAGTTTTTAACTACATTCGCATTATTAGGAAAAAAGCCTGAATTGTAATATTGTTCAGTTCAGGCTTTTTTTAATTCTCTTCTTTTACAAAGTAATACTTCACACCTTTAAAAGAAGGGTTTCTTGACGACCAAATGATTTATGTTTTAGATCATTTCAGCTTTAAATCATTTCAGCTTGTTTAAGTTCTAACTTGATATAGGCATAGAAGATGGGTGCAACAATTAGACCCGCTAAGCCAAAGAACGACTCAAAGACTAACATTGCCAATAACACTTCCCATGACGCTGCATGGATTTTTGTGCCAATAATTTTGGCGTTAATAAAGTATTCCAGCTTATGGATAAAAATCAGATAAAGTAATGCGATACCTGCGGTAGATACTGAAATGGTTAAACCTGCCATCACAATAATGGTATTGGAGAGTAAGTTTCCGACAATTGGAATTAATCCAAAAATAAAAGTCAGGATCACTAAGGTGTTGGCAAAAGGTAAATGTATATCAAATACAGGAAGGATCAGGTGAGAGAAAATCAAAAATAAAAAGGTATTGATTAACGAAATTTTAAACTGAGCAAACACCACATTTTTAAAAGATGACGAAAGATTCTCAATACGTGTGATCATGGCACGCTTAAATTCTGGCTGATCCGGCTGTGGACGCAGTTGGTTTAATGAGACAAGGATCCCCACAATCATACCAATCAGCATGGTGGCTAAATTATGTAAGAAGCCTGTTCCGGTACTTTTTAAAGTTGATAAATTATCTTTGATTAAATCAAAGGTTTGATCTTTTAATTCAGTGAGTGAATAAGGAATAAATCCGGGAATATATTGTGCCACTTCAAGTTGTAGCTTTTGTAAGGTTTTATCGACTTGGTCACTGATGGCATTGATTCCCGCACCTTGCAAATCATGTTGAACAAAGCTGATTAAGCCTGTGATGCTGAGCACAATCAAAGAAATAATAAAGACGGCTAGAATGATGCTAATGGTCAAGCGAGCTCTTTGACCATCAATATATCTCTCCGTAATGCTACCTAAACTATTGATGATTTCAAAAACAACAAAACCTGCAAAAAATGATGCTAAAAGATGCAAGGGAATCAGTAAAGACAAAAAGATCAGCATGAGTACGTAACTTGCAATAATACTTTGACGATCATTTAACAGTTTCATGTGAATAGAGCTCAATTATACAATTGATGTATAGGGGAATATAAAAATACCAAGTTAGATTTATATCACTCTAACTCGCGGCGAGATAGCTATTTTTAAATACAAAGCTTAATTCAATGTGAAAATATTTGACCTCAATACTGGGTGAAAAGTCTTTAAAAACTTTAAAGAAATATAAAAGATCACTATCGCGTGATTGAGCAAAAAATTAATGCTGCGTACATTGAGCAGTATATCTAATAGTACATAGAGCGCTATTAAAGCGAGTGGTTCAAATGAATCACGTCATGCATGTTGTATAAGCCAGCGGGTTGAGAAATACACCACATTGCGGCACGAATTGCACCAGTCGCAAAGTTCATCCGATTGCTTGCAATATGTTTGATTTCGACCTGTTCCCCATGACCATAAAATATTGTGTTATGTTCACCAACAATGTCACCACCACGTATGGCTTGTAAACCGATCTGTTGGGGTGTTCGCTCAGCAACTTGAGCATGGCGTTGATAGACTGCTATATCACTGAGCAATTGCGCTCTGACTTGAGCAATCGCTTCTGCATACATCAATGCAGTACCTGATGGTGCGTCTATTTTTTGTCGGTGGTGTGCTTCAATGATTTCAGCTTCAAATCCTGTACCTAATAATTGGGCAGCAACTCGAACCAAATCAACACTAAGATTGACACCAATGGAATAATTGCCTGAATGCACGATAGCAATATCTTGCGCGGCTTGAGCAATGTGTTGATTTAATTGCTCAGATAAACCAGTGATACCAATAATCATTGGCTTTTTAGCGTGCTGACAAATTTTTAAATGTTGCGATAATGCTTCTGCTGTAGTGAAATCAATCACCACATCACAATGCTGAATGACGTCTTCCAAACGATCTGAAATAAGCACATTTAATGGTGCTAGATTGAGATATTGCCCTAGTTCATGACCAATCGCTGCACTTGCAACTCTTGCTGTAGCAACAGTAATGTTTAGTCCCGCATTGAGACAGGCCTGAACTAGCATTTGTCCCATGCGGCCAGTCACACCAAGTATGCCTACACGAATATTTTGTTGATTGTGACTGATCATTGGGTCTTGATACTTATATTTAATAGGCTATGAAAGAATAGGTATTATTTAATTTGCGCTTCGTCTAAATGACGCGAACCTTCGAGTAACATGCGAATCATCACCATGGTTTGTTCAGCGACTTCTTTACGTTCAGCAATCGGCAAATCAATCACCTTGGCACCCATATTAAATACCAGCTGAGTAATGGCTTTGGCGACTAAATCAGGATGGGTTAATTTACTGTGATTGATGCGTTCTATTCGAATCAAATCCTCTTGGAGTTCTTGTTGGAAATAATTAAGTTGTTTGTCTACAGCAAGTTTATATTGCTTTGATCCTGTATAACCTTCACGCAGTAGCAAACTTAGGTTGCCTTCATCGGCATCTAGTTGTTCAATAAATACTTCAACTGAACTGCGAATAATACTGCTTTGTCTAATTGCCTTGATTCGAGCTTCATGCAAAATTTGACGGAGCACCACGCCTGAACGATCAATCAGTTCAATCGCTAACTCATCAATATCTTTAAAGTGACGATAAAAACTATTTGGCGCAATCCCAGCTTCACGAGCAACTTCTCTTAAGCTTAAAGAGGAAATACTTTTTTGCGGTCCAATCAAATTTAAGGCGGCTTGAAATAATTCTTCTTTGGTAATTGTCGCTTTGCGTCCAACAGTACGTACAGAAACTTTTTCAAGCTCATGAATTTGATCTTGAAGGGTAGCTGGGTTCTGAGGTAGTACGGACGTTGGATTCATAAAGTATCAAATAGTTAAAATATTTTTTTCATTATAGCCTTTGTCATTACATAAATGAAATGTCTAGATACAATACACGCGTATATACAAATATATATACATGTGTATAATAATTAAAAATCACTCAGATGGTGAGCCTAGTATGCACGCTATTGAAAAGCAAAAATCTCCCGTAAACGCTATATTTGATATGGTGTTAGGTACACATACGACTAATTTTTGGCTACAGAAAATTAATCCATTGTGGTCAGTTCAACAAGCTTTGGGGAAAATTGTTGAAAAAGAACAATCCGCTGCAGATACGATCAGCTTAACCATCAAAATTAACCGTTTGTTTAAAATGGGGTTAGCTGGGCAGCATCATCCGATCACTGTCGAAATTAATGGTCGTCGTTATGAACGTACCTATAGTCTGACTCAATTAGATACACAACATGTACTACTCACGGCAAAAAAAGTAGAAAAAGGCATTGTGAGTAACTGGTTGTTTGAACATGCCCAAGTGGGTGAGGTGATTGAATTTGGTCGACCTTATGGTGATATGTTATTGCCTCAAGTTGCCAGTCCATTGATTCTGGTCGCTGCAGGCAGTGGTATTACGCCGATGTATAGCTTGATTCAGGCATTGGCAGCGAACCAGCAGCTTGATCGTCAGCCAGTACATTTAATGTATTGGGTTAAAAAAAATGCAGACGTTGCCTTTAAACAACAGTTTGAGCAATTAGCCCAACAGTATCCCGATTTTAAATTTGATGTGTTCTATACCCAAGAAGTACCTGCGGATGCACGTTTAAATAATGAATATTTACATATCATTAAAAATCTTGAGCAAAGTACGGTGTATGTATGTGGTCCTTCAGGTTTTGTCGCAACAGCTGGGCAATTATTTAAACAGGCCAAAGTACTCAAGAGCGAAGCATTTAGCCTAAGCCCCGTGATTTCTGATGACACTGGTTTTATCAATGTCACATTAACCAAATCCAATAAAGTGGTTGCAATCCCTAAAGGTCAAGCCATTTTAGTCGGCTTAGAACAACAAAATATCAAACCAGAACATGGTTGTAGAATGGGTATTTGCAATAAATGCGCGTGTAATAAAGTACAGGGTGCCACAAAAAACTTAGTTAATGGTCAAGAAAATTTTGAACCAAATAATTTGCTGAGAATTTGTGTAAATACTGCCAAAACTGATTTAGTTATTGATCTTTAAGCGAGTTTTATCATGAATATGCCAGTTAAAATTCAATATTTTAAAAACACCAAAAACCGTGAACTGACCCAGACTGAGCTAGATGCTTTAGCGCGCGAGCTAGATGCGATTAAGCAAGAAGTCTTAGATGATATTGGCGAAAAAGATGCCAAATATATCAAAAAAGTATATGCCGCTATCCGTTATAGTAGTATTTTAGGCCGAGCATGCTTATTTGCGGGTTGGTTTCCACCTGCATGGTTACTGGGTACAGGTTTACTGAGTTTTGCCAAGATCATGGAAAACATGGAACTCGGTCATAATGTCATGCACGGACAATATGATTGGATGAATGATCCACGCTTTAAAGGTACAACTTACGAATGGGATATTGTTGGAACCTCTGACAACTGGCGCCAGACCCATAATTATAAGCATCATACCTATACCAATATCAAAGGTATGGATGATGATATCGGCTATGGTTTATTGCGTTTATTTCCAGAACAACGTTGGAAACCGGGGTTTTTATTGCAGCCTTTATATGCAATTCCGTTCTGTCTATTGTTCCAATGGGGCGTTGCGGTTCAAAACCTTGAAATTGGCAAACTAGTTTATAAACGTAAAACTTGGGCGCAGTTTAAAGAAGAGTGGAAGCCAACTCAGAAGAAAATTGGTAAACAGTTTTTTAAAGATTATCTTTTCTTCCCCGTGATTGCAGGCCCTGCAGCTTTACCTGTATTTACAGGTAATTTAGTCGCCAATGGTATCCGTAATATTTGGACATTTAGTATCATTTTCTGTGGTCACTTTACCAAAGATGTCGAAGTGTTCCCTAAAACTGTTTTACAGGATGAAAGTCGTGGACATTGGTATATGCGCCAGATTCGAGGTTCTTCGAATTTAACCGGTTCAGAAGCATTTCATATTTTGACGGGACATTTGAGCCATCAAATCGAGCATCATTTATTCCCTGAAGTGCCTGCTCGTCGCTATCGTAAAATGGCGCCCAAAGTTGAAGCGGTATGTAAAAAGTATGGTTTAAACTACAACAATGCAAGTTTGTTTAAGCAGTATGGTCAAGTCCTTGGACGTATTGTGAAATATGCATTTCCATTTAAAAAATAGTTGATTTGCTAAAGCCACTTTTAAGTGGCTTTTTTATTGTCAATGATTGGGTTTTTCAGTAAAGTTTATTTGACTGTTATTAGGGTTAATGAGAAGAACATGATTCAAAAACAATTAGAAAATATACAAAATTGGTTAGTGCAACATGCTGCAAAGATCGCAAATCAATCACTCAATCCTGCGGCAAGTATTGCTGATATAGAACAATTTGAACAAAGGCTTTCTAAACACTTACCTGATGATTTTAAACAGTTGTACTATTGGCATAATGGGATGAATGAAGAGGAAAATTTAGGCAGTTTATTTTATGGTATGGAATTTTTATCGCTTACTAATATTGAAAATAAACGTGCCGATCTTGCGGATCTAGTTGATGAATTGTTTGTACTTCAACATGCTGACCCACAAATCAATCCAACCAATGCCCACCATCGGGATTGGGTTCAGTTTGCGCACGATGGTGGGCGAACAGGTTTGTATGTGGATTTATCACCCACCGCCGCAGGTCAAATTGGGCAAGTGATTTTTATTGATCATGAATATGATGTTGGGATTTTGGTCGCCAACTCGATTACCGATTTTCTTCAACAATTTTCAGATGATTTAGACAATGACTTATATCAGTTGAATGAAGATGCTTTAGAAGATGAAAATGAGTTTTTAGAAAGTGATGCAGCTATTGATCTGGTCAATTGGCATATGAGTGAACGCTGGGCACGTTCTGATTTTACTTAGCTTTTTTGAGAAAAATCATTTTATAAAATTATGTTTGAACGCTTCACTAATAAAAAGTGTATCAATAGCGATTATTGCTACACACTCAGTTTTGAACGTATTACATTTCTAATCGAATCAATTTTACAAAATCAAGTAAGCTCTAATTTTTAAACGAGCAAAATGATGGATCATAAAATAACGGTTGATGAGGTTGTAGCACGTTCAGTAAAAATCAGAGAACGTTATCATGAGCTAGAGCGAATAAATCATCATGCTGAATGGACAGTGCAAGAGGATGCATTGGCATTTTTATCTGATGCTGGATTGGTTGGGAGATTAGTCATGGCTCAGACGGGGAAGTGGCTACACAAAGGCGATGCTCAACAAGAGTTGCAGCATAAGCTAGGTGAATGTGTTTGGTGGTTAGCCATTATTGCCAATGAATTAGATATGGATTTAACTGAAGCCACACAATACTTTTTAGATAAAGCTGAAAAGATTTAAATTTTTGGAAAAACTTCCATAGGAAGTTTTTTTATAATCTTAGTTTAGAAGCTCGCATTTTGGTGGGCTTCATTCAATTTTTATATTTAGTATGAATGACTAACCGATAAATAAGTCATAGCCCATTCGGCCAATTAAAAATACCAGTAAAATTAAAAAGAAAACACGAATAAAACCACTTCCATATTTAAATGCTAAAGCGGTACCCGCAAGTGAGCCTAAAACATTGCAAACTGCTAAAATGATGCCAGCCATCCATAAAATATGACCAGAAGGGATAAAGAAAAACATGGCAGCAATATTGGTGGCGACATTGACCAATTTGGCAGATGCAGAAGCATTTAAAAAATCAAAAGCAAATACTTTCACAAACAGAAAGAGTAAAAAACTACCTGTCCCTGGGCCAAAAATTCCATCATAAAATCCAATTAAGGCGCCAAAAAATAAACCTAACGCAATTTCTTTTTTACCCGTCTGTAACACAGTATGGATTTTACCTAAGTCTTTTTTGGCAAAGGTGTAGATCGCAATCAAGATCAGTAAAAAGAATACGATATAACGCATCAACTCTTTAGGTATCAATGAAACTGACATTGCACCTAAAAAAGAAAATATAAATGCTGCCAACATTGTGGGTAGTATAAGTTTCCAATTGATTGTAACTTTCTTAAAGTAAGCAAATGCAGAAGATACAGTCCCTGCCATGGCAATGATTTTATTGGTTCCAAAAACTGTGGCGAGACTTTGATTGGGAAAGGCATGCATTAGTGCTGGGAGTAGGACCAATCCACCTCCACCGACCGCAGCATCAATTAAACCCGCACAAAAAGCGAAGAAGCCTAAACTCAGAAGTATTGTCTCGTATTCCATTACAGATTGTTCTAACTGCTATTTTAAGAGAATAATCATAGAATATATTCAAATAAAAGTAATTAAAAAGCGCTAATCTCAATCCATGAGATTAGCGCTTTAGTTTTAAATGCTTTGTAAATCTACAAGTTTTTCAAAAAATTAGAAATCAACAGAAGTTTGTAGATAGAAAGTACGTGGCTGTCCTACGTATTTACCACCTGTAGAGTCAGATGAACGAGTAAAATATTCTTGATCAAATAGGTTTTTAATCCCACCTGCAACTTTTAAGCCGTAAAAATCTTGCCCAAAATCATAAGCTGTACGCACAGCAAAAGTTGAGTAACCTGGGATATCACCAGTACGACCATCTGCCGTTTCAACAGTTTGGTAAACATTGCCTGAACCCGGCGCATGTTGTTTAGATTGAGCAAACATATCTGCATTGACAGACCATTGGTCAAAGCTATAACCAAGCCCTAAATTTCCAACATGTCGTGAATAATAAGGTAAGTCCTTACCAGCAAATTTACCTGCTTCAGACATTGCTTTGGTAAAGGTATAATTACTATAGACTTTTAAGCCTTGCAGCGAGTCGTTGAGATTACCAAAGTCATAACTTAGACCGAGTTCTACGCCTTTATGAGTCGTTGCCCCCAGATTGGTCCAAATGCCTGTTCCAATAGTGTCTGGGCGCTCTAGTGATAGCTCTTTGTCGAAGTCTAAATAGAACACTGTAAATTCAGCATTTAAGCCATTGCCGAGATATTTAGTCCCAATTTCGTAGTTGTTGGATTTTTCAGGATGTAAACCATCTAAAGTGGTTATCGCTTTATTTCCTTCGACTTTAGCCAACTGGTTATATTGTTGAGGGCCAAAAGAAACCGCTGCATTGGCAAAAACATTCCATTGTTCATTGAAATTGTATTGCACTGCAAGGCTTGGTAAAAACTCATCAGAATTAATTTTTGGATGCACCGTATTGATAAATTTACCATTTTGGTACGCGGTATAATCATTATGGGTTTTAATTGACTCAAAACGTACACCCGGAGTAATGGTCAGTGCACCGAGGCCAAAACGGTTATCAATATACACGGCATGGGCTTTGGTTCCACCTTCACTGCTAGTGTTGGCAAGACGTTCACCTGGTGTGCCTGTCGCAGTATTATATGGTGCTGTACGACCCGAAAACTCTGAACTGTCTTCTTGTAAATAGCGATAACCGACAGTGACTTCATTATTCATATTGCCCAAAGTGTAGGCGCGTGAATAACGTGGTTCAATGCCAAAATATTTATAATCACGTGGAGAATTACTAATTCGACTATTTGCAGTACCTTCTACAGCAGACTCTAGATCACTGGTACGGAATGAATCGACATAATAACCAAGGATTTCAAAGTTATTTAATTCATCTTTATGGCTATATTTAACAGAAACATCTGAACGACGACCTGCAAAATAGTTACGATATTGGTTTGACTGGTATGGATTTTTGGCATAATCCGCAGTCGTTAAGCCTTCTGGCATTTCGCCACGGCCTTCATAATGATGCAAATTAAGTGCAATCGAATCTGCATCTGTAAACTGATATGACGACTTTATCATGACGTCATCGATATCTATGTCGTTATTGGCTTCGCGATAGCCATTTCCTTTGGTTCCTGAATAAAGTAGCGCAAGACCTAAACCATTATCCATCGTACCGCCGATAAAGAGGTTTGGACTGTACTTGAGTTGGTCGGTACCTGTGGCGAATTCAGTGGTTAAACCAACAGAGCCTGATAGTTTTTCAGGGATTGCACGGGTATTAAAGTTGATAATCCCACCCACGTTTTGAGGCCCAAAGCGGACTGAACCTGCGCCACGAACAACGTCTACAGATTCAATATTGCCCATTGAAACAGGTGCCATAGACAATTGTGGTTGACCATAAGGCGCGAAGGATAATGGAACACCATCCATCAACACAGTGGAGCGCGGTGAGAGGCGAGAGGTTAAGCCACGTACACCCAGATTGAGTGAAACATCACTTCCACCTGTGCCATTGCTGTCCTGAACCTGAACCCCTGGCACTTGTTTTAACGCATCACGGATAGAGGTCACCGCAGATTCGTCCATTTTTTTACGATCGATAATGGTACGTGCACCTGCATGCTTGTGAACTTTTTCAGCATTGGCTGCTTCAAGCCAGTTTCCTTCAGCTTGTACGGTGATTGTTTTAAGTGTTTGCGTTGAAGTTTCTTGATTGTCCTCGGCAAAGGCAGCATTGGATATAAAGCTAAGTGAAACAGCAATTGCAAGGCTGAGATGTGAGGGTTTGAACAGGGTGAAGTCAGGTGTTCTATGGCTTGAAATTTTCATAAAGAGATAGGCATTTGAAATTGTGCGTATCTTAATCTCTTCAAGCATATTTTTAAATCAGGATGATTATCATTTAAAACTATTGTTTAATTCAAATTAATAGATTTTTTAATCAAATATTCACTTTTTTATATTGCAATCGCAAATTTATATAGCGCAATAGCAAAAAACCGTGCATAAGCACGGTTTATATAATAATCAAAAACTTATTTAAACTGGATCGAACCATTGGCATTGACTGTGATTTTTGATTCTCCCGCTGCCATATTTTGACCACCAACGGCATCGGCAGCTTCGAACTTAGCCATAGATGCACGCGCTGCATATACTGGTTGCGGATAAGAGTTACTGGTGTTGATGTTGATATTGACCAAGTTATAAGACGATTTATTCCACGCTTGCGTTAAAATTTGCGCACGTTGCTGAAAGTTCTTTGAAGCTTCAACCATCAACTCATTTTCAACTTTTTTACGTTGTTCATCAGACACTGTGAAATTAATCGATTGTGTTTGGAAGCTAGTTTGCAATTCGTTGATTAATTGGCTTGCCGCTTTAAAATCTTTACTTTCAATTTGAATTTCTGCACGACCACGCCATTCTTTCAATTTTTGGTTGTCATTGTCATAAACAGGGTAAGTGGTTTGTGAGCCTGTTTCGACTTTAACTTGTGGATACTTTTTGGAAATGCTAATGGCTTGATTCATTAACTGGGTGATTTGAGAAGATAACTCAGCAGGTTGCTTGTTGTTTTTCTCAATAAAAAGTACAGCATGCATTTCATCATTAGACACCTGACGTGTCGCATCTGCTTGAACATTGACAATATTGTAGTTTAACGGGTCATTTTCTGCTGCCATCGCCATTGTGCTCAGTGTGGTTCCCAAGAGTAAAGTAGTTAAAGCTAAATAACGCATAATGAATCCTTAAAATTGTTTGACTAAATTTTATGACCGAAAGATATATTGTATAAATTGAATCTGTTTTTAATCATAAATCTGGTTTACGGAAAACTATGGCAGATTTTGTGGTGCATTTGTAATAATTTGCATATGAATTGCAATTTTGTTTTGATTAAAATGATTTAAAAATTAAAAACTTATCGAGTTTGGTTGTGGTAAGAAATGATCAGAGTGGTTAAAATTTATAAAGTGATTTTAATTATCGGCTTTTCTTTGCTTTGTCACATAGTATGATGATAATAACCAATTAGATTTAGCTAAATGTTTTTTTCGATAAATGGAGTGTGGATAAGTACATAAAAGATATTTATTTTCTTGTAAAAAACTGTATTATCGCGCTCCTAGTTATGAAGATTAAAAGCACTCTAACTAGATTTCTATAAAGCACCGAGTCAAAGGACCACAAGTCACCCGACTTATTTCTTTCAACCCATATCAGAGATGGTAATTCGATATGAGCGTTACTTCTGTAAATCCTGCTGCCACTTCCACAAACGAATACTACTTGACTCGCCAAAGTCAGATGGAATCGAATGTTCGTAGTTATCCACGTAAATTACCGTTAGCGATAGCGGAAGCACATGGTTGTTGGGTTACCGATGTTGAAGGTACAAAGTACCTCGATTGTTTAGCTGGGGCAGGAACATTGGCATTAGGCCATAACCATCCTGCGGTGATTAAAAGTATTCAAGACACTTTAGCGAGTGGTCTCCCTTTACATACTTTAGATTTAACAACGCCTTTAAAAGATGCTTTCACTGAAGCACTGCTTGCACAACTTCCGGGTGGGCAAGAAGAGTATTGCTTACAGTTCTGTGGCCCATCTGGTGCAGATGGTACAGAAGCAGCGATTAAATTGGCGAAAACCTATACAGGTCGCAATACAGTTATCAGTTTCTCTGGCGGTTACCATGGGATGACTCATGGCGCGTTAGCGATGACAGGTAATTTATCTGCTAAAAATGCGGTAAATGGCTTAATGCCAGGCGTACAATTTATGCCATACCCGCATGAATACCGTTGCCCGTTGGGTGTTGGCGGTGAAGCAGGTGTTGATGCCTTAACTTATTATTTCGAAAACTTCATTGAAGATGTCGAAAGCGGTGTAACTAAGCCTGCAGCTGTGATTCTTGAAGCAATTCAAGGTGAAGGCGGTGTGGTTACAGCGCCTGCGAAATGGTTGCAAAAAATCCGTGAAGTGACTGAGCGTCATAACATTGTGTTGATTTTGGACGAAGTTCAAGCGGGCTTTGCACGTTCAGGCAAAATGTTTGCTTTTGAACATGCTGGTATTGAACCTGATGTTGTGGTGATGTCAAAAGCAGTGGGTGGTAGCTTACCATTGGCTGTTTTGGGTATTAAACGTAAGTTTGATGCTTGGCAACCTGCAGGTCACACAGGTACTTTCCGTGGTAACCAACTTGCAATGGGTACTGGTCTTGCAACGATCAATACCATTAAAGAGCAAAACCTTGCACAAAATGCGCAACAACGTGGTGATTTCTTACAAGCTGAATTGAAAAAATTAGCGCAAGAATTCCCATGTATTGGTAATGTTCGTGGTCGCGGTTTAATGATCGGTATCGAAATTGTGGATGAGCGTAAGCAAGCGGATCATATGGGTTCTCTTCCTGCGGATTCACAGTTGGCTGCTGCAATTCAAACGGCATGTTTTAACAATAAATTATTGTTAGAAAAAGGCGGCCGTAGCGGTACAGTGATTCGTTTACTTTGCCCATTGATCATTACTCAAGAAGAATGTGAAGAAGCTATTGCGCGCTTTAAGAAAGCGGTTGCAGAGGCTCTTATTGCAGTTCGAGGCGCTTAATTCATGGTAGATTTTGCAGAACATCGTAAAGCGTTACTCTGCAATGATGCTCAATCCATTGCTGACTATGAGTCAGCAATGGGTGAGGCGACTAAAGCGGTCGCAGCATGGTTGCAAAATGACAAAATGTATACAGGTGGGAGCATTAAAGAACTTCGTGAAGCGATTTCTTTTGCACCGTCTAAACAAGGTCTAGGTTTACACCAATCGCTTGAGCGTATGGTTGAGCTTTTCCTGAACAAAAGTTTGAAAGTACATCATCCACACTCTTTAGCACATTTGCATTGCCCAACCATGGTGACAAGTCAAATTGCTGAAGTCTTGATTAATGCGACCAACCAATCAATGGACTCATGGGATCAAAGCCCAGCAGGTTCTTTGATGGAAGTTCAATTGATCGACTGGCTGCGTCAAAAAGTAGGTTATGGTGCAGGTCAGGCAGGTGTGTTCACCTCTGGCGGCACTCAATCTAACTTGATGGGCGTATTGTTAGCGCGTGACTGGTGTATTGCCAAGAACTGGAAAGACGAAAATGGTCTGCCATGGTCTGTGCAACGTGATGGCGTTCCAAGTGATGCCATGCGTAATGTCAAAGTGATCTGTTCTGAAAATGCACATTTTTCTGTGCAAAAGAACATGGCAATGATGGGCATGGGCTTCCAATCTGTGGTGACTGTTCCAGTCAATGAAAATGCACAGATGGATGTTGATGCGCTCGAAAAAACCATGGCGCATTTACAGGCTGAAGGTAAAATTGTTGCTTGTGTTGTTGCAACTGCTGGAACAACCGACGCTGGTGCGATTGATCCATTGAAGAAAGTGCGTGAAATCACCAATAAATATGGCGCGTGGATGCATATCGACGCAGCATGGGGTGGTGCACTGATCTTATCGAATGACTACCGTTCAATGCTTGATGGCATTGAATTGTCTGATTCGATTACATTGGATTTCCATAAGCATTATTTCCAAAGTATTTCATGTGGTGCGTTCTTGTTGAAAGATGAAGCGAACTATCGTTTCATGCATTATGAAGCTGAATATTTAAATTCTGCTTATGATGAAGAACATGGTGTACCGAACCTAGTGTCTAAATCTCTACAAACTACACGCCGTTTTGATGCGTTGAAATTGTGGATGACGATTGAAAACCTAGGTGAAGAGCTTTATGGTTCAATGATTGACCATGGCGTTAAGCTAACTCGTGAAGTGGCAGATTACATCAATGCTACTGCTGGTTTGGAAATGCTGGTTGATCCACAATTTGCATCGGTATTATTCCGTGTAATACCTGATAATTATCCAGTTGAATTGCTTGATACTTTGAACCAAAACGTTGCAGATGAATTATTTGCGCGTGGTGAAGCCAATATTGGTGTAACTAAAGTTGGACAGGTTCAATCTTTGAAAATGACCACTTTAAGTCCAGTTGCAACTTTAGAAAACGTCAAGAATCTTCTTGCCTTGGTGCTAGAAGAAGCTGACCGTATTAAAGATGCAATTGCTGATGGTACCTATACGCCTGCAATTGACTAGATTGATATCCAGTTGATTGACGTTTGAAATAGATTAATTTTATTTCAAAAAACGCCCGATGAATTTCATTGGGCGTTTTTTATTTAAGGCTGTTTTGATCTAAAATATGATCAGTGATCAAATACTTGGTCATAAAAAAGAGATCTTATTGATCTCTTTTAAATTGAATGTGAGTATTAAAAATTACACATTGAGCTATTACGGGTGAGATCAGGTCCCCAAGTACGATAACCTTGAGTATCAATATGGATTTGCCCTGAAGCATACAGTCCTAAGCCCATGTTTAAGCTTTGACCATACTGCGACCAGAACTGGCATAATTTGAATTTGGTATGTTCAATATACGCATAATCTTGAGGTTGAGGATTTTCTGGCCCAATACGGAAATCAATGGCTGAATTGAATAGGTGACGTGAAGATCCAGCACCACCGGCACATTGGTTTAAAGGTAAGTCTCGATATACCGAGGTTACAGTAAAATCAGTCAGAACTTTAGAGGCAACCAAGTATTTAAATACTTTTAATGTCGGTAATTGATTACTCCAAAGCTCACGACTTGGAATCATATATTCAGACTTACCACACTTGTCCCAATCACGCGCAGTTTTAAATAACTCAAAACTAGGAATAATATTTCCAGCATTATTTTGTTCAAGAAAACGTTCATAATCACGTGCACGTGACTGATTGTCTCCATAGATCAGCCATTGGCGATAAGATGAAGGCATCGTTTTAGGAGGAATGGGTCGCTCAATCGTAATTTTTTCTTCGGGGATGTAAATACGCTGACCATGCGACGTGCTAATTGTTGGATTCTTTTGAGGGGAAGATGTACATCCAGCCAGAATCATTGTAGTAACACCGACAGCAAGTAAACCTTTCAAAATAAATTTCATTCTCAATATTAGCTAAAGCAAGTAACGGGCTATTTTAGTCTAGTTTGGCGCGTGTATTATGGATAAATTGCAAATAAATGTACAATTTACATATTAAAATGCAAAAAGATCAGCCTAAGCTGATCTTTTTTATACAATACTTATTTTTCTAAGTATTGTAATTTATCGGCTTTACCATTCCACTCTTCACGATCTTCAGGTTGATCACCGATTTGAGTAATGTTTGGCCATTTTTGAGCAAGTTCAGCATTTAATTCAATAAATACTTCTTGACCTTCAGGGAGTTCATCTTCAGAGAAAATTGCATTTGCAGGACACTCAGGTTCACATAGCGCACAGTCAATACATTCGTCTGGACTAATGACTAGGAAATTTGGACCTTCATAAAAACAGTCTACTGGACATACTTCTACGCAGTCTTGATATTTACACTTAATACAATTTTCAGTGACAACAAAGGTCATGGCGTCAGCTACCTAAAAATATGGTTCTAATTAATAATGCTGTATTTTAGGGAAAACGCCGCAAACTAACAATTGCTTTTATTGATATTTAATATAGAAGAACCTGCTAAATCAATTTTTTTTATAGAAAATTCTTCTAACTTGTGATGAATTATGCATTTTTTAAAATATGCGCTGTAATTTTGATGTTGCCATAGGTGAAAAAATGCTAAACATATTCAAAAAAGAACATAAATATGAGACTAAATCACAGAAGCGAAATGGGGTTATTACCTTGGTATGCTGTTTTTTTAGCCAATTGCTATATTCAGAACTATTTAGAATTCTTTAGACCTGTATTTTCAGTATGAGTCAGATCATCACAAAGTATAGATAAGATGAATATCTTCAGGTTCTAATTCCCATAACTGCTGATCAGGTTTTTCTAAGACCAGCGCGCCTTGTTTAAGATAAAAGTCGACAGTACGCTGGGTTGGTGTTGCTGAAATATACAGTTGTTGTGCACCAAGTTGCTCAGCTGATTTTATCGCTGAATGCATGAGCTGTGTACCAAGACCAAGGCCTTGATGATTTGCATCGACATAAAAATATTGTAATAGCCTCGCCTCTGGATAATCAGTGATGACTTGATTAGATACCAGTTGCACACCAATTAATCGATTCAATTGATTAAATGCGCCCACACATCGTCCACCTTGAATAAGATGCTGCTTTAACAGCGGGGGATCATTTTCTAAATGATATTCATCCCAGCTTTGCACATCATAAAAACAATCGACCAAATGTAAATTTTGCTTTTGTTGTAGATACATTTGAGTGATTAATTCACGTCGATCAATATGTTGCCAAATGAGAKCAGGCAAGGCATGAAACGAAGAGAATAGCGAGACTATTTTCGAGTTTCATAACGTAGGCTGAGATAATTTTAGCCACAACCCTTCGGGACTAGTGTTTTTTTTGCCGCTACGTTGTTACGAACTACTGATTTAGAATGACTAAATTACGTATTTCGTGTCTCGTATCACCTAAAAAACACACGTAGTCGCAAACATAGACGAATTGTCAACAGACCCTATTTAATCACCTATTATGGAGTGCTTTAAATTATCGTCTAGATTGCTATTTAAAGATCAATAGATTCAAGTTATTTCCAGCCTAAGTAGAGAATTTCAAAATTACTTAGACTGGATAGCTGTTATTGCTTATGCATTTAGAGCTGCTTTTAATGCATAGAGGTGATCAAGCGCTTGGCGAGGGGTTAAATCATCGACATCAATATTTGCTAAAGCATCGAGTACTGGTGATGACTTTTCAACTTCAACGACTTTTTCAATTTCAATGATGTGTTCAAACTTTTCAGGCTCAATGGTTTCAACTTCTGCAAATAAGTCATTTTGCACAACGGATTGCAATTGTTGCTGTTGTTGTTTCTCTAAAATTTTTAAACGCTTTTGCGCTTCTTTAATCACCCCCGCAGGGATCCCTGCAAGTTTTGCAACTTGTAAACCATGACTTTGGCTGGCAGGACCTTGTTGTACTTTATGCAATAGAATCAAATTACCATTTAACTCTTTGGCAGTCACATGGTAGTTATCAATTGCCACTTCTTTTGAAAGTTCAGTTAATTCAAAATAATGTGTGGCAAAGAGACATAAACATTTGATTCGTTTGGTTAGATCAAGCACACATGCCCAAGCTAGGGATAGTCCATCATAAGTACTTGTACCACGACCAACCTCATCCATAAGCACCAAAGACTGATTGGTTGCATGGTGCAAAATCTGAGATGTTTCTGTCATTTCCACCATAAAGGTAGATTTACCAGTAGATAAATCATCAGCAGAGCCTATTCGAGTAAATATACGGTCAATTGGTCCTAACTTCGCTGTTTTAGCTGGGACGAAACTACCACAATACGCCAGCAAACTAATCAGAGCAGTTTGACGCATAAAGGTTGATTTTCCGCCCATGTTTGGCCCTGTAATGATCGCCATACGATGATTGAAATCGAGTAGGGTATCATTAGGGGTAAATGGCGTTTTACTGAGTGACTCAACTACAGGGTGGCGACCTGCGGTAATTTTGATCCCGATTTCTGGACTGTATTCAGGTCGATTCCAATTATTCAAACGGGCCTGATGGGCAAAGTTTGCCAATAAATCGATATGGGCAATCGATGCACTCATCATTTGTAAATTGGCAATATCCGCTCTTAACTCATCTAATAACATTTCAAAGAGTAGTTTTTCTCGCGCAAGCGCACGTGATTCACTGGAAAGTACTTTATCTTCAAAAGATTTTAATTCTGGGGTGATATAACGCTCGGCATTTTTCAGCGTCTGACGACGGATGTAATGATCAGGCGCTTGTTCTGCTTGGGCACGGGTGAGTTCGATATAGTAACCACTGACACGGTTATAACCAATCTTCAGGGTATTAATGCCCGTGTTTTCTCGCTCTTTGATTTCTAAATCAATCAGGAATTGGCCTGCGTGATCACGGATTTTACGCAGTTCATCGAGCTCATCATCAAAACCTTCTGCAATTACATTGCCATCACGCAATAATACAGGTGGGTGTTCAACAATCGCAGACAGTAAACGTTGGTGTAATCCATTAAAATCGCCCAATTCTTCATTCAATTGCACAATCAATTTAGATTGCTGAGTCTCAAGAATCGGTTGGATTGCATGTCTTAAGAATGGGATTTGTGCACATGCTTGACGAAGCTGCACCAAATCACGAGGACGTGCACTGCCAAGTGCAACACGACTTAAAACCCGTTCAATATCGCCAATTTCTTTTAGGACTAAGCGAACAGGACTTTCATGGTAGCCTTTGAGTAAAGTATCCGTTGCATCTAAACGTGCATCTAAGATTTGAGTATCACGGATGGGCTGCATCAATGTACGTGCCAGCAATCGTCCGCCCATTGCAGTTTGGCAATCATTGATTAAGCTAAATAGCGAAGTACCGTGCTCAAATAATGGATCAATAATTTCTAAATTACGGCGTGTAACAGGATCAAGTGCAATAAAATCTGAGCTTTGTTCTAATTTAATTGAACGAATATGTGGTAACGCAGTTTTTTGAGTTTCTTTGGCATAATGAATCAGTGCAGCCGCCGCCGCTTTAGCCAAGGGTAAATGGTCAATACCAAAACCAGAAAGTGTGGAAACTGCGAATTGGTCACATAAGGTTTTCTGCGCGTTATTTAAATTAAAATCGACATTAGGTCGTTTGGTAATTGGACATTCAATTTGTCGTTTAATATCTTCAATAATATTTGGGTCGACTATGTCTTCATCGACCAATATCTCACTTGGCATTAAGCGAGCTAATTCAATCGCCAAGCTTTCAGATTTAAATTCTTGTTGTTGAACTTTAAAAATACCCGCACTTAAATCCAGCAGTGCCATACCAATTTGGTTTTGTTGAAAGCAGATTGCAACAAGATTCGATGCTTGTGTTGCGGTTAACAGGGCATCATCGGTCAATGTTCCAGGGGTAATAATTCGCACTACACCGCGTTCAACAGGTCCCTTACCTGTGACTTCACCAATTTGCTCACAGATGACAACCGCTTCGCCTTTTTTAACCAAACGCGCCAAATAGCCTTCCGCAGCATGGTATGGAACACCTGCCATTGGAATAGGTTCACCATTGGCTTTACCACGATGAGTGAGGGTAATACCCAAAAGTTTTGCGGCTTTTTTTGCATCGTCAAAGAACAGTTCGTAAAAATCGCCCATGCGATAGAACATTAAAGAGTGTGGATGCTGCATTTTTACTTTTAGATATTGCTGCATCATTGGGGTATGAGAAGATAAGTCAGCCATTGTTTCTTTGCTATTCATGTATATTAAATCCTTAAATTTAAACAATAAATAAATTATTTTTGAAAGTTTGGCTGTCCAACCAATTCTAACAATTTCTGTGCGAATCCAACCTAATCTAAGAAAAAAGTGTACCTTTTGGTGTACCTTTTTTTATGTCAAAATTGAGTCAACAGTGTGTGAGAGATGTAGTTAATTTCTCACATTTGGTATTTTAACAAATTGAAGCTAATTAACAAAAAGGAATACTGATATGATTGAGGAAATAAACAACAAAAAGAAAGTGGCATTATCTGCTCGTGCTATTGATAAAATGAAGACAGGGGATGCTGTAAAGAGTGATATTGGTGAATATTCTGGTTTGAGAGTGGTTTGTGGCAAAACTGGATTGAAAAGTTTCGTTTACCGCTATAGGAGTCCAATAGATAATTCATTGAAAAAAATTACATTGGGTAATTATCCTATCATGTCACTTGCTGAAGCGCGTATCGAACTTCAGCGTTTAAAGTTATTAAGATCGCAAGGTGTTTGTCCAGTAACTGAAAGGAAAGCAGGAAAACTGGTAATCAAAAATAAAAAAGAAAAACTATCAGAAACTGATAAAATTTTAACTGTAAAAGACGTAGTTGACCTTTATTTAACTGAAGTTATTGAAGATAAAGTGATTATTGATTCTCGCTCTGGAATTAAGAAAAATATAAAAGGTGCGCGAAATTTAAAAGGACAGCTTGAAGCAAGACGAACTCTATATGCTGATGTAGTTGCGGTTTTAGGGCATTTGCAAGCTGAAAGCGTAGTTAGAAAAGATATTGTAGAGTTTATTAAGAAGATTATTGATCGAGGAGCTCAGGTACAGGCGGGACGTGTGTTATCAGAATTGATCATTGCATATGATTACGCCATCGGTTTAGATTATTTTTCTGAGAGTTTTGCTAATCCAGCTTTGTTAGCCAAATCTAGTTTAAAGCAAACGAGAATAAAGCTTACTTCAAGTAAAAGGACAAGAGTATTATCCGATTTCGAACTTAAACAGGTGCTTGTTTGGTTACCTGTATCAGGATTTTCTAAACATCATAAAAGTATATTACATATAGCGCTCTGGACAGGTGCACGTACAGGTGAGATTTGTGCAGCTGAATGGAAGGATATTAATTTAGAGAAAGGTACTTGGCATTTAAAAGGCACAAAAAATGGTAGTGAGCGTTTCGTCCAGCTTTCGAAACAATGTATAAAGTACTTAAAAACTCTGCCAACTATGAATAGTATTTATTTGTTTCCATCATTTAGAACAGGGAACCCCATAGCTCAAAAAACTTTGACTGAAACAAAGTGGGTCTTGAGGGGGAAAGATAGAGCTACAAATCATAATTTGCAGCCACACCAGTTATGGCCAGAAGATATGGAAGACTGGAATCCTCATGATTTAAGAAGGACGTTGAGAACTAATTTATCTAGACTAGGATGTCCAACAGATATTGCTGAAGCTATATTAGGGCATTCTAAAAAGGGAATAGAGGGAACATATAATTTACATACATATGAAAATGAATGTGCAATATGGTTACAAAAATGGGCTGATTACTTGGAGTCTTTAGGTGTGTGATTCATATAGATTGTTTTAATCTAGCAATTTATAAATTCTATTAGTTTAGGCAATATGAGATAGGGATTATACGGGAGCTTCTTACGTCAAATTTAGAAAAAACCCTTTTTTTTACAAGAAATTTTTTATTTTCTGTGCTTTGTCCCATATTGTAACCCACATAAAATTTTGGATTGGAATAATTAAAATAAGAATTATTCAGACAGCTTTGGATAATAGGTAAATTGAGTTTAAGTTGAGCTCTTACAGGACTGACTCATATATGTACCGCATGCCTACTTTTTGATCTTGTTCTTAATACTCATAGTCATGCGGATCCTTTTGTCAAGGTTATCTTGATCTTTAATTAGTTGATCAGTAGGTAGTCCTACTTTTTGCTTTTTTGGAATTGGGCTTGGATAAATGAGTTTTGTTGACTTAGTCTTTGCAATCGGGGCTGTAGGTTTTTTATGTCTATTTTTAATTAGCAATGGTTTTGTGTCATCTTGGGTTGTAAAAGGTGTGCCAATGAAAGCATCATCATTTTTCTCAGTACTTTAGTTTTTTGGTTCAGTATCCCAACTTTTCGATTTAGGCAAGGATATTTCATTATGGATAGATTCTGAAGGAAGAGGAGAATTTCCAGCCTCATTTATAGATTCTATTTCCTGTTTAGTGCTTTGGCATGACTTTAGGTGAGCCTGATTTTCTATCTTAGATTGCATTTGATTTTGATAATTTTCGTTTGTATCAACTACATTATTTTCTAGCTCAATTTGAGTATTACCCTCAACTTTTGGTGGGTTTTGGACTGTTTTTTGGGCGTAGTGCTGTCTATAAATTGTAAGCTCAGCAAGGTATTCTTTTTCGCGCTCATGCGCAAAGTTTAACTGTGTTTGTAGCGAGATATTTTGCGAAATGAGTAGGTTTAAAATCTGTTTAAAATTAATTTCACTATCTTTATTTGACTTTTTATCGAGTAACTCGATAATGGCTGGCATTACTTCTTCAAAATCTATTTTTCCATTGATTATTTTGAGTTTATTTTTTGTTTGCAAATGATAAATCTGTGTTCTGGAGAGTCCTGTTCGTTTGCTTAGCTGAAGTACAGTTAATTTTTCCATGTTTAAATCTGTTTAAAATAAGCCTTTGTGTTGAGTGATTATACTTATAAAGCGATTCAACTTTTAGTTAAAAAACTTAGAAAATGTGCTTTGTGAGATTATTTTTTAATTATGGGCTGTGAAAAAGTGTGCTATTTTTAGTTTGTATAATTGGGTGGTCTATATGACTGTGCTTTTGAGAAGAGTTTATTAGATGAAACTTTCAAAAATTGAGTACACACAGCGTACCAAAGAGCTACAAATTCATTTGAATTTTTATCTGATGCAGATTAAGCCCATTGACATCAAACCGATGGGGCTGCGCGATGAATATTATGCTGTAATGGCTTATCTTAAAATCGTTTTACAGCTTGAAAAACTCATTTTAAGTTTTGTGTATAACGGGAAATTAGAACGTAATGAAGAGCGGGATCTATTTGACCTACTACACGAAATATATAAACGAGGAATAGGGTGTTTTGAGCTAGAAGAAATGCCTGCTTTGGATATGGGGCAGATAGAGCCGCAGATACAGCCGGCAAATGTTGTGTTATTTGGTCAACTACATGGCATAGCTAAGGTCATGCTCGACTCCGATTATACGAAGGCGCTTTATCAACTTTATTGTATATGGCTCGAAAATATTTCAGTAGGGACTCGCAAAGAAAGTTTTACTGATCTCATTAAAAAAAGAAATATTATTATTTTGCAAAAAACTTTATCTATTCTAGAGAATTTTAAGTCAGACATTTGGAAGTTAAGAGATAAACGGATCACAGAATTGCAATCTAAGTTTGATCAAATGTTAGGTTCAAAAAACAGTGTAAAAATACTCTGTGTTAATTTATTTGTACCCGAACACTATGGTGAAGCTCAAATTCAATTTTTAAATGAAGCTTTAAAAAAACTTCGTAATCAAATGGGTAAGCAAGAACATTATCTTGGTCTGTTTTATAAACTTGAATATGGTATTGATGGGCAATTTTTTTACTTTTGTGTAGTGGTTTTTGAAAATTTTAAAAGTATTGCGATAGATGTGTTATATAAAAATATTGCTACTGTTTGGCAAGCCATATGTATGGGAAATCATAATTTAGAAACCGAACCTTTAGATCATTTGTCAGAGTTGCTCAATATCAAGCTTTACCGTACCGCGACTTTACAAGCCGGAGTCATTTCTAGAAGCGGACCAAGTTATACACAGTTTGTAAGAACAACACTTGCTTATATTGCCAACGCACTACATCTTTTACAAATACTTTATAGGGAGGTTGTTTGGACTGAAGAGGAGCCGTATGACTGTGCCGATAAACCTAGAGAAATCCGTAAAAATGCCATTACGCCAAGAAAACCAAAAAAATTGGAACATCATCAGGAAAATCAGTCTCTTCTACAAGCATTAAAATTAAAAAATGTTTTTAAGCCTTTGCAAAAGGATATCCTGGATATTGGGCTGAGTTATGAACACATCCCCTATATTGATCAGTCATACAGCCAGAATATTCTGGACTTCACACCGGCAATGATCCGGATGGAAGTCGCGGTGCTTTTAGCCCCTGTCTGGAAAAGAGATCCAGTTATGAATGTCGGTAAAGAAATTAAGGAAAACGATTGGGGCGGTTTAATCCAGGATGATGTACAAGAACACAAGAATATTGAAATTTTACTTCAGTATGCTGATTTTATGGGCCCACGGATTCTATGCTTTATCGCTGCTTTTTTAATGCTCCCAAAACAATATTCTCATGTCTATGGTTTTAGTTTGTATAAAACTGCATTACATCAGAAGATTCGTGAATTAATGGCTTTACCCCTTAAAATGTTTAAGGAACAAATAAAGGGCTTGGTAGATGAGCATTTGATGCCCGCTGCTGCTTTTACCAAATTAGATAGCCTGCTGACTAGCCGACGGCTTCACACAGAATCATTACAAGACTGGTTAATGGTGCAGGAGCGAGTCAAAAAAAGATCATTTCTCGCGGTTGAGAGCTACGTAAAAAAACTGGAAATCAAACAGAATATTTATAGAGATGTAGAATTTACGATTACCGTTCAAAATTCTCAATCTTTAAAACCAATCGATACCCTTTTGAGAAATGTTATTGATCATTTTAACAAAACTCATGAGGAGCTGATGGGGTATATTGGATATTGGAGTTTTCAGCAGGTAGATGAGCAGAAGATTAAATATATTGCGACCCTCACATTTTATTTGGATGAACGTTATATAGAATCGATAGGACCAGAAAGTTGGTTTGAAAAGCTCAAGCTTCAGGCGGATTTACGTCTAGGTAAAAAGATGAATGCATTGAATATTGATAAAATAAAGGTGAAACAAATTCTTTTGCAAGACGGCATTATTGAGTACATCGAGTCTTTTCAGTCAAGATTCATTAAAAAAAATCACCCTAAACGTTATGTCTCCAGTCACTTATTTGCCTTGATTCATCGTGATTTATACTGGATGCATACAGCCATCCTTCAGAATCAAATTTTGATTCGCGGGAGAAATGGCTACAAAAAAAGATCTAGAAAAAAGGAAAAGAAAGAGACTTAACTTCCGCTTCGGGCTGAAGCATAGAAATCAAAGCTATGGTGATATTTTGAATTGAAGACTAGTCGGAAATACGGGGGGACTTTTTAGATTAGGTCCTAGGTAAATGATGTTATATATCATATATCTAATATATCTTTAATACATATCATTTCTAGTACTTAATATCTATGCATTCTATCTCTACTACTCATATCATTTCAGTTTTAATCATAAGATTTAGAATTTCCTATATTTCTATCTAGTCGTGATAAGACGACAAGATAGAGACTGATGGATTTAGAACAATAAAAATTAAAAAATATTCAGATGCGCTACCTATGAAACTTAATAGTATAGTAGACAATCGAATGATAAATGAAACAGAAACCCTAATTGCACTAGAGCAACTGATTTTAGAAGTGAGTCAGACACTGGATAGTGAGCGTTTGACTCATCGACGAAATGAACAAAAACTCAGGGCTTATGCTCGGCAATGCTGTGATTTAATTCCAGTCTTTAAGCAACTTATTTCTCAAGGTTTTCAACTGATGTTCCCAGTAGACCAATTTAAGCGTGTCCTTGACATCGCAAATAGGCTATTTCTTCAATATGGTTTAACTGAACAGGAAATACCTTATGTGGATCAATATATCGAAATTTGTCAGGCGATGTATGTATCACCAGCAGCCTATCAACGAGACCAGAGGAAGTTTCACGATCAGGAGTGTAATAACAGATTTGAGCTTGAGNATCGAAATTTGTCAGGCGATGTATGTATCACCAGCAGCCTATCAACGAGACCAGAGGAAGTTTCACGATCAGGAGTGTAATAACAGATTTGAGCTTGAGGAGTATCTTCGTAATTTAATTCAAAAGCACTGTAAAACCCTTTGGGGGGACGAGCTTTCGTCTGGCCTTTTACCTTTTTAGAATGGCTATTTTCTTAAAACTCATCAAGAAGCATAACAATGACAAATTCAACTCAAAGTCCCACACCAAAACCTTACTGGAAAATCATCAGCGTAGTTTTGATTTTAGTAGTAATCGGTGCTTATCTATTGAACCAGCATCTACAACGTAAAGCAGAGCTACAGTTAGCGCAGCTGGCAATAGAACAGACCAAAGCCCAAAAAACTCAAACTGCTGATGTGACCCAAGCTTCATCTGAATCAGCCGATCAAGGTTTACCTGAAGATGCAACAACACAAACTGAGCATTTAGGCCCTAGTGAAGATGACGTTGCTGGTGCGGTCGCAACAGTGGAAGCAGCTAAAGCCTCACAAAACTCAGCGACTGAGCATTTAACTATGCAAGTCGATTCTGAATATCATGAGGGAAAAACATTAAGTTCAAATGCTGCAAAGTATGGGCTAAAGCCAATCAAAACTGCACCAGCTGATCTTAAGGCAACCGTTTCAAGTATTGATCAAATGTTAGCGTCACATCTCATGGAGGTTTGGGGACGATCTAGGCAACCGTTTCAAGTATTGATCAAATGTTAGCGTCACATCTCATGGAGGTTTGGGGACGATCTAGCCCAGATCAGGTGGCTAAGCGTGTTGAAGGTTGGAGTCAGCAGGGCAACAGCATTACTTATCGTGCCGCATGGGACTCAGATCGTTATCAATGTACCTGGTATGTGGTGAGTTGGAACCAAAGCAACAATCAAGTTTTAAGCGAAGGCTATAAACCTTGTTTTTAAACAGTCAGCTGTTTAGAAATTGAATTTTCAATCATTTTTATACCCCATTAAAACAGGAATATCACCATGAAAAATATTAAAATTATCAGCTGTGCTTTAATCAGCTTATTTTTAACAACCGCAGTGATGGCAAAGACAGAACAAATCATNAAACAGGAATATCACCATGAAAAATATTAAAATTATCAGCTGTGCTTTAATCAGCTTATTTTTAACAACCGCAGTGATGGCAAAGACAGAACAAATCATCTTAAAAAAAGATGTTGGGTTTGGTGAAGAAGCAGTTATTTTTCCGACCACCAAAGGTGAGGTAATCCTTAATCGTTATGCACTTTCTGCAACAGTTGTCAAACAAATCAAATCCTATAAAAAAGGGCAATGTTTAGAAATCCAGTCTCAACATGGATTCTTTAAAGATACAGGTGATGGGCAATATATCCAGAGTATCCGACCATGTAGAAGTCCATCTAGTTTGGCTGTACCTAAAGTCAATCGATAAGCTATACACGTTTAATTCTAAATCGAATCAACCCTAAAAACCACGAGCTGATGCTCGTGGTTTTTTTATGTCTATTTATTCATAAATCAAGGAAAAACACTATGCAGCAATGCCCCTATTGCCATTCACCGCATGTGCAATTGCTCAGGCAAAGTCAACAATCACAATCCAAAACTAAGTTCACGTTCTCATCGTACTCACCAATGTCACTGGCAACGGTAGGTATGCAAATCTCTAAACGGCTGGGGATTAATCCCTTTGTTGGTGGTTTTATTGGTTTAGCCGCTGGAGGGATGTTTTTACTTTACATCCAACAGCAAGACAATTTGATCACCCTACATTACCAGTGTGAGCAATGTCAGGAACACTTCGAAATTCAACAGACCGGATGAATTTAAACAATCTACTCAATATCCCATTCTGAAATATTCACACTGAATTGATTCAATTCATTATTCACTCAATAAAAGGAAAAACCTTATGGCACATCAACTTGAACAAATGGCTTATGTCGGTCAAACCCCTTGGCATGGACTCGGTAATCAACTCAGCCCAAATCAACCCATCGAAGTCTGGGCAAAACAAGCTGGCATGGATTGGCAGATTGAAAGCTCTAATGTCAACTATATGGCACAGAATGCACGTGGACAGAGCATCATCATGCCGTTTGAAGAACAACGGGTGTTGTATCGTTCTGATACACATGCACCTTTATCTGTGGTCAGTCAACGTTATCAAGAAGTTCAGCCTAAACAAATTTTAGAATTTTATCGAGACCTGACTGAACAATCTGGTTTTGAATTAGAGACTGCTGGGGTACTTAAAGGTGGCAAGAAATTCTGGGCATTGGCGAAAACAGGACAGACTTCAGCACTCAAAGGTAAGGATGTCAGCAATGGCTATATTCTGTTAGCTACGGCTTGTGATGGTACGCTCGCCACAACAGCACAATTTACTTCAATTCGTGTGGTGTGTAATAACACCTTAGCCATAGCGCTAAAAGGACATGATGCAAGTCGAGGTGTAGTCAAAGTCCCTCACAGCACCAAGTTTGATGCAGACAAGATCAAACAACAATTGGGTATTTCTGTACGGGCATGGGATGAACACATGTATCAAATGAAGCAGCTCAGTCAACGTAAAGTCACACAGCAAGAAGCGGCTGCTTATTTTGATGCCGTGTTTAATAACAGCAGTTTGAGTATCGCTGAACAAGATGAACGTTTTATTCAATATTACAGGCAAGTTGCCAATAGCGCAGATGCCAATAAAACTGAACCGAATGGACGAGCCATGTCTAAAGTCATGACCATGTTTAATGGACATGGGAGAGGTGCGGAACTATCCTCAGCCAAAGATACTGCCTACGGTTTGTTATGTAGTATCACGGAATTTTCAGACCATGAACGTCGAGCCATGAGCCAAGATCATCGACTTGATTCAGCATGGTTTGGTGCAGGGGCAGGCTTAAAACTACGTGGGCTAGAACAAGCCTTAAGGATGATTGCTTAAAACAGGTATCGAGGTTTTATTTAGACAATATCGCCATCACGCAGAGGATTTGATGACAGATGACTGTTTTGAGTACAAATTTAAGATAGGGGATTTAGTGGTTTTAATTTACCCCATTCAGGAAGTGCAGGTGAGAACCGTGGATGAAATACCACACCCTCAATATCTGGTCTTAGATGGATATCGACACATCTACCATACTGACTTTATCCGTCTTGCAAGGTTTGACGAAATTAAGCTGAGTTATCGCATCGACTAAATACCATTTAAACATACTGATTTCAATTCTAATCCCATGCCAAAAAAGCATGGGATTTTTTTATGTCTTTCATACTAGACGCTAGAGGAATACATCATGAGACAACATAGCGTAAATTTATCCCAACCCATCATAGGTCCTGTTGTAGGATCAAAAACTTATTCATTAGCTTCAAAACGAAAAAAGCAACCCAAACGCCTAGCTGAAACCAAAACCATCTCACAAGCCGAATGGCTCAATGTGCGTAAACAAGGCATTGGCAGTAGTGATTGTGCCGCAGCCTGTGGACTGAATCCCTATATGTCAATGCTTGAACTGTGGATGATTAAAACAGGACG
>NZ_LMED01000022.1:0-1097 GCF_001425285.1 Acinetobacter sp. Root1280 | reverse complement strand
GCGGCGAAGGCCTCGTTGATCTCCCACAGGTCGATGTCGTCGACCTCGAGCCCGGCGCGCGAGAGCGCCTTGCGGGCGGCCGGGGCGGGACCGGTGAGCATGATCGTGGGGTCGGCGCCCGACACGGCGGTCGAGATGATGCGCGCACGCGGCGTGAGGCCGAGCGACGTGCCGATCTCCTCGGTGCCGATCGCCATCACGGCCGCGCCGTCGACGATGCCCGAGGAGTTGCCGGCGTGGTGGACGTGGTCGATCGCGGGGACCCAGTGGTACTTCTCCAGCGCCACGTCGTCGAAGCCGGCGTCGCGACCGATCTGGGCGAACGACGGCTTGAGGCCGGCGAGGCCCTCGACCGAGGTGTCGGGGCGCACGGTCTCGTCGCGCTCCAGCACCGTCACGCCGCTGAGGTCCTTGACCGGGATGACGGCGTCGTCGAAGTAGCCGTTGGCCCACGCCTTGGCGGCGCGGTGGTGCGACTCGGCGGCGTAGGCGTCCACGTCGGCGCGGCTCCAGCCCTCGATCGTGGCGATGAGGTCGGCCCCGATGCCCTGCGGGACGAAGCCCGTCTCGAGAGCGGTGGCCGGGTCCATCGCCCACGCGCCGCCGTCGCTGCCCATCGGCACGCGGCTCATCGACTCCACGCCACCGGCGATGACGAGGTCCTCGAAGCCGGAGCGCACGCGCTGGGCGGCCTGGTTGACCGCCTCGAGGCCCGAGGCGCAGAAGCGGTTGAGCTGCACGCCCGCCACGGTCTCGGGGTAGCCGGCCTTGAGCGCGGCGGTCTTGGCGATGTCGCCGCCCTGGTCGCCGATGGGGGTCACGACGCCGAGCACGACGTCGTCGACGCGTGCGGTGTCCAAGGTGGGGTTGCGGGTCTTGAGCTCGTCGAGGAGTCCGACGACCAGGTCCACCGGCTTGACCTCGTGGAGCGAACCGACGGCCTTGCCGCGGCCGCGAGGAGTGCGGATGTGGTCGTAGACGAATGCTTCTGCCATGTGGCTGATTGTGACACCATTACTGTCACAGTCAAACGGGTGTGTCCCGCGTCACGCGCAGCGACGCCACGAGAGGATGGAGCGGTGGAGACCGAGACCGAG
>NZ_LMED01000021.1:0-1368 GCF_001425285.1 Acinetobacter sp. Root1280 | reverse complement strand
GTTGTCCGCCGACCCGGTAGTGCACTCCGTCGAGCCAGAAGGTGCCGATGCTCGTCAGCTTCTTGATGGAGGTATCGGCCAGGAGCTGGCTCGGTTCGGGTGCCCGGCGGAGTCGAGGCGATCGTGCCTGTGCCATTAGCCGGTGGGCCGGGGTGGGGCCGGTGGTCGGCTGCTCGGGTCGTGGGCGGGGGGCTTCGGCCTTGTCTGTGGCATCCCAGGCGACCTGAGGTGTGGTGCGTCCGGGGAGTCCTTGGTGGGGGCGTTGGGTGTTGTAGATGTGGTCGAACGCGTCGACCTGGGTCTGCAGGGCGGCCAGTGTGTCGGCCAGTGGCTGCTTGTCGAGGTAGCGGAACAGGGTCTGGTGGAAGCGTTCGTTCTTGCCCTGGGTGGTCGGCTTGTAGGGCTTGCCGGTGATCGGCTCCACGCCCAGTCGTGACACGTGTTGCACCAGCTGACCGAGGTGCCCGCGCCGGGAGGGATTGAGCGCGGTGCCGTTGTCGGAAAGCAGCCGCTGCGGCACGCCGTGGGCGGCCACGGCCTTGTCGAACACGACGATCGCGGCGTCGGCGGTCTCACCCCACGCGACGTGGGAGGCGACCGCGTAGCGGGAGTGGTCGTCGATGAGCTGGAAGATCACGCACGTGCGCCCACCAGTGAGGACGTACTCGGTGGCATCGAGCTGCCAGCACGCGTTCGGTGCGGGGTAGACGAACCGACGCCATGCCGAGCGTGGCTTCTTCTTCGGCTCCAGACGTGCCACCCCGGCTTCGCGGAAGATCCGGGCCAGCGACGCGATCGACGGGACCGGGGCGAGCCCCATCGTGCGCATCTTGTCGTGCACGCTGATCGGGCCGTGGTCCAAGCCGGAAGAATCCAGCGCAGCACGGACCTGGATGGCTTGGGCCTTGACCTCTTCGCTGACCTTCGACGGGCTCGACCGCGGCCGACGGGACCGGGGTTCGAGCACCGCGGCCGGCCCGTCGACCCTGGCGCGCTTGCGTAGGTCGTAGAACGTCTTGCGGCTGATGTCGTGCTCGGCGCAGAACGTCGTGACAGCGCCCCGAGGAGCATCTTCAGGCCACTGCGCGATCGCGAGTCGGACACGGGGATCGAGGGGTTCATTGGCAGCCACCGCCAGAGCATCAGGTGCACACGGCGGGGAGAAGTGTCACCACCAAGGACACCGAAAGTGTCACCGATGTCCTGGTACAGGTTCGTCACCGATGTCCTGCGACATAACAACTGGGCGGCGACTGTCGGTGGGACCAACTAGAATCAAACGCATGATCGATGCGCTGGCGCGGCGACTGTCGGTGGGACCAACTAGAATCAAACGCATGATCGATGCGCTGGCAGGACCCGGACAGG
>NZ_LMED01000020.1:0-1461 GCF_001425285.1 Acinetobacter sp. Root1280 | reverse complement strand
GGACCGCAAGGCTGCCCGTGACGCGGCGAAGGCGGACCGCCAGGCTGCCCGTGACGCGGCGAAGGCCGACCGCAAGGCTGCCCGTGACGCGATGAAGGCCGACCGCAAGGCTGCCCGCGACGCGGCGAAGGCCGACCGCAAGGCTGCCCGTGACGCGGCGAAGGCCGACCGCCAGGCTGCCAAGGCTCACGGCAAGAGCTGATCCAGCGGTGGCCCAGCCACCTCTTCCGCCGGCGGATTCAAGCGGTGGATGCAACACCGGTTGGTTTTGGTGGGTTTGACAGTAGTTCGTCGAGTGCTTGTGCTGGTGTCCTCCAGCCGAGGGTCTTGCGGGGTCTGCGGTTGAGCTTGGCTGCGACGTGGTCGAGGTAGTCGAGCTGGTAGACCGACAGGTCGGTGCTTTTGGGGAAGTACTGACGCAGCAGGCCGTTGGTGTTCTCGTTGGTGCCGCGCTGCCAGGGCGAGTGTGGGTCGCAGAAGTAGATGTCCAGGCCGGTCGCGGCAGCAATCGCGGGGTGGGAGGTCATCTCGTGGCCCTGGTCCCAGGTCAGGGTGCGTCGCAGGGTCTCGGGAAGTCGACTCATCGTGTCGACCATGGCCGCGGCGACCGCGTCAGCGCCGTGACCCTCGGGCAGGTGCAGCAACATCACGAACCTGGTGGCGCGTTCGACGAGGGTCCCGATCGCCGAGTTCGACGCCGTCGAGCCCATGATCAGATCACCTTCCCAGTGCCCCGGCACGGCCCGGTCGGCGACCTCGGCGGGCCGTTCGCTGATGTTGACCATCCCGGGGATCCGGCCGCGTCGCTCACCCTCGACCCGGCGGACCTTGCGCACCGCACGGCCCGTCCGCAGCCGTTTGTGCAGGTCACGACGCAGTTCACCGCGCCCTTGGACGTACAAGGCTCGGTAGATCGTCTCGTGGCTCACACGCATCTCCGCGTCGTCGGGGAAGTCGATCTTCAGCTGTGCCGAGATCTGCTCAGGGGACAACTCATCCTCGAGCAGATCCTGCACCTTCTCGTGCAGTCGAGGATTCGCTACTAGCTTCCCGCCCCGCACGCGTCGGGCGCGGTGATCGGCGGCGAGCTGGGCCGTGACCGCCCGGTATCTGGGAAGTCGGTCGGGAAAGACGGTCGAGCCCCTGACCAGCTCGCGACCGACCGTGGCCCGGTGACAGCCGATCACACGGGCAATCTCAGCTTTCGACACTTTCGCGGCATGCAGCAGCGCGATCTCCTCACGCTGCTCCACCGTTAGCCGGGGACGCGTGGTGGCCGGCTCAGGCAATCGGGGCATCACACCACCACGCTCGCGGTACCAGTCCATCCCAGCGAACCTCGACGCGCCAACTTTCTGTGCCGCCTCCGCGACCGTCAGCCCCTCACGTACAAGCCCCCAGAACTCGCGACGTACCTGCTGGGGAAACACCCGCCGAGCCGCCATCGCAAACACCCCTCAC
>NZ_LMED01000019.1:0-4174 GCF_001425285.1 Acinetobacter sp. Root1280 | reverse complement strand
AGAATCAGAAAGCTTTTTTGAATCGAGATATTTCATACACAGATTATGCTTGAAAATCTTAATTTTTGCAGGATGAATATTGAATAAAAAGATGTATGTTTTTTGATTTATGAAAGAGGTTTAATGTTAACCATAATTATAATATTGAAGACATCTAAATCAAAAAGCCCATCTTTTTGATGAGCTTTGATATGTAGTGGATTACCATAACTTTGTGCACTATAGCTAAAATATGTAATATTTTAGCTATAGTGCACAATCAAGAGGATAATTTCTAATGAATCAATATGTTATATCTAAATTATAAAAAATACTTGTTAATTCTTTTGTTAAATATTCTAAAAACTTAAATTTTTCATTAGGTTCTGGAGCTTCAATTAACCAAAATGTGTATTTTATATTATCAACTATATATTGAATAGTTTGCCCTCGTATGGATATCGTTGCATCTAATGACTTTAATTCATTAATGATCATTAAACACCGCATTAGGAAGTATTCTTTTAAAATTTTATCATTTCCTCTTTCATAACCTAATAATACTAGTTTATAGACAGCAGAACTAAAGTCATAAATAGCTTGGTTAGGTGTTGATTTCATCAATAAAATCTCCTTTACAATGAATTAATAATGTGTTTATAACTGACTCCTATAATTTATCTACTTTTTAAGCAGGTCTGACTTTAAAATTGGATATCGACCAGAAATGAATGCTAAAGCACATTTCATATCTTGTCTTATTTGAATGGTAGAAGTTTCGTACATTTCAGCTACTTCACGGAGGAGGTGATCTAATTCAGCAACAAAAACAGCCAGAAGATAAAGATTTTCAAATTAGTGAGACTTACTTTAATAAAAATTCGATGTCAACAATTGTAGAAGCTTTAAATAAAGTACTCTAAATATTAAAATATTTATCCATTAAAACCGCCATTGTTGGCGGTTTTTTCCTAATAAACCTGATATCATTACTTAAGAATAGATTAAGACATTACAAAAGATTTAATTTTAAATCTTCTATATTTTTAGTTTAATTTTCCATAATTGGATTACTTAAATCTATTCAGGCTAATATAAATCTTAACTCTATACTCGCTGCAACTCGTGATAGTAGCATACTTTCAGATAAATTCTGACTGGACTATGTTTTATGATGCATAACAAGAATACTTCTGCCGTTTAAAGCAGAAGCATTAATAGACTTATTTAGTTAATGATGAACATACCATTTAGAAATATAGAACTTAAACAAAATAATTTCCAATCTTATAAAAAAGCCTTGAGAACAATTTCAAGGCTTCCCTTATAGAAGTGTAACCCAATTATTCTCATAGCAATTGCGACTCAATATATGAATCTTATCTCAACTTATTCCAAATAAAGCTTTTTTAGTTGATATATTCAGGGCTTAATACTCCACATATAAAGAATACTATTTTTCTTGCAGATTTGATTAATTCGAAATTTCCAAAAAATAGTTAATTCTATCGATAAAAAAGTAAGCAACATCCCATGATTTTGCTTTTTCTATAGTTAGAGGTAGATTATGTATCAAATTCAAAATCATACCTGCACTATAGAAATCTGAGGATTGTATTTTCAATAATGCTTCTCTTAAACAAAAATCAAATATCCTTTGCGTACTTTCAACGGGAATAGATGACAAATTATCTATCGCATCGCGAAGGAGCAACATACTCCACGTAGACCAAATTTCCAAGTTATGCCTTATATTTTCTTAACCTAAGAAAGTTTCAATTTATATTTTTTGTGCAACAAAGCCTTACCTTTATAAAAATTATAGGTTTTTCAATTGTAGTTAGTTAAAAATTAACTACAATTTTTATATCAACAACTTTTGTCAAAATCTCTCATCCTCCATTTTTTTCATCTCAACTAATAATTCATCACTAACCTATTTCAGGGCTAGACACGCTGCTCTTCCCTAATAGAAAAACAACGTTTTAAATTTTTCCCTCTCCCTACCATTTAAATCTTAATAGTATTTATTTTAAGTTTTAAAATAACTAATATTATCAATTGTTTTCATTAAATACGAAGCCCACACATACCAGCGATAATAATAATAGCAATAAGTGCACTTATTGTTAGCCCAATCCACCAAATCCTGTTAGCAATTTTGGTGCTAGTGCCGTGAGCAAGCAACACTATTCTAAGTCCAGAAATGAGATGGCTTAATACAAAAAAGACTCCAAGAATGTAGTGTGGCAAAAGCCTAATGTTCCATGGATCATTAATCAAGCCAGTTGGTGCACCCGTGGCAAAGTCCCATCCTGTTTGAATACCAAGGTATGTGCGGGCAAAAATGAAAACTGAATTCATATGACCTAGAATAAACAGGGACAAATATACACCACTCCCTATCTGGAAAATCCTTGGAAAGTCTACTTCATGTGCTGACCATTTCCATGCAAGCCATAGCCCACTTAAAATTTGGATTATCATGGTTGATACTAAGATAGCTTCAACCACTGGTATTCTATAAATCATACGTCCAATAGCCATCACTTCAGCATGTGCTTCTGGACTAATAAGGCCGAATAAGTGGTTAACAATATGGAAAAATACGAATAACGCAACAATAGACCCAGTAATTCCATGAAAAATTCTTAAATTGACTTTAATTGGAGGAGGCATTTGGAGGAGAGGTTTATTCTTCCCTGTGAGGGCAAAAAAAGATATTATTAACCATATAGTAATCCAAACCAACTCTTCTGGTATCGAAGTTCCTGCCATGTAAAGCAGAACTCCTGTCAAAACATAAAGTGTAGGTGCCGCTACTGTTAGATATGCTAAACGACGAGCTTTAAGGCTCGCTATATCCTTTGGGCGAGCCCTTCCCAATGAAACTACAGCAGCGAATCCTAATATTGGTACTGCTAAAGCTGCAATAAGAAATAAAATAGAAGGAATTATTGCATACAAGGATATAAACTCTTGCTTTGGCAAAACTGCATTAAACCCATTAAGGAATAATGGATAGAAAATTGCTGCTAATAGTGCTAGGTAAATACGCGAATTCATTCGGTAACTCCTCTTTGGTTATACAATAAAAAACATACCCTTAATTGAAATTAATAAGCATAAAAGCTGGAATTTTACTTTGTTGCGCAAACTTATCCATAAGGTCAGATTAGCAATATAATCATCAGATAACCCTGCACCTAAAATTTATGCTATGACCAATTGGTCTTCTTACTACCAAGCTTTGATAAATCGCGGAAACATCACGATATGGTTTTAGTTCTACTTTTCGTGACTAGTCAGCTGATAAAACCGATTCCCCTCATGAAGTCTGTGAACATGTATTAGCCCATAACTTAGCAGATGAGGTTGAAGCTACTTACTTGCGTGCAACCTATCTTGAAAAACGTAAATCTTTGATGACTGATTGGTCTGGCTTTTGTGATACATAAAAATAAAAGACATAAAATTAATGCTTCTACCTTAAAAGTTAGAAGCATTAATTACGCGATAGTCTGATAGATAAGTCTTTAAATCACATCCAATAAATTGATATTCACTTTTTAGATATAAATTAATAATCGATTCGACCAATTCATAGTCTGACCTAAATTAGTAATTAGCTCTGGACGTCCTAAATGATTATTTTGAATATACTCCCCCCGACCATGTCTCACGAAAGCTATAGGTTGACCCTTTAACCATCTATGTTTACTTCCAAGACCACCTGCCTGCTAAGTTTCGCCTATTAAGTTAGCAATTAGCACATAAATATAATCGGCTCGATTACTATTATTTATGAATTAACTTTTAATTGTTCTAAATCTTAAAATAATTCATCGCTAAACTCAAATTTTGAATTAGCATTCAGACACTTAATTCATTGTAAGCATAATCAAATTACACCACCATCAAGTTTTTGAGGTAACTTCTCGAAATTGTCAAAAATTAAACCTTGAATCATATGATTGATTATTAATGTTTTATTTATTCTTTATTAATAACCCGAGTGTTTAAAAAAAAATACATGATTAAATGTAATGCATATGCATGATTTAAAATCAATAAAAATTATTGTGACATATATATCATTATTTTTAATAATTGCATAATATCAACCAAAGAATGTTTCAGATTTATTTCAAAGTAAACAGAAACTCAATTCGCATCCTGGAATTATACGTTTAAG
>NZ_LMED01000018.1:9392-10238 GCF_001425285.1 Acinetobacter sp. Root1280 | reverse complement strand
ATAAGTCATGAATAAATTTCTTTGGTTAACCATTCCATCTATTTTGATTTTTTCACAAGCGGTGCTTGCTACGACGGTAGATTGCGCTCTTCAACCTAGGCTCAATATTAGCCGTAGTACAAACAATATCACAGCTTTTCCTTATAGCCAAAATATTGTAGACGCCACCCAGTATCCTGTAACTTCAGGTGGAGGCTGTCGCCCAATAGCCGCTGCCCGATTCGATTTTAGGGTAAATTCCAGTAATACTGACTTGGAAGGCTCAAAACCATTTGGTGTAAAATCAACAGTAAATGTTATTGGTTCAACTGCAAATGCAACTACGTTAGATGCAGCAAAAAATTGGTTAGCCAGTAATTTAAAGCTTAGCTTTCGTTTTCAAAGTAAAGATGATGCCGTTGATATTTTAAATCAAAATACAGCTTATAATATTTTTCCATCTAATACCGCAAACGGAGGTACAGGAGGTATAACCACGATCAATGGTGAACGTTATTCAACAGGAAATGGTTCATCAGGTGTGACAACTATGTCTGTTAATTTATTTTCCTTAGCAGTTCAGTTGAATGTTCAACCTTCCTCTTCAATTATAGATGCACTAAATGGTAAAACCATTGAAATTCATGCTGGAACTCTAACTGTTAAATATGATAACTGGGCGCTTGGTGGTAATCCGCCGCCGACCGGTGTCACAGCAACAAAGACGGTAGAAGTCTATCTGAATCTTAAACTGAACTTTAGGGGTTTTCCTACCTGTACCATGGAAAATCAGACGGTTAATTTAGCGCAGGTACCTACAGCGTTTTTGAACAGTAATCAAACAGCAAATGAACAAAGTTTTAATGT
>NZ_LMED01000018.1:0-9379 GCF_001425285.1 Acinetobacter sp. Root1280 | reverse complement strand
TTTTGAATCTATAAAAGTTTGAATTAGTAAAAGTGTCAGTAAAAAGCCAAATTACATTGTTTTATTGCAGAGTAAAACACTATTATTTTGATTTTAAAATATAAAAATTGAATAGGTAAGACTTGAAATGAAAATTTATGAAATGATCTTTCATAAAGGGAATTATGAACAAAACCAATCATTTTATGCTGTAAATAATAAGGCAACACGTGAGCATTTTCTTGATCAGATACGTTTAGAGCTCGATGTAGAATTGAATGACTTTAAACTAAGTTGTACTTCCGACAATAATGCTGATTTATTATCTTTATTCAAAGAAGTTCATCATGAAAGTTTTTTACACGTGAATGCTATGGCTGATGAATTTATACAAAATTCAAAGGCAACATTTGATCAATTCATTTGCCTAAATGTAGAAGAACATGACGTATTGGACATTTAATATAAAATACAATATTATTCAAGAAAAAATTGAATACGAAATTGGACTGTGTTTTGCATTTATCTGTAAAAGATAAGTATCATAAAATCAAAGCTTCTGCCACTTAAGTCAGAAGCTTTGATAGATTTTTTTCATTTAATAGTAAACAGAACATTTATAAAAAACATACTCAAAATTTAAAATAAACCCAATCAGAATTCAGGATCATTTACATTGGAATATTTAAAGCTTAAAAGTATTTCAATTAAAAAAATCTGAATAATATTAAAAAACTCATACATTTTTATATTTATTTTGTGTGTTTAATGAATTAAAAGAAGTTCCTATCTATTCAGAAAATTTAGAATTATACTTGCTATATGCCTGGAGACAATAAATGAAAAATAAAATATGGCCTTTAACCTTAAAAAGGCTGTTACAATCTCTGATAGTTATCACTATTTGTACTAATTTAAATGCCGATACATTACCTTTTGTGCTTAATTCTCCAAACAATATTACTTACCCAAATATAGATCCTAGCTTAGGTGAACAACTCTATCCAAATGAAGAATCTATAGCTGTAAAAGTTGCAGACTTAGTTGAGACATCAATTCGAAAACAATATACAATAGGGATAGCCCTTCGGGATGCACACCCTAAAGCTCATGGTTGTATACGAGCAGAATTCAAAATTAATGACACTCTTCCTAAGAATCTAGCTCAAGGTATTTTTATTCCAAGAAAGACATATCAAGCATGGATCCGCTTTTCTAATGGGTCTCGTGATGCTACAAAAGCAGACAATAAAAGAGATGCTCGAGGTATAGCGATAAAAATTTTAGGAGTCTCAGGAACAAAACTTTTAAATAATGAAGTATCCACTCAGGATTTTATTATGATCAATCATCCTGTCTTTTTTGTGAATGATCCTGATCGCTATATGTCTTTAATACAAGATATTAATAGTGAGAGTTTTTTTAAAAAAATTCATATCCCGTTCGCATTAGGAGCTAAAGGATCTTGGATTGCTATAAATTCTAGAAACAAAATTTCAAACCCTTTACAAACTAGATATTGGTCTATGGTTCCGTACCAGTTGGGAATAGGCTCCAGTCGTGAAGTCGTCAAGTATTCAACACAACCATGTTCTTCACTTAAAGACGCTATTCCATTTACAGCTAATCATGATTTTTTAAGAGAGGCACTCAAAAGTAGCTTACAAAAAAATGATGCTTGCATGGAATTTTTAATACAACCTCGAACATTAAATACCATGTCAGTCGAAGACTCCATGACTGAATGGAAAGAAAGCCAAGCCCCATTTCACAAGGTTGCAACTATTCATATTTCTAAACAAGTTTTTGATACTCCTGATCAAAATAAGTTTTGTGAAAACCTTTCTTTTACACCATGGCATACTCTCTCTGAACATAAGCCGCTTGGTGCAATAAACAGAATGCGAAAAGTGATTTATGAACGTATTAGTCTAGTTCGACATGAGATGAATGCTATTCAAAGAATAGAACCACTTTCTTAACTAAGAATAAATTGCTAATATTGTTAAAAGGTACGTATTGCTAAATACAAATACATGTAAATGAACAAATATAATCTTAAACACTTGAATATAAAAAGTTTTGATTAATTTTCTCAAATTCAGCTAAGAATAAATAAGTCTAGAGGGTCCATTCTAAAAATAGTCGGTTTTGTAGTAATCATCCTAATAGTGATAAGCTGATATTAAATGTAAATACCTGTAATTTGCCTACCTCAGACAGCCATTTCTCCCAAAGCACTTGAATTTTCAATTTTGACAGTTTGCCGATCCAGTGAAATCTTTGGAGCCACATGACAAGAAATTGATTTTGAATCTAAGGTCTGGATTATTCCAAAAGAACGCATGAAAGCGGAAAAGGAGCATCGAGTCCAATTATCATCAAAACCAACGATTGATTTATTATTAATTCAGACAGATACACATTCATTAGGTTAAGTTTTTCAAGGACCTGGTGGTGGCGGTATGCTTTCAGACATGTCTTAAACCGCTTTATTCAAAAGAACGTATGAGCAAAAACTTGAAGAAACACTTTAAAATCTATTGATCAAAAAGTCGAATTATTATTACACAAGATTTCTGTTCTAATTTCAGTGATTGGTCAGTCTATAAAAATCAATTATCTTCAGAAGCTCTATGAGTATGTTCTAGCTCTCTAGTATGATAAAACAAGACTGATAAAAATAATTAATTTTAGAAAAATTAGCATTTTTATTAAAAATTAGCTTACAAGGTTTTCGATGAAAGTTTACTCATTTTGGAATAAAATGGAATTTGATATATAAGTTTTTTCATCACTATGTTCATATATGCTCAATATAAATAAATCGACACTTATTAAATATGATGATAAAATATATAGAACAAATTGTGAATTTCAAGGATTTTAATATGATAGAAAGGATATCTCTTAATTCATTAAAGTTTTTCTATTATGTTGCTATTGAAGGAAGTATAACCATAGCAGCTAAACGTGTTTTTGTAACACAAAGCGCTGTAAGTCGACAAATCAAAAATTTAGAAGATCTTTTGAATATCACCCTCTTTGAAAGAAAGAATAAAACCTTAATTCTAACTCCTGAAGGAAAAATTCTGTTAGATTGCTGTCAACATGTTTTTTTCCAACTAGATAATTGTCTTGTTAATATTAGCCAAAAAAAATACAAAAATAATAACTTAACCATTTCTTGTGAACCGACAATTTCAATGAAATGGTTAATCCCTAGACTGGTGAAATTTAATGAACTAAGCCTTGGATTTGAAATTACTCTTTTAACAGGTGGTGGTCCATTAGATTTTCAAACACAAAATATTGATCTTGCTATTCGAAGAAATGATTTCACATGGAATCATCATATTTTTATTACAAAAATAATAGATGAATTTATGTGTATAGTAAACTCGAATCAGCAAAACTCTTCAAATTTATTATTAAGTACATCTCGTCCAAAATTTAAAAATTACTTAATTAAAGAATATTCTGAAATTTCAAAACTTAACATAATAGAGTTAGATCATTTTTATTTATGTATTGAAGCATGTTTATCTGGTTTAGGGCAAACAATTGTGTCTGGATTTATGATTGAAAATGAATTAAAACATGATTTTATTCAAGTTGAAAAATATCTACATTTTGATGATTCAGCTTACTACCTACTCTCTCCTACTCCAATTGAAGAAGATAGTCGAAAAATTATTTTTAGAGATTGGTTAATAAAAGAAATGCAATTGACTCAACATAATTTTTTTCATCGGTTTGGTATTAAACAACAAGATTAATATATTTTTGCAATAAAATATAAAATTAAACACTATTAAAATGTGTGATTTAACATTCCAATATTTAATATTATTTATATTTTGAAAAATTAGTTTCATAAAGACTAATCTGAACAGTATCAATTATTATGTGTTGAGAGGAATTTTCAACCTAAAAATGAAGCCAGTCAAAAAAAATAGTTTATAACAAATTATTTAATAACAGTTCAAAAATTAAATTTATTCTTAAGTTAAAAATTTTCTTTTTATTTTCATTACTCACTAAGAATACGAAATACTTTCAGTATTGTATTTAGAGGTTCAATTGGAATTCAACGACGGTTTACATCCTTATTGTTCATTTTTAGTTCTTGAGTTAATTCCATTTTCTTTAACCTTTTTATTAGAATTAATTGTTCACTGCTTATTTATTTGAAGACATCCCCAAAGGTGAAGGTATAGACTGGTATGTTGTGATCGTAGATGCTACAGAAATTCCAATTCAAAGACCTAAAAAAACAGAAGAAAAGCTATAGTGGTAAGAAAAAGGCTCATACCTTTAAGGTACAAACGATCATTCATTGTAAAACTCAGCAAATATTAAGTTTATGCATGAGCAAAGGCGCTGTACATGACTTTGAACTGTTCAAACGCAATCTGCATTTAGTTCCAAMAAATTCATTTATTCTTGCAGATAAAGGTTACCAAGGGATTTATGCTATATATCCCAATAGCCTGTTACCKTGCAAGGCTAAAAAACGTTGTGAATTAGATAGATCCTTTGCTAAAAACATATAATCGAGAAATTAATAAAAGAAGAATAGGGATTGAGCATGTATTTGGAACATTAAAGACTTTCAAAATCCTTGCAGAGCGTTATCGAAATAGAGGGAAAAGACTTGGCTTAAGGTTCAATTTGATTGCAGGWATTTATAATTTAGAACTGAGTAAAAAGTGAGTTATGAAAGAAGTCTAGTGTATGCATATTTTTCCTACTATAGTAATTTTTCTATTTTTTAAGACGTACTATTTGTTATTCCATGACAACAATCAGCATGAAGTCATCATTTTGACCTCTTAATTTCATTTTGGTAAAACGAATCGCGAGATTGAACAAGTATATTTTTTAAATGTATCAATACACGTTACTTTCAGCTAATCCATAGTCAGCAGATAGTTCGATATGGACGTAACTAATTCAAAGTTGATAGTAGTTAATCTTATTGGATCAGTGAATGTGGAAAAATGATTTCTTATTAGTACTTTCTGCCACTTTTGAAATACTCAAAATTTATAGAAAATAAAGGAAGTGAAATGCCAAATAAACTTTTGATCATCAAATATTCATATTTTATTCTCAAATTAAAAACCATTTTACACTTCCCTATACGGTCTATTATAAAAATTTAAATTATTTTTTTAAAAAATCAAAAACCACCAAAAACCAATAATCATATTAATCACAAGTTAATTTTTTTTTACAGACTTTTATTTTAGATAAAAATAAAAAACATTATTTAACAAAATGTTAGCTTAAAAAAAATTAATTTAGATTAGAAAAATAAAAAATATTATTTAAATATAAATTCATTACATTTTCTCATCAATTTAAATGATTAATAATCATATAAGCTTTATTGTAAAAAAAAAATTAATTAGATAATATTAATAAACCAAATATTAATTACTAGCTAGTTTAATCAAAAAGGACTTATATGCCAAAAAAAAGAATCTCCTTAAATTCATTTAAGTTTTTCTATTATGTAGCAATATATAAGAGTGTAACTCTTGCTTCAGAAAAACTTAATGTTACACAAGGGGCTGTAAGTCGCCAAATTAAAAACCTAGAAGATAATTTAAACACAGCCCTTTTTATTCGAAAAGGTAATGTTTTAGATATTACTGAAGAAGGAATTCTTTTGCAAAACTGTTGTGAAATTATTTTCCATGAAATTGATAGCTGCCTAATAAAATTAAATAATCGAGAAAATGAATTAAATGAATTAGTGATTGCTTGCAAATCAACCTTTAGTATGAAATGGCTAATACCAAGATTAAATGATTTTAACAACCAGAATCATTCATTCAAAATTAAAATTAAAACAATTAATAATACAATTAATTTTAAAGAGGTAGACTTGGCAATCAGTAGAGATGACACTGATTGTAAAGAATATATATATATAGTTAAATTAATTAATGAAATAATGTTTTTTATTCAAAACCCATCGCAAATTGGGAATAATATTTTAATTTCAACTTCTAGACCAAACTTGTGGCAGAATTTATTAAAAATAAGTCATATTAGAGAGAAAATAATCTGTCTTGAATATAAAAAACTAGATCATTTCTATTTATGTATTGAAGCCTGTTTATCAGGTTTAGGTGCAACAATTGCATCTGGATACATGATAGAGAATGAATTAAAAAATCATAAAGTAGAACCTATCACAACACCATTTCACGATGGATCTTCATACTATCTTTTATCATCTTCTCCATTTGAAGAAGACTATAGAAAATTAGTTTTTAAAAACTGGCTTCTAGAGGAATTATGTAAATCAAAAAATTTCTTAGATATTTATTTTTAAATTAAAAAATCATTAAGGACAAATTTAATGTTCAAAGCTAATATTTCATTTAAATCAAAAAAATGGACATGTAAACAATGTGGATTATTAAAAACAACATCAAAATGGAGAATAAAAGTTGGATCACATATTTTTTTCCATATTTCAATGTACAACAAAAAATTTGATCGTGTAGAAAAAACTATTCATGGTATTGTATCTAGTAGACAAAATAAGTATTTAACTATTATAGACACAAATAATAATGATACTTATTTTATAGATCAAGCTGAAGTTTATTTAACAGATTCACCTTCACTTTTTTTATACAACATGTATGGAACATGCAAGTGTGATAAAATTGAATAATTTCTTATATTATAGTGGATTTACATATAATTTTAAAAAAAATTTAGAAAAAATAAAATTAATAATTTAATATTTCCAATTATATTCAGTACTACAATTACATTAAGTATAACTACTAGCTTTCCTCAAAATTATTGATATAAAATATTTAAATTTTAGCTATTAATTTTATGTGACATCATGATGTTAAATAATTTAACATCATGATGTCATAGTAGACGTATCTTTAAAATTCAACCTGTACAGTTATAGTATCACTATATTTACCAGCAGGCAGACTCAGTGAATTTGTTTCCAGAACTTTTGTTGTGAAAGCATAACCTTGCTGAGTTTTCGCATCATAAATACCAGCATTGGTGGTTGCATTTGCACTTGACCAACTCTCACTTCCATTACTACCCCAACGTTCAGCGGTTGCGTTTTTATAAATTTCATAATTTAAATAATTATTGCTATTACTAGACTTCATCGCACGTTGATTCCCATTTTGTGGATAGAGACCATTATTCAAGCTCACTTTATAAGGAGTTTTTACAGAGCAACGTATACCCATAGAAGTTTGAACAGGTTTAAATTCCGATGCAAAGGGGGCAGTCCCAAAGTTGACATCATTGGTCGCAATACGGCAGTCTGCTAAGACTTCAATACTCAAATTTATTGAGGAATCACTCCCACTTCCCCATTTAAAACCTGATCCCAAAAATCCCCGACTAAAACCTGGACTGCTATAATAGAATCCTATACCAAGTACAGCAATAGCAGGTACAGAGTAATACCACCTCACATTAAATGATGTTTCGGCTTTGTATATCCCAGGCGACACAGCTTGTCCTGGATTAATTCGAGCATAAAATGGTAGTGAGCCATCTGCCCCAGTAAAAAAATTGATAATCGTAAAACTACTCATATCTCTTTCTTGCCCCACATTAATTGGATTATTATTGGTATCCAAATAATTCACAGTTAGACGTTCACCAGTGACACTATTGATATAGTTTACAGGCATCTGGTCGACCCGATATTTCAAATAAGTCGTATTTAAAGCAGCTAAACTAAACCCCCTACAAGCTAAACCTGAACTGAACTGGGTAGACTGCACACCGCTTTCATTTAATGTGATTGAAGAAATTTTGGCAATAGAAACATTACCACTTGAGTTAACACTACAATCTGCATAGCTCTGAGCAGCAATCAATATTAATCCAGAGAATAATAGACCTGCGGGTATTATTTTTTTTAAAGTAATCATGGTTTAGCCACCTCACGACAAACAACTGACTTAATCACAGCAATTTGTTTTTGCGCTTGTTTTAAATCCAACGAAAAGTTTGCTTCACATACGCTCTGATCTGGCAGTTGCACCCGAATGCTATTTTCTGCACCTAAATCCTCAAGATAAGCAATCCCATCCATCCCCACATAACTCGATTCTTGATCCGCACGATGTACCACCGCACCCACTGGAATCGCTTGCCCATTGCTTTGCACTAAAGATACATTGGCTGCATAAGACTGTTTGATTGGGAAGCCAATCACNTGGAGCCCATCACCTTAATTGTGACCCCAATCCCGTCCATCCCCACATAACTCGATTCTTGATCGGCACGATGTACCACCGCACCCACTGGAATCGCTTGCCCATTGCTTTGCACTAAAGATACATTGGCTGCATAAGACTGTTTGATTGGGAAGCCAATCACAACACCCGAGCCTCGTTTTGCCGCAATCCGATTTTCAACTTGGGTTGCATTAAAGTTTGAAGGTAAATCAATCGGGTTAATACTGTATTTAGCCGCGTAATAAGGTGTCACTGACGGTACAAATACATAGCCCTTCGCGTTACTACGACCCACCAAGCTGTTTTCATAATGCACAGGAACATCTGCAATTTTGTTGGTATCAATCAAAGCAAACGACTCACCCAATCGATTGGCAGCAAAGACATGACCTGACATCAACACCACCGAACCTGACAGGCCAAACCAATAGTTGTAGTCATTGCTACCTGACATGCCGACATCCGTATTAAAATATTGGTTACGGTAGCTGAAGCGTGCCTGATTAAAATCATCACTGTTTTCATTAAAACGTCGAGTTAAATCAACACCAACACCACCATCCAACGGTGCACTACGGTTATAGTTGATATAAGAATAATCACCACTGGATTGTTGGCTATAACCTAGATTGGCTGTGGATCTGCTCTTAGAAAATGGAACCGACAACTGAAATGCTGCACTCCACTCTTTTTCCACAAAATCCCGATTGGCACTTAACGATACTGTCGCACCACGCAGATAGGACGGTAATACCGGTGCCCAAGACAGGTTCATCAGTTTATTTTCAATGTCACGGCTCTTGGTTCGGATATATGCCACCCCAAAAGTACCCGACTTTTCTGTAGCAAAATAAGTATTGGCAACCAAACTTTTATGACTGTTGGCTGAAATCAAATCTGTATATTGCAAACGTGAAAGATCATAATAGTCCTGATCGCGCTGAGTATGATTGAGACTAAATCCAAAGCGTTGTTGATTATAGCTATAACCGAGCGTGTATTGATTTCCCTTGAGGTTTTTATTTCCATTAAAGTTCTGATTATTAAACTGATTAAGCTCTCCATCAGCCCAGCTTTGGGTTGCCGAACCACTTACAACACCAAACCGATTCAACTTAAGCACTGAACCTAGCCCAGCCAACTGA
>NZ_LMED01000017.1:0-12514 GCF_001425285.1 Acinetobacter sp. Root1280 | reverse complement strand
GTCATATTTTGATCCACCGCCCAAGTTCGTTGCAGTGCTATTACCTAAAGTATCGGTCTTACTGCTTGATGCTGTAGTCGCTGCATCTAACTGACCTTTGTTGACCGCTTGATCATCTGTAGTTGCATCAGCAACATTACTGATATTCTTGTTTGCTGCATTAATACCGCTGCTCGTAACACTTGGACCACCTGTAATCGTCAACCCACTGTTATCTAACTTGCTATTGCCTGTAATGACACTGCCAGCTGCGCCTAAGTCTAAGTTTGGATTTAACTTAACTTGTACGCCATCAGTAGTCGCAACTGTACTAATGTTCGTATCACCAGTGATGGAAACTGTATCACCTAATTTTTTAGTTGTGCTCGTCGCTGCGGTATCACCTTTAAAGGTTAAGCCAGTATTATCAACCGCTGTCTTCGCATCTACACCTTTTTGAATATCTGTTTTAGTGCTTGTTGCAAGGTCAACTTTATAGTCAGTAACATTGTTTGCATCTTTAGTTCCTGCTGTCACTGTGACAGCTGATGAACCTGCTGATGCTGTTGTACCATTAGCATTAACCGTATAAATATCTTGACCATTTGCACCTGTAGTTTTTGCAACCCCTGCTATATTGCTTCCACCTGCAACTTCAGTTTTTGATGCCGCAGATTTAGAGTCAACATAGGTTTTATTGGTCGCATCTGTACCTGCTGTTGGTGCATTGTTGACTGTTACTTTATTTGCTGTAACTTGTGTTGCTGTAATCCCTGCATTATTAATAACAGTTGCACCTGTAGTGACACTACCAGCTGCGCCTAAGTCCAATGCATTCGATAACGCAACTTCCACTTTACCTGCATTTACTTTAGTCGTGATATTGCTGTTTGAACCGACTATATCAACTGCTTCACCTAACTTCTTGTTAACAGTCGTACCGTCTTGTGCTTTTAAACCAAAGCCCAAGTTTGTCAATGTTGCACCAGCATCATCTACATATTTTTTATTGGCTGCATCTGTATTGTTTGTTGGCGCAGCAACATTGGTAATGGTCTTATTACCTGCATTAATACCAGTACTCGTAACGCTTGGACCACCTGTAATCGTCAATCCACTGTTATCTAACTTAGAATTGCCTGTAGTGACACTGCCAGCTGCGCCTAAATCTAAGTTTGAATTTAACTTAACCTGTACGCCATCGGTAGTTGCAACTGTACTAATATTCGTGTCACCAGAGATAGAAACCGTATCACCTAATTTCTTCGTAGTGCTTGTCGCTGCGGTATCACCTTTAAAGGTTAAACCTGTATTATCAACTGCTGCTTTCGCTGCAACACCTTTAGCAATATCTGTTTTAGTCGCTGCTGCAAGATCTACTTTATAGTCAGTAACATTGTTCGCATCTTTAGTTCCCGCAGTTACTGTGACAGCTGATGAGCCTGCTGATGCGGTGCTACCATTGGCATTAACCGTATAAACATCTTGACCATTTGCACCTGTAGTTTTTGCGACCCCTGCGATATTGCTTCCACCTGCAACTTCAGTTTTTGATGCTGCAGCTTTAGAGTCAACATAGGTTTTATTGGTCGCATCCGTACCTGCTATTGGTGCAGCAACATTTGTAATCGCTAACCCGCCTGCATTAATACCTGTTGTTTTATTGATAACAACGCCACCAACTGCAACCTGATCTGCTGTAACACCTGCATTGTTAATAGTGGTATTACCCGTTTTAACACTACCAGCTGCGCCTAAATCTAAGTTTGGATTTAACTTAACTTGTACACCATTCGCTGTCGCGACTGTACTAATGTTCGTATCACCAGTGATGGAAACCGTATCACCTAATTTCTTCGTAGTGCTTGTCGCTGCGGTATCACCTTTAAAGGTTAAGCCAGTATTATCAACAGCTGTCTTCGCATCTACACCTTTTTGAATATCTGTTTTGGTGCTTGTTGCAAGGTCAACTTTATAGTCAGTAACATTGTTTGCATCTTTAGTTCCCGCAGTCACTGTGACAGCTGATGAGCCTGCTGATGCGGTAGTACCATTGGCATTAACCGTATAAATATCTTGACCATTTGCACCTGTAGTTTTTGTAACCCCTGCTATATTGCTTCCACCTGTAACTTCAGTTTTTGATGCTGCAGCTTTAGAGTCAACATAAGTCTTATTTGTCGCATCTGTACCTGCTGTTGGTGCAGCAACATTGGTAATCGCTAACCCGCCGGCATTAATACCTGTTGTTTTATTGATAACAACGCCACCAACTGCAACCTGATCTGCTGTAACACCTGCATTGTTAAGAACAGTATTGCCTGTTGTAACTGATGTGAATGTAGGATTGTCAGAAATCGAAACTTTAATTTGGTTTGCTGTAACCGCTGTAGAAATATTTTTACTATCCCCAATCACTGCAACAGATGAACCTAATTTCTGGCTCGTTGTTCCAGTTGTTCCTGTAAATGTAATTGGTTTAACCACTTCAGCATTTAATGCACTCACTGCAGCACCAACATTATTAACTGTTGTTGTTGATGCATCTGTTTTTGTGATTGTATAACTTGGAGCAGTAATACCGCCTGCCGCTGTACCCGCTGTAGCCCCACCACCTAAAGCCGTCGCTGTATCTGTTGCTACCTTGGCCAACTCAGTATTGGTATTAAATAATTGGCTACCGTTAATTGCATCGGTACTAGACGCTGTAACCTGACCCGCTGCGACATTTTGTATTTGTCTTTTTATTGTACTTGAACCAACGCTCACAACACCTGTGCTCGCTGTACCCGTTGCAGTGTAAGATTTACCATTAATCGTTTGAGCGGTGCTGTTTACGGATGCTGATGTTGTCGTACTTGCTCCCAGTGCTGTACTACCAGCAATAGATGCATTTGCCCCATCACCTATAGCAACAGCGCCACTCGCAGTTGCATTCGTTCTTGCACCTAAAGCAACTGCACCTGTTCCTGCCGTTGAGACTGCAGACTGTGCACCTATTGCAACAGCATCAGTTCCAGCAGACTGCGCACCTTTAACCGCATTACCACCAATAGCAACAGCGCCACTAGCAGAAGCAGTAACTGCATTAGCAACTGATAAAACATTTCCATTAGCAGTACCTGTAGCCGTTCCACCTAATGCTACAGCATTTTGTCCTGTTGACTGGCTGCCTTCACCAAGTGCCGTACTACCTACTCCAGTTGCTCGACTCTCTACACCAACAGCCGTACCAAAAGCATTGGCTTGGCTATTATGCCCCACAGCCGTTCCCGCATTACCCGTAACTTCTGCAAAGCTTCCATATGCAGTTACAGCCGAAAGACCATTACCTTTAGCATTACAACCAGCAACAGTAGAGTATGTACCAGAACCATCCGTTGCCTGGCCACCAGTCGTCCCAGGATTTATAGTACCGACAATCCCATTAGAGCCAATTATACAATTATTTGAATCTGTATTTATAACATTCGCGGTTACATCGGATGAAAAAGTGATCATCAAACTAACTGTTGCTGCCCCAATAATTCCAGTTACTTTTGAAGACTTGGTTTTCCCTTTTGCCAATTCAGAAACTGCAACCCATGCCGACAAAGTCGCATTCCAAATCACTTTGTAGATCTTATTCATATTACTTTTCCTTTAGGAGGTGCATTACAGCCGCTGATTTCGCATCAATAATGCATATAAAATGTACAATTTTTTTTATTTAACAATTTACATACATTTAAATCAATAGAAAAATTGAGATATATTTCACTTATTTTGTTTTTTTAAACACATGGTCTAAACTTTTAAATAAAAAGCAAAATAATCACACATTTTATAAATTTTATACCTATAAATCAGCAATTTATATATCAATCAAAAAACATTAAGATTTATTAAATACATATTGTTCTTAAATTGAGCATGTGACAAAATTTGTCACATTTATCAAAATAATGTGAGACTTAGTTTACATTTGACAAATTGTTAAATTCCGATTAACTGCCTATGCTTATTCAGTTAACAATTTTTTACTGCGAAATTTGTCACAATAACTCCAGTTTCAATTTCTAAACCATCTGTTTATTTAGATTAAGTTAAAAATAAGATCTATTTCTATCAATTTAAAGTGAAAAATTTTATTTTAAAAAGTGATATTTATTTTAAAAATGGATATTGGTTAATTTAGACTTACGCGAATTTTAAGGGTATTGTAAAAGACATCTGCTGACTGTTTTCAAAGCAGATAGATGATCTGAACAAAATATACAATTGATCGTATTTTATTTTTTACATAGAAAAACCCGTATTTTCATTTGAAAACGCCACCGCATAATCAGGTTTGCTATAATTCAATTTAAAATTTAATCTGAGCATAACCTTTGAAGATCATTTTTGCAGGTACACCCGAATTTGCAGCTTCTGCTTTAGCAGCACTCATTGAAACTGATCACGAAATCGTCGCTGTGTATACTCAACCCGACCGCAAATCAGGTCGTGGACAAAAAATGACAGCTTCAGCCGTGAAACAACTTGCGCTCGCAAACAACTTACCCGTCTATCAACCACTTCATTTCAAAGCATCGACAGACGAAGGCTTAGCGGCTCAACAAGAATTAGCAGCTTTGGGCGCAGATGTAATGGTGGTTGCGGCTTATGGTTTAATTTTGCCTCAAGCCGTATTAGATACACCGCGCTATGGTTGTTTAAATATTCATGGTTCTTTGCTACCACGTTGGCGTGGTGCCGCTCCGATTCAGCGTGCCATTGCAACAGGTGACACTGAAACCGGAGTAACAATCATGAAAATGGCGGCTGGACTAGATACAGGTGATATGATCTTTAAAACAGTGTGCCCAATCACAGTAGAAGAAACCTCAGCGACTTTATATGACAAACTTGCGATTCAAGGCGCTGAAGCAATTTGCGTGGTCTTAGAATCAGAACAAAAATTACAACAATATTTAGATGCACGTGAAGTGCAAGATGAACAATTTACGGTATATGCACATAAACTCACAAAAGCTGAAGCACAAATTGATTGGACTAAATCAGCAGTTGAACTTGATCGCAATATTCGGGCATTCAATCCTTGGCCAGTCGCATTTACACCAATAGATGAAACCAATAATTTACGTGTATGGAATTCTCAAATTTCAGACCTTACAGCCAATGGCGAAGCACCCGGAACCATTATCGAAATGAACAAACAAGGTGTACATGTGCTGTGTGGAGATGGTGTGATTTGTCTGACTAGCCTACAATGGCCAGGTGGTAAAGCCATTAACCCTGTACAAATTATACAAAGCCATAAACTTTCAGTAGGAAATATATTCGCATGAGCCAAATTCAATCATCTGCAAAAAATTTGAATTTGCGCGCACAAGTGGTCAAAACACTTTTAGCTGTTCAAAATGGACAGTCTTTGGCTTCCGTTTTAAACCAACATATCAATATTGTTTCTGAACGTGATCGTGGTTTATACCATGAGCTTACTTTGGGCTGTTTACGTCAGTGGTATTCTTTAAAAGCAATTACCTTACCCTTGCTCACAAAACCGTTAGACAATGAAGCACTAGAAAGTTGCTTATATTTGGGTTTATACCAGATTTTATGCACCCGTATTCCTGCACATGCGGCGATTTCAGAAACTGTCAATGCAGCGAAACAATTAGGTTTTGAACCGATGAGTGGTTTGGTCAATGCCATCCTTCGTCGTGTTTCACGTGAAACAACTGAGTTTCAAACGGCTTTGAATAATACCCATGGTTTACCAAGCTGGCTGTTCAAACGACTTAAAAAAGATTGGGCTGATCGACTCCCTGAAATCTGTCAAAACTTAAAACAAGTCGCTCCACTAACACTTCGTGTCAATGAACGTCAAATTAGTCGTGATGAATATCTTGATATTTTAGATGAAGAACAGATTGATGCTCGTCCTTGTACACTTTCAGATGTTGGTATTGTTCTGGAACAAACGGGTAATATTACTCATTTACCAGGCTTTGAAGAAGGCGGGTTTTCTGTTCAAGATGAACATGCTCAATTGTGTGCAACACTGTTACCCAACTTAGATGACAAAGTCATTATCGATGCTTGTGCAGCACCGGGTGGTAAAGCAGCTCATATCTTAGAGCGCTTCAATCCTAAAAAATTAATTGCGCTTGATCATGATGCTAAACGATTATTGCGTGTTTCAGAAAACTTGGAACGCCTTGAATTAAATGTTGATGCAACAGTTGAAATCATCACAGCAGATGCTACAACATGGGTGCCTAAAGAGTTGGTCGATTGCATCGTATTGGATGCACCTTGTTCTGCTATTGGTGTTATGCGTCGTCATCCTGATATCCGCTTATTGCGTCAATCTACAGATATTCAACAAGTGGTCGATCTGCAAACGCAAATTTTAAAGCATATGTGGCAGCAGCTTAAAGTTGGTGGAACATTACTTTATATTACCTGCTCAATTCTGAAAGTTGAAAATGAACAGCAGATGGTCGAGTTTTTTGCTGAGCATGCAGATGCTGAAGAAATCAAGATTGACGCAAACTGGGGAATAGAACAAATTCATGGTCGTCAATTGTTGCCTGAAGCGCATCATGGTGATGGTTTCTATTATTGCCGAATTCATAAAACGGCTTAAAAAATGCATTAAAAAAGCAGGCTAATTCGCCTGCTTTTTTTTGACTCAAGTTTAAAGCGTATGGTGATCTTTGACTTCTTCCAGAACTTCATCCAGTTCTTCAGGATTTTTCATCAAATGTAGGATCGATAAAATCAACCCACCCCATAAAAATACCATTGAAATAATCATCATCACGATTGCAGAAGTATTCATTTTGACGCTCCTATCGATCTTTCATTTTGCTAAGGACTAAAGCAATAACAGCACAGAAAATCACACTGCCCCAACCAAAGAACATCAACATACTTGAACTATAGGTATCGTATCCATTTTTAATCAAGCTAAAAACTGTCATAGTTAAAGTGACCAGCAAAATTAAAGATGTGATTACAGTTAAAGTGAAATCCCAACCTTTACCAAGTTGCACGGTTGAAATACGATTCACATGATCTCGTAACTCCATCAATGCCGAACGTTTAAACCATGCTATCGAAATAATTGACAATAATGCACCACCAATAATCCCAATGTTATTGATAAAGTGATCGACGATATCCACCAGTTTAATCGAGTTCACGCTAGAGAATAAGAAAATTGAAACCAGTGCACTACCACCGCCAATGATGCTTACGGCTTTTTTACGTCCCCATTTTAACTTATCTTGCATCGCTGCAATCGGCACTTCAAGGATACTCACCATTGAAGAAATCCCTGCAACAAATAAAGAAGAGAAGAACAGTAAACCGAATAAATCCGCACCAGTCCCTAAACTTGAAATGATTTTAGGGAAAGCAATAAATGCCAAGCCGATACCACCACTGACCACTTGATCTACAGGCTTGCCTGCTGAAAATGCCATAAAGCCCAGTGCCGCGAAGATACCAATACCCGCAAGGATTTCAGTAGACGCATTGGCAAAACCAACAATGAGGCCAGAGCCTGTTAAATTGGTTTTTGGTTTAAGATACGAGGCATAAGTCACCATGATCCCAAAGCCAACAGAGAGTGAAAAGAACGTATGACCAAATGCTGCAAGCCATACTTTATAATCCCACATTGCTGCCCAGTTCGGTGTAAAGAAAGCATTTAAACCTTGGACCGCTCCTGGTAAACGCAAAGCTTGAATAACAAGAATAGTAAACAGAATAAACAGTAGAGGCATGAAAATTTTATTGGATAATTCAACCCCTTTTTTCACACCACCAAATAAGATGATCAGTGTTAATGCCCAAATTCCCACAATTGGCCAAAATAAATGACCAACAAACTGAAAATCAAAACTTGTTGATTTTGAAGTTTGTAAATAGGTATTGAAGAAGAAGTTTTCAGGATCACTTCCCCACAATTGACCTACAGAAAAATAAACATAACTGCCAGCCCATGTCAGTACGCTGGCATAATACAAACCAATAATGATACAGACACAGACTTGCCACCAACCTAAAGTTTCGCCCCCTTTAAATAAAGCACGATAGGCTTTAGGAGGTGAAGTATTACTTTTATGCCCTGTCGCATAGTCTAAAAATAACAGTGGCAAACCTGCAGTGATAAGTGCAATTAAATATGGAATTAAAAAAGCGCCACCACCGTTTTCATAAGCAATGTAAGGGAAGCGCCAAATATTACCTAAACCGACAGCCGATCCAACAGCTGCGATAATAAAACCTGATCGTGATGTCCAGTTTTCACGAGATTCTGTCATAAAACACCTAATTCTGTAGATGTCCTCAAATGCTGCTTTTTTTCATTGTGATCTGCGAGCAAAAGAAGTACCAATTTTAAATTTTGTTGTTTGAATAAAACAGCACCTTTTGGGTCCTTTGTTATTATTCCAAACCAGTAACTTTGCAAACTTCTCGGTTAAAGTGCATCAACAAAATTACTGTTTAATGTTGTAACAATACTCGTTTTGCAGCGCTTTTTCTGTAATTTGTGTCCATTTTCCCATGTTTTTTTTACTTTTCATCACACATGGTTAATTTTTAGCTATTTTGCTTGGAATTGCCTATTTCTAATTGACCCTCTTGGGTAGTCGATAATGCCCAATGATTTTATATTCATGCAAAATATCATTTTCACGTGTTCCAGAACCAATGTTATGAATAACCAAAGGTGTTTTTGATAACATTGTGGTTTTATTTGAAATGATACCAATGTGGGTTAAACCTTTACCTAAATCCCATGCCACGATATCACCTGCTTGATACTTTTGATCATTCACTTGATAACCTTGACGCTGAAAATAGGTCATGATATTTGGAACCCGTCGATGATCAATATTTCGATCGGTTGCTTTTAAACCCCATTTTTGTGGATATTTTTTAAAATTGGCTTTCATATCTTCATGAATACGTTGTTGCAGATCTATACCTTGATTGCGTAAGGCGCGAATAACCACGTCTGTGCATACGCCTTTGATCAATGGAACATCACCCATTGGATAGGACAATTGAGTATAAGCAGGATCATAATAAAGAGTTTTCCAGATCTGAGAACGTGCATCATTTACCAATTTTTCAGATTGAAATGCCCAAATTTGCACACTCTGTAAGCAAAGCAAAACCATTAAAAATAATGAATTGAAAAATTTTATTATCATTTTTTAACTCTATATATAAAATTCAAAGAAATAAGGAGCCGTAGCCCCTTAGAATATTAACTTATTGTTTGATCACAAGTAAGCGCTCTTCCTGCATATCACCAATTGCAGACTGAATTCCCTCACGACCTAAACCCGAATCTTTCACACCACCATATGGCATATTATCAACTCTGAAGGTGGGTATATCATTGATAATTACCCCGCCCACATGTAGATGATCCCATGCATAAAGCATCTTATTGAGATTTTGAGTATATACACCAGCTTGTAAACCAAAGCGACCTTGGTTAATCAGTTCGATACCTTTCTCAAATGTTTTATATTTTTCTAAAATTGCCACAGGGCCAAATGCTTCATTTTGATAAATTTCAAGAGATTCATCGACATTTTCAAGCAAAGTTGGCTCGAATAAAACCCCTTTTAAAGTGCCACCAATTAAGATTTTCGCACCCTTTTTCTCCGCTTTATCTACCCATTTTTTTAAACGAATCGCTTCTGCCTCCTTGATCATTGGGCCCACTATCGTGGTTTCTACATGTGGATCTGCAGCAGATACTTTTTTCAATTTTGCTAAGATTTTTTTTCTAAATTCTATATAAATATCAGCATGGACTAAAATTCGTTGCACACTAATACACACCTGCCCCGCATGCCCATATGCACCACCAATCACTCGATCAATCAATGCATCACTTATTTCTGTATCAGGTTCAATTAAAACAGCTGCATTACCCCCCAATTCGAGGGTTACTTTTTTACGACCAGCACGTGCTTTCATATCCCAACCTACTTGATCAGAACCGGTAAAACTGAGCAGCTTAAAGCGATCATCCGTCACTAGCACATCAGCATGCTCTCGTGGACAAGGCAAAATTGAAAATGCGCCTTTTGGTAAATCTGTTTCAGCCAAAATTTCTGCGATTTTTAATGCGGAAATTGGCGTCAAACTTGCCGGCTTTAATACAAATGGACAGCCCGCTGCTATTGCTGGTGCAATTTTATGTGCTGTTAAATTCAAAGGAAAATTAAACGGACTGATCAGAGACACTGCGCCAATCGGCACATGTTGTACCATCCCCCGATATGCAGAAGCCGCAGCGGTAACAGCCAAAGGCATTAAATGACCATCATTGATTGTGGAGACCGCATCTGCCGCTAACTGGAAAGTATTTATCAGCCTTTCAACCTCAGCTGCTGCTGCAAGTTTAGGCTTTCCACCTTCGATAATTAAAATTTGGGTTAATTCTTCACGAAGCTCTTTAAAGCGCTGAACACAATGTAACAGTATTTTTTGCTTCTGAAATGGTTTTAAAGCAGCCATTTCTTTCTCTGCTTTCACAGCTGCGCTGATGGCTTTTTCTAAAATTTTTGCATCCGCTAAAGCCACTTTTGCATAAATTTTCCCCGAAAATTTATCATGAACTTCAAGCCATTGCCCTGATTTAATCGCTTTATTGGCGACATAAAGTGGGAATTCAATCACTGCTTGATCAATAGAATCACTCATCCTACACCCTCGATTTAATCTTTTTAATAATGCAAAATTTGATAAACCCCTATATCATGCCTTCAGTTGGTACAGTATTGAAATGTATTTAAGTAACAAAAATATAGGATGAAAAATCATTTCATCAAGAAGGACATATGAAATCTATTCAATTACCCTTATTTATCGCAACCCTAGGTCTAAGTTCATTTGCTCAAGCTGATTTTATTGGTTTAAAAGGTGATATTAGTTATTGGAGTATTGGTGGAGATTCTCAAATCAACCACAAAACATCCAGTCTATCCAACAAAACGGGGACAGATAATTTATTATTAGATCCTTATACTGGACTAAACGCAAAACATGATTTAGATACCAAAGGCACGATTCAAGCCTCTGTTGCTTTTGAGCACCCGATTCCAATCATTCCCAATGTAAAATTAAAATATACCAAGTTAGATACTGAAACTGAGTCTAATAATGAGTTTGCTAAAACTAAAATTGATTTAGACCATACAGATCTTATTCTTTACTATGAAATCTTAGACAACATTGTAAAAGCTGATGTCGGTGTCGGGGCAACTAAACTCAACGGTACTGTAAAGCAATTTTCACAAAATGTTGATGTTGATGAATATGCACCGATCCTTTATGCAGAGGCTGGCGCAAAACTACCATTTACAGGTTTAAGTGCAAAAGCTGAGGCGACTTATACCAATGTCAATGATGTAAAAATCACGGATGCTCAGGCTGAAATTCAATATGATTTTGTTAAATCTATTGTTTTAGATCTTGGTGCCAAAGTGGGTTACCGTGTTTTAAATATCGAACTCAGTGATTTAGATAACCGTGATATGAAGTTTAATTTTAAAGGGCCTTATATTGGTTTAAATGCCCATTTTTAATAGAGAATACCCGTTTATGATCATGTAAGCTTTTTCTTACATGGTCTGCCGATTTATGCGTATAGGCAGAACAGCTAAATTTTAATATTATAAACACATCAGGAAACAGGAAGTTTCCATTAAAAACAAGAATAAGATAGGACAATAACGCAGGATAGCGAAAGGTACGACAGGAGTTATACCTCAGAACCAATACAAAAAACCTCAGGCATGGATGTCTGAGGTTTTTTTATTTTGAATAGACTAAAACAATTAAAGTAAAAGACTTACCACTTCATAAAAGCCATTCCTTCAATAGTATCAATTTGAATCAGTTCAGTTTGTTTTTGAACCAGTTTAACCGCTTCATGCAAACTTATTGTTTTTGTATAAGAGCCTTTTTGATCAGGAACAGGAATATCTGCATCTAATGAATAATCATCATTGACGATAAACTGTAAAGTACGATCATTTTTATCAACGACCCCTAAAAAGTTTTCTGGCCTGATTAAGACAGATTGCATTATTTCTATGATTTCATCAATAGATGCATACTGATTTTGAGTGGGTAAAACCTCTTCACCATCATAATCTGTAAAGAAAAATTGGAAAATCAACATATTATTAACTGTTTTTATCGTAATACTTTAATTTTTAGCATAAAGAAACGACTGGTTCAATAGCTCAACTCTTTCTATATCTTCACTTCAATGATGATCATGATGAGAAATACAGAAAATAAGTTCAGTTTCATCAATGCATAAGCTTAATCATTGACCAATTAGCTTAATATAACTAGATCTCTTTCATTAAGCCCATCAACACCGCGCATAAAAAAACACCCCAATCTCGCTAAAGATCGGGGTGTTTTAGATTTAAAAGCTGGCGATGACTTACTCTCACATGGGTAACCCCACACTACCATCAGCGCTAAGAGGTTTCACTTC
>NZ_LMED01000016.1:0-28683 GCF_001425285.1 Acinetobacter sp. Root1280 | reverse complement strand
AGACTCGATGCAAAGAGTGGGCTTTTGTCTTGCCATTCTTTAAACAGCGTTTCTATGACTTGAACAACCGACTTATTCATAAACACTCGGCTGTTACGACGTTTATGCCACAATGAGGTCGCATCTTCGAGTTTGAGTTTATATAGCGTGAGTGCACCATCACTCTGCCCTTGTGCGGCCTCAGTAATCACTCCTGTGCTACGAAACAGTTGTCCATGATCTGTGACTTGATCAATGGCCACTTGGCTACCGATAAATTGTTTAAGCGGAATCGTTGCTGAAGTGGCAAGGCAAATCAGTTCAACAGACACACCTTGGTTTAAACCATGTTGTCCATCGATACGTTGTAAGAAGACTTGGTTGTTTAAGTCTGTATTGCTAAATTGGATATGCAAGGCTCGTTTTTGTGCGTTTAGTCCAAGCTGATCCAATATTTTATAAATGCTATTTACTAAGCTATTCATTTTAATAATTTATTCGTTTTAATTGCCTCTATTATAAATTAATTCTAAAATTTTTCTATTTAAAAAAACAATTTCATTACTAAAAACACTTAAATTCAAATAGATTTTTTGATTAATTGTTGAAAAATTAAATAAATAATCTCACTAAAAATGTAGTTTAAATATTCATATATTTCTAATAAATCAACATTATTCATTTCCATAAACACCTAAAATCAAGCTCAAAATAATCTTGTTTGTATGCTTGATTTCAATTTTAATCTCAGCCTGTTTGTTATGTCTAATATGTATTCATATGCTGATCAATCCATGTTGTGTTTATATACATAAGCCTCATTTAATTTATGTCTTTTATAGCAATGCCAACTTTACTACTGCTTTATGTTATAAAATAGCTACACATTTCATTCTTTTAGGAATTTTCCTATGAACGATGTTAACTCTCCCAAGAAACCGTTGTGGAAATCTAAAGCAGTAATTTTCGCAACAATCTTTAGCTGTTTATTCCTTGTATTCTTCTATATGGCTGTAACCAATGAACCAGATTATATGCCGAGTCAGCAAAATAAGCAGATAGCGACGCCTCAGACGGAGAATACCGATACAGCACCTCCACATGACACGCAGCAAATGTCGAATGATGAAATGAAAAACATGCCACACAACTCAGCTCAGCCAGAACATGCAAACTAAACAATCTATGATCAATGATTCACGTAATGCGCTTGTCGTAGAAGGTGGCGGTATGCGTGGGGCTTTTACCTGCGGTGTACTTGACGCTTTCCTACAACAAAATTTTAACCCTTTTGATCTTTTTGTGGGAGTGTCTTCTGGTTCAACAAACCTCGCCAATTACCTTGCTCGACAACAAGGTCGTAATATCGAACTCTATTTAGACCACTCACTTCGACCTGAATTTATTCGTTATGCTCGCTTTTTTAAAGGTGGGGATTTACTGGATATGCAATGGATGTGGGATATTGTCGAGAAAGAGAATCCTCTAGATCAACAAGCTTTATTTAGTCAAAATCCTGACTTTTATATGGTGTTGACTCATGCTCGTACAGGTTATCCTGAATATTTACGTGCTGGGAAAGACAATATTATCGATGGATTACGTGCTTCTAGTTCTATTCCCTATCTGACACGACAGGCTGTAGAAATTTTTGGAGAGCCTTATTTTGATGGCGGTGTCGCAGATGCCCTCCCTGTTCAATGGGCAGCGCAACAAGCAAATATTCAAAATCTCTTGGTGATTCGTACGCGTACACAAAATTACTTTAAAGCCAGCAGTAAAGCAGATCAATTCTTGGCAAAATATTTGCTTAATCAACATACTGGCTTTGCAGATAGTCTGAAAAACCGCTGTCCTCGTTATAACCAAACTGTCGATTTTATCCGCCAAAATACTCAACAAAGCATTTTTGAAATCTGCCCACCTGACAATAAAAAGTTAGCAGGCCGTTTATGTAAAGATAAACGCAAATTGCAATATACCTATGAAGTTGGCTTAGAAAGCGGACAAAAAGCCATAGAAGACTGGAGTAACGCACACAAAGGCTAAAAGCGAAATTCCCAACAGACTAGTTTTTTAGCTTGTATTGCGTGACATATCCTTCTTGTGGAAAAGCATCCTTAGTGATGCTTTCTACTTGTACAACTTGCCCTTTGACTAAACTGATCAAAGGTGGCTGTTCAATCGTAATTCGCATGCGTTGATTGACCAGTGATTGGCATCCACTGTCAGCTCTTCCATTCTTTTCAGCTTTTAATATTTTGATATACATCGTCAATTTACTTTTTTCAAACTCACCTTGTGGCCCATTGATTGCCATAGTCATTGTTGAAGTCGCTTCTAAGACTTTAACCGTTAATAGGCAATGGTTCAGATAAGATGCCCAAGTCAAATTGGGTACAATAAGACCCATCATCAAAAAAATACCAAGTATTGCACTTTTCATTTACTGATCCCTTTTCCAAAATTTCCATGACTTTTCAGGGCATGCATAAAGCTTGTCAGACACAGTCACTTCTTGATTGGTTTTTAGATCAAATACTTGAAATTGGCATTGGTTATTTTGATATTTACCTAAAATTTCATAATCGTGTCCAGCCTGTGGTCTGAACGAAGCAACAGCATCCACACATTGATCAAAAACTTGTGCTTTTGTCCGAGATGAATCAGTCGCTCCAAATACAAAACCATATAAATTCACAGGTTGGTCGGCATTTAAAATAAACTCTTTATAAGAAATCAGTTGGTAAGTTCGCATAGCATTGCTTTCAGCTTCTTTCTGAATCGCACTACGAGGCATCCCTTCTTCGATATTAAAGGTGATTCTGGCATACGCTTTTAGCGCAGATAATGCACCATTTCCACTTAAGTAATCCCGTATCCCAGCTTTTCTTCCTGCACAATCAAATGAATGTTGAATTAAAGTTTTTGTCGCACCCTTTCGATAGACCCGAATCCGTGACTGTGTCGCTGGATCATAAGTTTTTGGCTTTGTTTCTACCTGCAACTCATAGGCTAACGGTTGTTGTTTATCTGTTTCGGCTTGTGCAAATACACTGAATTGAGATACAACTCCAAATAAAAATAAAACCTGAAACTTTACCATGCCGTGCTTATATAATCTTTTCATTTTATTTTTAAAATACTAAGTATGTCTTGAAAAGACTTTACACGATGATCGGCCTGTGTCGATGTTTCTTTTTGTTGAGGATCAAATAAGATCGTTTTCATGCCCAACGCTTTTGCACCGCGAATGTCTGCTATCTCATGATCGCCAACAAAAACGCAGTGCTGAGGAATAACACCGAGCTGCTGACATGCCAATTGGAAAATTTCTGGATGAGGCTTTCGCAGTCCAACAGCTTCTGAAACAATCACACTCGAAAAATACTCACTTAAACCTAAGGCTTTAAAATTATCTTCCTGAAAAGGCGTCTTTCCATTAGAGATTAATCCAAGAGAAAAATTTGCCTTAAACAAGCTATAAATAACCAGATCAACATCGCTAAAGCTTCGACAAAATTTATTAAAGTCTTGAATATAATTCTTTAATAGCGCTTGTGTCGAATAGCTGGATATTTGAAACTCTTGAATAAGTTGAGCATATATCTGATCTTTCCATACAGAACCATTGTTATCCAACTCAATAAAACGCTGAATAAATTGTGGTTTCTGTTGAATCGTAACCAGCTCGAAGAAATTTACCTGCCAATTTAAAAAAGCCTTTAGGGAGGAGGTGCGATCAAGTAAGGTTTGATCTAAATCAAAAAGTACAACTTGAATCATCTCACCATCCTCTAAATCGAAAAGACTTGTTAAAGGATCAATAGATTATAATCATTGATTATCTATTCAATCCGATCTATCCATTGAATGCTTGTAGTGTTTCTAGGGTAATCCCTGCGCCACCACATACAATCACCAAGACCTGATCAGCGGGTTTAAATTGAATCGTCTGATCATAAAGCACTGATAACGTTGCACCACATGCCGGCTCAACCAAAATACGATGATCATCCACAAATTTTAAACAAGCATCTACAGTGTCTTGATCTGAAACAACCAAACTACGAACTTCAAGTGCTTGGCTCACTTCAAATGCATTTTGACAAACTTTTTTTGCTGCAAGTGTTGTTGCTATACCACTCACTTGATCCAATTCAACATGTTGCTTAGCGACAATCGAAGTATGTAAGGATGCTGTACCTTGGGTTTCAACCGCATAAATTGGAATATGGGCTAAACCATGTTTCTTTAATCCTGCTGCAACACCTGAAAGTAAACTTCCGCCACCCACAGATAAGACCACCGCATCTGGAGTAACACCTTCTGCAATGACTTCATCAATCATCGGGATAATGCCTTCCCATAACAGTGGATGATCAAAAGGATGAATAAATACATCATGCTGTGTTAATAAGGACTGCGCTAAAGCATTGGCTTCGGTCCATGAAGCGCCATGTACAATAACCTCTGCACCTTGCTGGGCAATTAATTCTCTCGCACGTTGTGCTGTGGTTTCAGGAACAACGACGGTCACCGGAACACCCAGTTGTCGACCTGTATAAGCAACAGCTAAGCCTGCATTGCCACCCGATGAACTGATAAAACGCTGAGCACCTTGCTCAAAATATTTTTGACAGGCATGGCTAATGCCTCGTTGTTTAAATGATGCCGACGGTTGTAAGGCTTCCATTTTTAACCACACCTGACATTGATTCAGTTGGCTTAAAACTAAAGATTGAATTAACGGGGTTTTTATACTGAGCATGGGCAAATCGATTCTCTTGGCTTATTTCAATGTGGGTTTATTTCAATCTTGGCTTATTTCGATGTAGGTTTATTTCAATTCAGTCATTTTTAAACTTAACCCCATATCGATATGTGGAATCTCACAATCTAAATATTCTTCACCTTGTACCTGAAAGCCTAAGTTTTCATAGAAGCGCGTTGCATAGACTTGAGCGGATAATTGAAGAAATGCTCTATTTTGCTGTTTTGCTACTTGAATAATCTGTTGCATAAGCAGTTTACCAATCCCCTCACCTCGATATTGTTGCAACACAGCAACTCGACCAATACTGTTATTTTCCAATAACCGCGCTGTAGCAATCGGTTGATCTTGAGCATATACAACAAAATGTAATGAAATGGCATCCTGCTCATCCCATTCATCTGCTTCACTGATGTTTTGTTCTTCGATAAAAACCATGCTTCGAATCAGTTTTGCATCGTGTTGAAGCTGACTCCACGGCCCAGATTGAATGACAAATTGGCTCATTATTTAAATCCTAATGGTTGAGAAATTGATCCTTCATTCTTGCAATTATGTTAGGGTCTGTTGACAATTCGTCTACGTTTGCGCCTACGTGTGTTTTTTAGCCGATACTAGGCACGAAATACGAAATTTAGTTATTCTAAATGAGTAGTTCGTAACAACGTAGCGGCAAAAAACACGCTAGTCCCCCGCTGCGCCTTGCGCTGCAAACAAAGCAGTGCTTTGTTCTTGCTCAGGGTTGTGGCTAAAATTATCTCAGCCATGAAACTCGAAAATAGTCTCGCTATTCTCTTCGTTTCATGCCTTGCCTGCTCAATTTTAACCTACAACGCAAGCCATTTATGAAATGTCAACAGACCCTCATGTAATGCACAGTGACAATGCGTTCACTTTCACCAACTTAACTAAACTTGTAGAATAATTATGTTTCTAAATCATAAATTTAAAGTATTTATTTATAGCGCAATTTTACTGACGACTCAAAGTATTTATGCAAAAACATCTGAGCTAGATCGTGTGAACATTATCTCAAAAAGCATGATTGGATTATTTTCTCAAGACCCAAATCAAGATCAGCTTAATTTAAAAATGAGTGCCGCAATTGCAGGTATCTCAGAAGCTGAAGCTAAAAAAAACCGCGATGAAAGTGGCGAAAAACAAGCCACTGCATCTGAAAAGATGACGGAAATACTCAAAGAACAATTTAATGCCAACGATTTTAAAATTGTTGCGCCAGCATTTGAACGCCAAATGAAAGCTCAAAGTGCTGCATATCAAAGCTGTAAACAGGATGGTAAAATTATTGAAAATAGTCAAAGTTTTCAAGTACCGTTAACCTGTAAAGTCCCTGTGCTTAATTTAGACAATGTCCAAATGCCTGAACGTGCTAGCAAAGAAAGTGATGCTCAATTTGCAGCTAAAGCAACAGACTTTCTGACAGAACTACTGATTAAAGCCCCAACAGAAACATTAAAAACCAGTATCTTGATTCATAAAATGGGTGAACAATTGATTCCAGAAATGGATGATCCGCAATATTTTCCAGATACGATCTCTCAAAAAACCACGGGCTCAAGCGAAGCTGAGCTTGATGAAATGAATCAGCAATAAAATAATTTATCTAAATAGTAGCAAGAGAGAAAGCAGTTAAACCTGCGTTCTCTCCTCACAACGCGCTAGCACTTAGCGCCAATGTCTTGCTGGTCCCACTGATCATTTAATAATAATTCTAAGGATTGTTTTTGAATCCCATACATCTCTTTTAAAGCACGAATTTGATCTAAGACTGTTTGATCAGGTGCAGTGAAATCTTTACGCTTGGTTGCCAAAATCATTTTGTTTTTACTGGTATGTTCTAATGCCACAAATTCAAAGACTTTGGTTTCATAACCATACGCTTTCAGCAAAAGAGCTCGCATGGTATCTGTCAGCATTTCAGCTTGTTGTCCTGCATGAATACCGAATTGCAACATTGGTTGTAGAACTTGTGGACTGTTCAATTGTGGGCGTAATTCTTTGTGGCAACAAGGTGCACACATAATCATTTGAGCGTTTAAACGGATACCTGTATGTATCGCAAAATCTGTTGCAACATCACACGCATGTAAGGCGATCATAATATCCAAATGGGATGGATGATACGTTCTCACATCACCCTGGAAAAAATCCAATTGATTAAAATCAGACTTTTGCGCAACCTCTTGGCAAAATTTCACCATTTTGTCATTCAGCTCAACACCTGTTACAAATGGGGTTTGATGTTGTTTTGCCAAATAATCATATAAAGCAAACGTTAAATAGCCTTTTCCTGAACCAAAATCGACAATTTTTAAAGCCTGATCTTTGGTTTTTCCATCGTGCGCTAAAATCTCTGGCTGTTGAATATGCACTAAAGCACCTGAAAAGATTTCAACAAATTTGTTAATCTGCTTCCACTTACGTGCCATGCTTGGAATAATCTGTGCATTGGCATCGGTAATGCCAAGCGGTTGGAGGAAATAACTTTCTTGATCGACAAAACGATGTTTTGTACGATCATGCCCTTGTTGTTGGTTTTTAGCGGTTTTATCCAGCTTATTTTTACTGACGGTCAGCAAGGCTTTCTTTTTATTTTTCTTCAGCTGCGTTTCAGCCTCATGGGTAAATAAATTGGCTTGTTTACAATCCTCTGCCAGCCCCTGAATCGTGGTTAATGCATGGGGAAGTGGATAGTTTTTAGTAATATCATTGGTTTTGTAACGATATAGACAGCTTAGAACCGTTTCATTCTGTAGCTGAATGACGCGAAAGGTCATTTTCTCTAAATCAACCAATTCTCCTTTATACTGACTTAAAATCAAACGATCTAAGCTTTGATTATCAATAGCTTGCTGTACGCTATCAAAAAATTGTTGTTCCTGAACAGATAAGCTTGCCACATTGGACATAATCAAAACTCGTATTAATTAAGTTACCTATTTTAAGACGTCTTACTTTAAAGGTAAAACTCCATTACTATACAGTTGTATTTTTAGGATAATAAGATCCAATGTCGACAGATAAATTGATTCACATCTATGCACCACAAGAAGAACGTATTAATGCGTTGAGTCATGCATTCGGTGCAATTTTGGCTGCTATAGCGACTGTTTTGATGCTGATTAAAGGCAACTATCTGCATGGATGGCAATTTTTTGGATTGCTTGTCTATGGTCTAAGCATGATTTTACTGTTTTCCAGTTCAGCAATTTATCATTTTTCTGTCGATGAAAAAAAACGCCAATGGTATAAAAAGCTGGATCATACCGCGATTTATTATTTAATTGCGGGAACCTATACGCCCTTTTTGGCAATTGCCATCCCAACAGCAAAAGCACATTATTTATTGATTGCACTTTGGGTCATCGCAGCCATTGGAACACTATTCAAGTTAATATTCATTCATCGTTTTGAAAAAATTTCACTGATTGCTTATTTGGTCATGGGTTGGCTTGCCGTGCTTGTAATAGATGATATGCAACAGTATTTAAAACCAGAAGCATTAAAATTATTGGTCATTGGTGGTTTAGCATATACAATAGGCGCATTGTTTTATGCCTTAAAAAGAGTAAGATACACTCATGCTATTTGGCATATATTTGTTTTGGTCGGTGCAGGATCACATTTCCTTGCAATCTATCTTTACGTCATTTAATTCATAGACACTCAAAATTCAGTGACCCTGATGGAGTGAATTTGGGTTGATCTCGTTGTTTTTTTAAGAAATTACGCCTTTTTTAAAAAGATTACGCTTTAAAGACTCGTTTTACTTTTAAAAGTGTAAGGTTCACCATGGCGTCATTATCTACTGCTACTCCAGAAATTCAAACAAATTCAAAGGCTCGCGTTCTTTTCGCAAGTCTTGTGGGTACAACAATCGAATTCTTCGATTTTTATATCTATGCAACTGCTGCAGTCCTTATTTTTCCGCATCTGTTCTTCCCAGCAAGTACAGATCCGATGACGGCAACAATTCAATCACTCGCAACATTTGCCATCGCATTTATTGCCCGCCCTATTGGCGCAGCAATCTTTGGTCACTTAGGTGATCGTATTGGTCGTAAAGCAACCCTAGTCGCGGCTTTATTGACCATGGGTGTTTCAACAGTGTGTATTGGTCTACTTCCAACCTATGCACAGATTGGTATCGTTGCACCGCTATTACTTGCACTTTGTCGTTTAGGTCAAGGCTTAGGTCTTGGTGGTGAATGGTCTGGCGCAGTCCTGCTTGCAACCGAAAATGCGCCTGAAGGCAAACGTGCTTGGTATGGAATGTTCCCGCAACTGGGCGCACCGATCGGTTTTATCTTGGCAACGGGTTCATTCCTTGGTCTTGGCGCATTGATGTCTGAAGCAGACTTTATGCAATGGGGCTGGCGTATTCCATTCCTTGCAAGTGCTGCATTGGTGATTGTGGGTTTATATATTCGCTTAAAATTGCATGAAACCCCAGCGTTCCAAAAAGTATTAGACAAACAAAAAGAAGTTAATGTTCCATTTAAAGAAGTTGTGACCAAACATTATAAAATGCTCTTCCTCGGCACAATTGCTGCGGTATGTACATTCGTGGTGTTCTATCTCACAACAGTATTTGCACTCAACTGGGGAACCAAACAACTGGGTTACTCACGTGCAGAATTCTTAGAGATGCAACTGGTCGCAACACTGTGTTTTGCTGCTTTTATTCCGCTTTCTGCTGTATTTGCTGAGAAGTTTGGGCGTAAAGCAACCTCTATTGGGGTATGTATTGCCTCTGCACTTTTTGGTTTAGTATTTGCCAGTATGCTTGAGTCAGGTAGCACAGTGATTGTGTTCTTGTTCTTATGTGTAGGTTTAGCATTGATGGGAATGACATATGGTCCAATTGGTACAGTTTTGTCTGAAATTTTCCCGATTTCTGTACGTTATACAGGCTCTGCATTAACCTTTAACTTGGCAGGTATTTTGGGCGCATCTTTTGCACCTCTGATCGCAACTGAACTTGCAACCAAATATGGCTTACAAGCGGTGGGTTACTACTTGACAGCAGCATCCATTCTTTCACTGTTGGCATTCTTGGCCATTCGTGAAACAAAACATGATGATGTTAACAACCAAGTTTAATCCCCCTCTCAATGATCAAAGCCTGCAATTTTGCAGGCTTTTTTGATTTAGCCAAATGCTAAAACTCAGGCTCAGATACAATCTCAACCAGTAGATTATTAAAAGGCTGCATAAAAGACAAATAGCTTGCATGCAATGCCATACGCGCTAAATCGGTGTTAAACGGCGTAGGATGATAAAGCTTATCGCGCATAATCGGATGCCCAATATATTGCATATGCACCCGTAATTGATGAGAACGTCCCGTAATCGGTGTTAGTAACACCCGACTTACATCCTCTTCAGCATCATAGCTTACAGATTCAAATAAAGTTTGAGCGGGTTTACCTAACTCAAAATGCACGATCTGGCGTGGACGATTTTCCCAATCGGTAATCAAAGGCACATCCACACGACCATTGCTATTGATTTGCCCTTGCACCAAAGCAATATAATTTTTTTTAACAGTTCTCGCTTGAAACATTTTACTTGCTGCAACTTCTGCATCACGATGTTTGGCAAACAACAGAATGCCCGAGGTTGCCATATCCAAACGATGGGTAATCTTGGCATTTGGATATATTGCCAATACTCGAAAATAAGCGCTGTCGTGATGTTCAGGCAAACGCCCCGGAACTGAAAGTAACCCTGCGGGTTTATTGATGGCAACAAAGTCATTATCTTCAAAAATAATGTCAAGTGGATCTAAAGGAGGCTGATAAACAAAGCCATCATCAATCGGCATGTGGATCGCATATTGAGAAGAATTGCCGAAAAATAACAATAGACTAAAAAGCTGTCAAGCATGTACATGCTTTATTACTTTCAGCAATCAAAAAAACTCCAATACACGAGAATATTGAAGTTTTTAAGTCCCTATACAATAAGCTTAATCTGATCAATCAAGCCTGAATATTCAATACCAACTGACGTTTCTTTACCTGTTGTCCAACTTGCCCAATAATCTCATTCACGACACCGTCCACATCAGACTTAATCTGTTGCTGAATCTTCATCGCTTCTAAAATCAACAAAGTTTGACCTTTAGTCACCGTATCACCCGCATTTACCAAGATATTGATAATCGCACCATCCATTGGTGCACGAATGTGACCATCGCCTGCGACATCGGAAGTTTCAGGTGCTGCATAGGTGGTATTTTCAATACTGATATTGCCATTTACCGCATCTAAGTACAGTTGATTTCCATCTAAGACATAGTCAATCGAACGGCGTACTCCATCTACCTCATAAATGAATTTTTCTGCTTGCTGTTCAATAATGGTGATCCCAAGTGTCTGCCCACAAATTTCAACGCTCACTTGGTTTTGATCACGTTTCACCAAAAGCTGTAATAACTGATCATCATGCTTGAGTTTTAAAGGTAAAGATAACGCAATTCCGGTATTCCAACTGCTTTGGCTGGAAGCATTGGTCAACAGTGCCGCAGCAACAGCTAGGTGTTCTAAGCCCAAAGCCTGTTTATGTAAGCTGGCATCTGTTTGGAAATGTTCCTGAATAAAAGCGGTATTGGTGTCACCTTTGACAATAATAGGGTGTCTAAGTAAATTCACTAAAAACTGCTTATTACTATTTACCCCCAACAATACACAATCATCTACAGCACGCGCCAAGAGCCGAATGGCATCCTGACGGGTTTGACCATATGCAATGACTTTTGCCACCATTGGGTCGTAAAACGGACTAATTTCATCCTGTTTCAACAAACCATGATCAATTCGAACATTGGGTAAATCAGCAGCTTGCCAGCGCTGTATTTGACCTGTCTGTGGCAAGAAGTCTTGCCGTGGGTCTTCTGCATATAAGCGAACTTCTATCGCATGCCCTGACAAGGTCAGTTCAGACTGTTGTAAGGGCAAGGTTTCACCATTGGCCACACGCAGTTGCCATTCCACCAGATCTAAACCCGTGATCAGCTCTGTTACTGGATGCTCAACTTGCAAACGTGTATTCATTTCGAGGAAATAAAACTCACCCGATTGATCCAATAAAAACTCAACCGTTCCTGCACCGACATAATCACATGATTTCGCGGCTGCAACAGCAGCCTCACCCATTTGTTGGCGTAAGCTTTCAGTCATCACTGGGCATGGAGCTTCCTCAACCACTTTTTGATGACGACGCTGTATCGAACAATCACGCTCAAATAAATACACATAATTGCCGTGGGTATCGCCAAATACCTGTATCTCAACATGGCGTGGAGCAATCACAGCTTTTTCAAGAATCAGCTCACCTGAACCAAAGGCATTTTCTGCTTCAGAGCGCGCTGTTTTTAAGGCTTCAACAATATCAGCAGATTGCTGTACCAGCCGCATACCGCGCCCACCACCGCCTGCTGAAGCTTTGACCATCAGTGGATAACCAATTTTATTGGCTTGTTGTTCTAAATACTCTATATCTTGCTGATCACCTTCATAACCCGGTACACATGGTACACCCGCCTGAATCATGGCAATTTTTGACAGACGTTTACTGCCCATCAATTCAATTGCAGGTGCAGGTGGGCCAATAAAGGTAATTCCATTTTTCTCACAGGCTGCTGCAAAATCGGTATTTTCAGAAAGGAAACCATAACCGGGATGAACAGCATCAGCCCCCGTTTTTTTACATGCGTCGATAATATTTTGAATAGATAAATAGGATGCTGAAACTTTTGAAGCACCAATATATACAGCCTCATCTGCAAGCTGTACATGGCGCGCATGACGATCTGCATCTGAATAGACAGCCACGGTCTGATAGCCCATTGCTTTTGCTGTTTTCATCACGCGAACAGCAATTTCACCACGATTCGCCACCAATATTTTTGAAAATGCCATTCTCGTTTTCCCTATTTTTGGTTTTATATTCACTTGATTATCTTGGTTGAATCACACCGATCTCAATCAAGATCAGTGATCCGCATTGTCAGACTTATGCATCAAACCAATTTGGATGACGCTTTTGGATAAAGGCAATTGTCCCTTCTATACCTTCTTCACCACCCACAGCATTGGCAAATTGCTGCGCAGCATCATCCAATAAAGGCGTCAAAGCTTCATTTAAAGTACGATGCAATAAAGCTTTAGTCACACGAGACGCTTGCGGAGCGGTACGTTTAATCTGCTGAATGGTTTCGATCAATAAAACTTCCAGTGCTTTTTCATTCTCAACCACTTCATGTACAACACCAACCTTCAATGCGGTATGCCCCTCAAAACGTGCACCAAGTAAAGCCAAACGACGCGCTTGAGTTAAGCCAATTCGCTTTACCACAAATGGGGCAATCTGGGCGGGAATAACCCCTAATCCTGTTTCAGGTAAACCAAATTTGGCATCGGCAAGACTGATTGCAATATCTGAAACACAGGCCAAACCAAAACCGCCACCCAATACTGCACCTTCTAAAACTGCAACAACGGTTTGTGGCGCTTGATCCACTTGCTCCAGCATATGTCCAAATTGACGATTGAAATCAACATAAGGCTGATTAGAACCAACACTGGTGGCCTCACCACGCAGTTGGGCCATATCTTTAATGTCACCGCCTGCACAAAAATGTCCATCTTTGCCACGTAAAATGACTGCACGAATGGAGATATCATCTTGAATCGTTTTAAACACCTGTTGAATCGCTTTGACCATATTCAAACTCATGGCATTGCGACTCTCAGGTCGATTAATCCATAGGGTTAAAATGCTACCTTCTTGCTCAAGCTCAATACTGCGATCAAACTGATGTGTTGTTAGAGATTGCGAAAGTGCCATATTTATTCTCCTTGTTATTTACGTTTAGATGGAAGGATGTCCATCAACTTACAAATAATTCCAAGCATAATTTCATCTGCACCGCCACCAATCGAACCTAAACGGCCATCACGATACAGCTGAGAAGCGGGGTTATCCCACATAAAACCATTTCCACCCCAGAACTGTAAGCAACTGTCTGCAACTTCTCGCGTCAAACGACCTGCTTTAAGTTTTGCCATAGAGGCAATTTCTGTTGCATTCCCACCGTCAATGTGGATTTCACAGGCACGATAGGTTAAGGCACGTAAAGCTTCTACTTCAGTCATCAACTCCGCAAAACGAAAATGTACATATTGGTTGTTAATCAGCGGTTGTCCAAAGGTGCTTCGTTCTTTGGTATATTGAATGGTTTGTTGAATCACATTTTCCAAACCACCAATTGCATTGGCAGCCGCCCACATTCGTTCTTCTTGGAACTGCATCATTTGCATCATAAAGCCCATACCTTCTGCACCCACCAAGTAGCGTTGTGGTACACGAACATTGTCAAAATAGACTTCTGCTGTTGTGGTTGAACGCATTCCCAGTTTATTAAGCGGTTCAGAGAAGGAGATACCTGTAGATTTTGCAGGAACAATAATCATGGACTTATTGACATGCGGTTTATCATCAGAGGTATTGGCCAATAAGCAAAAAAAGTCAGCTTGTAGGGAGTTGGTAATCCACATTTTGCTGCCATTAATCACATAATCATCACCCTGTTTTTTTGCGGTGGTTTTGATGGCTGCGACGTCTGAACCTGCATGTACTTCCGATACAGCAATCGAAGCGACATATTCACCCGCAATTGCAGGTGTTAAAAATTCATCCCGTAATTCTTGACTACCAAAGCGAGCCAAAGCAGGCGTTGCCATATCCGTTTGCACACCAATCGCCAAAGGTACGCCACCACAGGCGGCTCGCCCTAATTCTTCTGCAACCACAAGGTTATAAGAATAATCTAAACCTAATCCGCCATTTTCTTCAGGCTTACAAATCCCCAGCAAACCTAAATCCGACAGTTTTTTAAACACATCATGAATAGGAAATCGCCCTTCAGCTTCCCATGTCGGAATATAAGGATTGAGTTCAGTCTCAACAAACTGACGTGTAGTACGGCGTAGTGCTTCATGCTCTGTTGTAAATTTCATTGTTTTTTTCCTTAAATTTAATCTTCTTTAACTCGCTTTAATAAAGCGGAGAACACCCCACTTTTAAAAGATGAGGAATGATGAGCTTCGCAAGGGCGAGGATTTTTAAAGCCTCGATACACCAAATCGTATTGGATTTAGTTTGCGATGTTCTGCTTCATAAATTGTTTCTAATAAGAAGATCAGGACTTTGCGTGTATCACGCGGGTCGATAATTCCATCATCATGCAACATGGCCGTATTAAATAAGGCGGTTGACTGCTGTTCTAATTTTGCTGCTGTACTTTGCTCTAAGAAATCTAGCATCTGCTCGTTAGGCTCCATCCCTGAAGCTTTTTGCTTTCCTTCCGCTACGATACGTAATACCTTGCCAGCCTGAGCTGAACCCATCACCGCTACATGCGAGTTTGGCCATGCAAAAATAAATTGCGGTGATAATGGACGTCCACACATCGCGTAATTGCCCGCGCCATAGGAACCTGCCACAACGATAGAAATTTTCGGTACAGTGGTATTGGCAACGGCCTGAATCAATTTCGAACCATGCTTAATAATGCCGTTCTGTTCAGCATCAGTTCCGACCATAAAGCCTGTGGTGTTATGTAAAAACAGTAATGGACGTTTGGTCTGTTCACAGAGGTGAATGAACTGTGCAGCTTTGGTGGCGCCTTGTGGGGTAATCGGTCCATTGTTGGTGATAATTCCGATATGTAATCCACCAATTTTTGCCCAGCCACACACGGTCAATGCATCATATTCTTGTTTTACTTCAAAGAATTCAGAGTCATCAACAATTCGTGCAATCACATCTTTCATGTCAAAAGGCTGCTTCGGACTTGCAGGAATGATCCCTAACAGCTCCTCGGCAGGATAACGTGGCTCTTTATAGCTTAAGTTTAACTTTTGAGTTTGCTCTTTCCAGTTAAGATGCTCAAAAACCTCACGAGCAATACGAATTCCATCGGCATCATTCTCGGCTAAAAATTCTGCTGTTCCAGCAACCTGTGCATGCATTTCTGCACCACCGAGTTCCTCTGCAGTTGCCACTTCTCCGGTTGCCGCCAAAAGTAAAGGTGGCCCTGCGAGTAACATCTCAGTTTGCTTACGAACTGCAATCACATAATCAGATAAACCCGGTTGATACGCTCCACCCGCTGTTGCATTGCCATGTACCACGGAGACTTGGGGTAAACCTGCGGCAGACAGCCGTGCCTGATTGGCAAAGGTCATTCCACCATAAGTAAACACTTCAGCAGCGTAATTTAAGTTGGCACCCCCACTTTCAGTGAGAGTCAGCATCGGTAATTTTTGTTCAAAAGCAATCGCCTGCAAACGTAAGGTTTTTTGTACCCCCATCGGTGACATTGTTCCGCCTTTGATTGCACTGTTACTTGCTGAAATCAGACAACGAACACCGCTGACAAAACCGATCCCTGAAATAATCCCACCACCTGCATCTGAACCATCTTTATCATCATGCATGGCATAACCCACCAAGCCACACAGTTCAACAAATGGTGAATCAGCATCAAGAGCTAAACGGACACGTTCATGCGGTAAAATTTTGCCTTTCTTGTCAAATTTGGGTTTGGCTGCATAAGATTTTTCAATATTCTTATTTTGTACTGCACGCACTTCGGCAATTTGAGCAAGTAATGCCTGCTTGTTCTGTTCAAATTGCTCACTGCCAACTGCGATTTCGGATTGGAGAACAGTCATGAATTTTCTCCTGTCTGTTGGTTATTGGTTTGATCACTCAATTGTTGTTTTAATACATCTGGAATAAAGGCACGATGGAAGCCATTAAACGACTCGCTATTCGAAGCATCTGCCAATGGATACATTCGAGTGCCTAAGGATGCAGCGCCATCAATACGAATCGTCATGCCAGAAATAAAACCTGCTGCTTCTGAAAGTAAATAACAAATAGCAGAAGAAATTTCAGATTCGGTCCCCATTCGTTTCAGGGGTACATTCCCCGCCAAACTTGGAATAATAAATTTGGCAAAATCACCGGTGTAATTGTCCATTCCTGAAGAAACAACCCAACCAGGAGCAACACAGTTAACACGTACCCCAGAACGTCCCCATTCCACCGCTGCTGTTTTGGTTAAATTATCTACCCCAGCACGGGCTGCACCTGAGTGTCCCATCCCCGGCATGCCACCCCACATATCAGCTGCCATATTGACAATACTGCCACCATGTTTTGCCATCCATTGGTTATAGGCTTCTTTCATTAAGTAGAAAGTTGAATGTAGGTTGTTGCGTACCACAGCATCAAAACCGTTGGCAGAAATGCCTTCTATATTTGAGGGAAACTGACCGCCAGCATTATTGACAAGGCCATCGAGTCTGCCAAATTTTTCAATCACTTCGGCAATCATCTCTTTCACGTTGTGTTCTTCGCGATTATCACAAACGATAAAATGAACTTTGCCACCATCTTCGATGATTTCTTTGCTGACATTTTCCAGCTTTTCAATTTTCCGCCCTGTAATCACCACTTGAGCCCCTAAAGCAGCCAGTTCATGAGCAGTACAGCGCCCTATACCCGAACCACCACCGGTCACAATGATGACTTGGTCCTGAAAAGCATCCGATCTAAATATTGAGTGATAATGCATTTTTATATCCAAATTGTTGTCTTTTAACTTGCTTAAATCCCGCTCCAAGCTCCCTTTTAAAAAGCGAGGAATTTCCCCCACTTTCGTAAACAAGGATTAGAAGGACTTTAAACTCGCTGGGATTTTGACTGGCATATCTAAAAGCTGTTGTGCAAAAGCTTTGCCTTGTGGATCAATACGTAAACTGGCAATTCCTCCACCACCTAAGGCATTTTCCAGCATAAAATTTAAGGCATTAAACCCCGTGATTTCATAACGAATCACTTTAGACTTTTCAGGGTCTAAAACATGCTGCATATATTCTTTGACCTTTTCCTCAGTCAAATTGGCACGAATCCAAGGTAGATATTCAGGCTGACGTGCGATCACTCCAATATTGCTGTGATTTCCTTTATCGCCACTCCGAGCATGGGCAATTTCAACTAAAGGAACTTCAATCTCCTGACCCGTAAATTGAGCAACTTCACCCACTGCAACAACATCAAAAGATTGATCTGAGCAACCTGATGGAATCTGTATATTTTGACGCTGACCATTGATGTCGATCACAACACTTAGTTTTGATTTATCCACTAAAAACGAGAACAACTTAATCACAGGGGAAGCTTTGGGACGCCCCCCAACAATTCCAGCCAATGCAGGTGCCATTCCAGTAGATGCTTGGGCAATTTCAGAAGCAAAAAACATACATGCTTCTTTAAACATGTGCTTTACAGCGATTTTGACAACCACTTCTCGACTATTGATTGGCTGTGCATTTGCACCATAGGTACTTTCAATACCCAATATTTCAACTGATTTTTCTAAGAATGGCGGAACTGAACGTAATGCTAAAACACGCTCACACTTAGTTAATATTGCATCTGCAATTACTTGGGCTTTTTCAGGGGCTTCGCGTCCTGCAATCAGGAAACTCACCAAGACACGATAACCATCAGGATAGGTTGCACTGACTTTATATTGTTGTGTCGGTGCTCTACCTTTTGCGCCAATCACTAAAACTCGATCTTCACCCACCTGTTCTAATTTCACTTGGCTAAAATCTGCAGTAACATCGGGCAATAAATACGCTTGTGGATTACCAATTTCATAGACAACTTGTTCAGCAACAGTTGCAACCGAAACCAGTCCACCGGTTCCTTTTGGTTTAGTCACGATAAATGATGCATCTGCTTTCACTTCAACAATTGGAAACCCCATATTGTCAAAGCCTTGTACTAAGCGCCAATCCGTGAAATTGCCACCTGTACATTGTGCACCACACTCAATGATATGCCCTGCTAAAGAACCTTGGGACAGCTTGTCATAATCCTCTAAGGACCATTGATATTCATGCAACAAAGGTGCAAGCACCACAGCTGAATCCACCACTCGCCCAGTGATGACAATATCTGCACCTTGATCAAGTGCGTCTCGAATTGGAACAGCTCCTAGATATGCGTTACAACTGGCTAATTGGCTAGGCAAATCTTCGTCACTAAACATCTCTTTAATATTTTGTGTTTTTAATTCGGCTTGTTGTGGTAATAGGTCATCGCCCAATACCACTGCAATTTTTAAATCCAATCCTTGTGCTTCAAGCACTTTCTGCAAGGCATCACGACATGCCAATGGATTGACACCACCAGCATTGCTAATCACTTTTATTTTTTTATCACTGATTTTTTTAAGCAGCGGTGTCATCACTCGACTGACAAAATCCAAAGCATAACCATGTTCTGGATTAGTCATCATCGCTTTTGCCATGATAGACATGGTGATTTCTGAAAGGTAATCAAAAACCAAATAATTGATGTCAGACAAATGTACCAACTGAAATGCTGCGGTATTGGTGTCCCCCCAGAAACCTGAAGCACATCCAATTTTCACAATACGCTGATCTTCCATTTTCACACCTATCTTGTTTTCATTGTTCTGAATAAAATTTATACATCAATCTACCAAGCAAGCGCTTGGTTTGTAAAGGGCAAAATGTTATCCTGAATTGGCAAATGTGCTAAAACACGTTTTATACAATGAATAATTTGCTTAACTTTATGGAAAAAATGATCCGATGATTGCTCACTCAATCGATGATATCCAACCAATCGCATGTTTTGATGACAGCCCTAAAGGTCGTTTATTACTTGGTGCTGCTTATTTATTTCATAAGCAAGGTTATGCCAAAACCACAGTTCGTGAGTTAGCAAATTTTATTGGAATTCAATCGGGTAGCTTATTTCATCATTTTAAAAGCAAGGATGATATTCTTGCCAATGTCATGCATGAAACCATTATTTACAATCATGCCCGTATGCTTGATGCAATCCAAAAATCGGATGATGCTGAACAACAGTTAAAACACTTGATCAAAGCTGAGTTAATTTCGATTACTGGAGATACCGGTTCAGCCATGGCTGTTTTAGTTTATGAATGGTTTGCGTTGTCAAAACAACGGCAAGATGAACTTCTTAAACTGCGAAATGATTATGAGGATATCTGGTTCAATGTGATTGAGAAATTACGCGACCTCGGCAAAATTCAGCATGATGCTTTTATTTGGCGCCGTTTATTGGGCGGTGCGATTGCTTGGACCGTCACTTGGTATAATCCCAATGGTAAAATGAGCTTAGATGAACTAACTGAAATCGTTTTGGAAATGGCTTTGAAATGAGCACAGTTTATCTTCGCAAGCCCAACATTTCAGATCTTGAAGAAATCGCAAAGGCCTATAAAAAAAGCCAAATACTTCATCATCCTTGGACATATCCTCCAACTGATTTTCAACATTACTTACAACAAGAAGGCAGATATTTCCTTTGTCTGACTGAAACCCATCAAATTATTGGTACCTTTAACATTTCCAATATCATTCGCGGTTATTTTCATTCTGCTTATTTAGGTTATGAGGTTTTTGAGCCTTTTCAAGGACATGGCTACATGCGTTTAGGCATTAATTTATTGTTGAATGAAGCCTTCCATGTTTTAAATTTGCATCGTTTAGAGGCAAATATACAAGCTGAGAATACTGCTTCCATTCGCCTTGTTGCTGATGCTGGCTTTATTCTGGAAGGCTTTTCTCGACAATATTTGCGGATTGGTGGTCAGCAATGGATGGATCATCAACGTTGGGCGATAATTAATGAGGATTGGGCCGAAGATTGACAAGCAATGGTTGATTTCTCAGCTTCACTTGTTCTAAGTTCTATAGAACCGAAATAACTTAACATTTGCTTGCATGATAAAACAGACAGAAATAATTTATAAAATATACCCTCAACGGTACATTACAGCTTCGGCAATTAACGCATTAGCTCAACGTTTCAATTTACCTACTGATCCTTATATGCAAGATTGGGAATATGAAGTTGCAGATCCGAGTCGTATTGATGAATTTATGCATGCTTATCTTTCAAATGAACTTAACGATGACGAAAAATTTGCACTTATGGAAACACTTTTACAATCGTTTGAGGAATCATCGAAAATACTAGGCTCAGATCAACAATGGATGACGATTCTTCAAGTTTTACAAGACAATCTAGACATTCATGCAACGACCATTTGTTATTGGGCATGTGGAAATTCAGCTTACAATCTTTGTTGGAGAATAACGCCATATCTACGTAAAATTAAACTTCGGAATCATCTAAAAATCACACAATAAGAGCAGCATTAGATTTAGGCATTGAGTTGTTCTAAAAGTGAAAACTTTTGAGAATTCACAACAATTTTTCTCAACTTTAAGTACCTTGATCTTCCCGCTCAAGCAAAAAATTATCTTCAAACTCAAACACAGCCTCTTGCATAATTTCCCAAGGATTATTTAAAGGTAATAGCAAAACACCATTACCAAAGTGTTTAACCACAACTTCTTTACCCTCAAAACGAAATGCTTTAGGTAAACGAATAGCTTGGCTACGTCCTGATTGAAAAATCTTTGCTACTTCCATAAGGACTCCTTAAATTGACAATAACCATAGGCCTCTAGCACACCTATGGTTATTTTTAGCAGAAACCAGCATTGTAAGTTTTTATTATTCCCAAAGGAGTGATCAAAACCCCAACTGCTTACTAATCAAATCTTTCATGATTTCTTCAGCACCGCCACCGATCATATTTACTTTAACTTCACGATAAATACGCTCGGATTTAGTCCCTCGCATAAAGCCCATACCACCCAAGGTTTGCACTGCTGCATCTGCACAGAACTGCATGGTTTGGGTTGCGATATTTTTTGACATACAAATTTGTGCAATTAAATCACTGCCCTGTAGTTCAGCCTGCCCCATACGATAAGCAGTATCCTCCAATAATGCCCGAGTTGTGGTTAAACGCGTCGCCATATCAACCAACTTATGACGTACCACTTGATGATCAACTAAGCGTTTTCCAAAAGTCTTCCGCGCTTTAGACCACTCTAAAGCCTCTTGATAACAGACCAAGGCATAACCATAGGCCATAGAGGCCAACCAAAAGCGTTCCATATTGAAGTTTTTCATAATGACCTTAAAGCCTGCATTTTCTTCACCAAGAAGATTTTCTACAGGAACTTTCACTTGGTCAAAATGCAAATGAGCAGTATCTGATGCCCACCAACCCATTTTCTTTAAAGGTGATTTAGTGATGCCATCACTGTGTGCATCGACCAATAACATCGAAATACCACTCGCACCTTTATTTTCAGGATCGGTTCTCACCGCTACCGTATAATAATCTGCGCGCATACCTGAAGTAATAAAGGTTTTTTCACCACTCACCAGATAAAAATCACCTTCACGGATTGCTATGGTTTGTAATGCAGCAACGTCAGAACCGCCGCTTGGTTCGGTAATTGCAAGTGCAGAAATTTTTTCGCCTGAAATAATTTGTGGCATCACCTTGTCACGAATATGTGGCTGAGCAAAATGATGAATTGGTGGTGTACCAATGGTATGAATCATCAAAGAAATATGTACGCCACCAGAGCCAGCTTTGGCTGTTTCAACTGCGGCTAAGAACACATGAAATGCATCTGCATCTGAGATTCCCCCATGCTCATCATCAAAGCCTAAACCCAATAGACCAATTGCAGCAGCCTTTTGATAAAGCGCACGAGGAAAAGTTTCAGCCTCATCCCATTCATTCACAAAAGGAGAAATCTCTTTTTCAACAAATTTCTTCACACTGTCTGCAAATGCACGATGCTCAGCGGTGTAGTAAATCGGGTTGTTTAAATGATCCATATCTTGTTGTTCCCTGTTTATTTTTATTGCGATTTATTGTGTACAGTTCTAGTTTAATCCATTCTCGATATTCTAATAGCCCAATTGACGACTCGCGAGGTCTTTCATAATTTCTTCCGCCCCACCACCAATCATATTGACTTTAACATCACGGTAAATCCGTTCAGACTTAGTGCCTCGCATAAAGCCCATGCCCCCTAAAGTTTGTACAGCTGCATCGGCACAAAATTGCATAGTTTGAGTGGCCACATTTTTAAGCATACAGATTTGCGCAATCAACTCATTGCCCTGCATTTCAGGCTTCCCTAAGCGATAAGCAGTATCCTCCAACAAAGCAAGTGTTGTGGTTAAGCGAGTCGCCATATCGACTAATTTATGCCGAACCACTTGATGATCAACTAAACGTTTACCAAAGGTTTTTCGTTCTTGTGCCCATTCCAATGCTTCTTCATAACAGGCTAATGCAAAACCATAACTACTGGCAGCAAGAAAAAACCGCTCCATATTGAAGTTATTCATAATCACAAGGAAACCCATATTTTCTGCCCCCAACAAATTGCTTGCAGGAACACGAACTTGATCAAAATGGAGATGAGCTGTATCCGAAGCCCACCATCCCATTTTGTCGAGTTTTGATTTGCTTATGCCGTCACTATGGGCATCCATCAATAACATCGAGATACCATTCGGGCCTTTGGCATCAGGATCTGTACGTACTGCAACGGTATAATAATCCGCACGAATGCCCGATGTAATAAAGGTTTTTTCGCCACTGACAATATAGTCTTGACCATCCCGCACAGCTTTGGTTTTAAGTGCTGCCACATCAGACCCACCCGTGGGTTCAGTAATCGCCAACGCTGAAATTTTTTCCCCTGCTAAAATTTGAGTCAGTACAGTTTGTTTAATCTCATCTGAAGCAAAATGATTGATCGGAGGTGCGCCAATCGAGTGTGACAATAAGGAAGCACATAAACCACCTGAACCTGTTTTAGCTAACTCAATCGAAGACAACAACACATGAAAAGCATCGGTTTCTGGAATTCCCCCATAGTTTTCGTCAAAACCTATCCCCAATAAGCCGATATCTGCGGCTTTTTTATAAAGTTCTTTTGGAAAGGTTTCTGCCTCTTCCCATTGATTGATATGTGGCATTAATTCTTTTTGAACAAACTTTCGAATGGAATCTGCAAATGCAAAATGCTGATCTGTATAGTAAATTGGATTATGCTTCATCTTGATTTGCTTCCCAGCATTATTTTGAAAAACTTATACTGACAGATTTTATTTAATTTAAAGTTGCAGAAACGATCAATTTGTATTTAAAAACATGTCATTTTTGATCAAAACTCATATATTAATTTCAGATTCATGATCAAAAATCCGTTACACTGTTAGTAATTTCCTTTTAATTTTTAGCTCTATAAATAATGGCGACATTGAATCAATTTTTATCACGTTTTAGCCCTGCAACCATTCAAAGAAGCTTGAGTTATGTCAAAAAAATTGATCTAAAATCCTTAGAGGTCTACCCTGATCGGGATAATTTAGTCATCGAAGCACAAATTCAGGGAACGGATTATTATGAAACAGCTGTTATCTATAATCCTTTAACCAATAAAATTGTGGATACAGACTGTAGTTGCCCTGTTGGTTACGATTGTAAGCATTCGGCTGCACTTGCACGTTATTTTTATGATCAACAACTTTTCAACCCAGCCGCACGTCAAAAACTAAACCCATTAGACCAAGCTCAAACCACAACAAATAGCTCTACTCACACTACGGCAAAGGCTTGGCTCGCTCAATTTAAACAACAATTGGCACAAGTTCAACGTACTGAAACGCCAGTACAGCACCAACTTATTTATATTTTCCAACCAAAAAATAACACCGCCAAATTACAACTTAGTGTTTTTAAAGTTCGTCGTAACAAAGATGGAAAAATTAGAGATACTGCACTCTACACCAGCTATGACAATGTATTAAATGAACGTCTTAAAGTGAGCAAAGAAGAAAAGAAAATCTTTAGTCATTTGTACTTTTTCGCTAAGCTAAATTTTAGCGATGTTCATTTCTATCCAGCGTCATGGGATATTTCAGGAATCTATCAAGAACATCTAAGAACGGCTATTCAAAGTAGCGCTTGTTACGCACTTGATGTACAAAGATTACCTTTAACATGGTCTGACCAAGTTTATAAAATTGAATTCAACTGGCAAACGCGTACAGAACAACAAACAGAGAAACTTAAAGCACAATTTTTTGATGAAAATCATCTAGAGATTTCACCTGACCATGCTGAACAAATTTATATTATTCATTCTCATCCATTAAGTTATCTCGATACCCTTAAAAACCAAGTCGGTGTACTTGAGTCTTTATATTCTAGTGAAATGATCGAAGAATTGCTGAATATGCCACAAATGCCTGTGGAATTAATGGCTGAATTTGAACAAGTGATTCAACCCTATGCATTTTTTGAAGATTTACCTCAAGCGCCATTTACACAAAGTATAGAAATATTAAAAGGCAAACCCACACCTATTTTACGTTTTGGAACACATCCGCAATATGATCGTCTTGGTCATATGCATCATTATGCAATTGCTGAAATTGAATTTGAATACTCAGCTGGACGAATTAAAGCGGGTTTCCCTGATGAAAGTTTCATTATCAATATTGATGAAAAAGCAGTTCGCCAACAACGCGATTTAGTTGCTGAAAAGAAACATATTGATGAATTAATTCATTCAGTTAAATCCATGCAAAGGATTAGCAAGCTACCAAAAAGCAAACGCCCTGCTTTTGATGACATCACTGAAAACTCAATTGTTTATGCAGATCCAATGGCTTGGGTTGAGCAATTGGTTCCTGAAAATAAAATCGAAGGTCTCGGCTGGAAAGTTGAACATACCCTAGATAGTCAGTTCAATTTAAGTGCAACACAAAACCTGCAGCTCTCATTGAATGAATCTGAAAAAAAACAAGACTGGTTTAATGTCGGTGCGACGATTCAGGATATGAATGGCAACACCTATAACCTGATTGATCTTCTTGGTTATGCGATACAGCACAATCCACACCTTTTAGAAGATGATTATATTGAAAAAATGGACAGTGACAGCTTCTTAATTGTTCATTTAAAAGAAGCTCAAACACAACTGGCACTTAGAAATCAAGAAATTAAGCCTATTCTGATCTATTTAAAAGAAATTTTACGACATCCAGAATCTGCAACATTAGATCAATACGATGCCGCTCAATTCTTAGACTTACAGCATCATTTGGGCATGCCTTGGCGTACCAATGAGCGTCTGAAAATATTTGCAGAAAAGCTTCAAAATAGTTATCAAGATCAAATCTGTACACCACAAGGTTTCCAAGGCGAACTACGCCCATATCAACAACAAGGTTTAGCATGGCTACAGTTTTTACGCGAAACTGAACATGGCGGTATCCTTGCCGATGATATGGGACTCGGTAAAACAGCACAAACACTTGCACATATTCTATTAGAAAAGCAGGCAGGCCGATTAAATCAACGCCCAGCCTTGATTATTGCACCAACCTCTTTAATGCATAACTGGCGTAAAGAAGCTGAGAAATTCACCCCTGAATTAAAAGTTTTGGTCTTACAAGGACATGACCGAGTTGAGCATTTTCAAGAGATTAAAAATGTAGATATTGTGCTCAGCACCTACCCGCTTTTGGGCCGTGATGAAGAATTTTTACTGCCCTATCAATATCATTTATTGATTTTAGATGAAGCGCAAAACATTAAAAACCCTCGGGCCAAAGCCTCTCAAATTGTACGACAAATCAAAGCAAAACATCGTCTATGCTTAACTGGCACACCGATGGAAAACCATTTGGGCGAATTATGGTCATTGTTCCATTTCTTGATGCCTGGTTTTTTATATAGTCAGGAATTGTTTAATAAAAAATATCGTAATCCTATCGAGAAACATGCAGATCTTCAGGTTAAAACCAAACTCATTTCTCGTATTAAACCGTTTATGTTGCGTCGTTTAAAAACAGAGGTGGCGAAAGAGCTTCCTGAAAAAACCACGATTGAAGTAAATATTGATATGAATGAACAGCAATCCAAGCTCTACGAAGCTGTTCGTGCAACAATGCAAAAGAATATTCGTGAGTTGATTGCAGCTAAAGGCTTCCATCGTAGTCAGATTCAAATTTTAAGTGCATTACTTAAGCTTCGACAAGTTTGCTGCCATCCAAGCCTTTTACAACTTGATCAAGTCAAGAATCAAAATGTTGAATCAGCAAAATTAGATCATTTATTGGAAATGGTTCAAGGTATGGTTGAGGAAGGACGTAAGATTTTAATCTTCTCTCAATTCACCACGATGCTACAACTTATTGAAGAGCATTTAAAAGCCTTAAAGATTCGAAATGTAAAACTTACTGGACAAACCAAGAAACGTGATGAAGTGATCACGGCATTCCAAGCAGGCGATATTCCTGTTTTCCTCATCAGTTTAAAAGCAGGCGGTGTCGGGCTTAATCTCACTGCTGCTGATACAGTGATTCATTATGACCCTTGGTGGAATCCAGCCGCTGAAGATCAAGCATCTGATCGTGCATGGCGTATTGGTCAAGATAAACCTGTATTTGTTTATAAGTTGATTACCAACCAGAGTATTGAAGAAAAGATTTTAGCCTTACAGAAAAATAAAGCTGATCTTGCCAAATCTATTCTGAGTATTGATCATGAAAATGAAGTGAAATTGTCCGAAGATGATGTCATGAGTTTATTGGATTGATAATCACCACCTATAATGTAGATGGTGAATTTTACGCATAGAGCTTAAATCAAAAAAGTGTTTGATAGTGCTTTTTTGATTAGCATTGTTCGTCAGCTTTTTGATGATAAGGTACAAGCTCTTGCCGTTCTTCCAAATCAGCGACTAGTTTTAGATTTTTAACTAATCCAATTTTACTTAATATTATTAATACCCACCAACCAGGATCAGATTGACCTTTTTCCAATCCTAGTTTTGCTGAACCAGGGAATGCATGGTGATTATTATGCCAACACTCTCCCATAGTGATTAAGCCACAAAATTTAATGTTATAGCCTTGTACGCCTGCACCGTTAACATGCCACGAACGATGGCCTGAATTATGAGAAAAATATCCAATCAGCCAATGCCCTGTGACGGAAATTGCAACACGCAAACAAGTTCCCCAAATAACCCATTCTACGCCGCCTATCAGATATAAAATAAGTGCCAAAGGCAATTGCTGTAACATCCACGTTTTTTCCATAAAACGATAAAATTGAGTATCGAGAATAGATTCTTCTTTAAATATAGGGGGATGTTTTAAAACGATATCGCAATGTATTTGCCAAAAACCATCTTTTAGAAAAGAGCTTTGATGAGAAAAATATGGATGACACTGAGGTTGGCGCTGTGCCCAATCACGAGTATCATGTGTCCTCACCATACCAAAAGGACCAGCTAATCCGACAATGACACCAAAATGAACAAATAAATATTCCAGCCATTTAGGACATTCATAGCTTTGATGAATCAAGCGACGATGCATTCCTAATGAATGCCCAAGGCATAGGGTAATCGCAGAACTAATTAAAAATACTAGAAAGTTTTCAATGGATGATAAAAATAAAACACCATAAATTCCAAAAAGATACATCATCATTACCCAAATAGACTTTGAAGGTGACCAAATAACTTTTGCTTCAAATGCATTGGTTTCAGAATTTTCATAGATTGTCGGCACAGCTGTTTTCTTATACATAATGTTTCTACTTTTTTATTTTAATGATTTTAACTGAAATCCACTGCCTAAAATATAGCAAAGCTAACCATTGATTTACTTATTTATATTGATTATCTATTTAAAATTTGATGAATGTATCTAAACTTTCTTCCCGATAAACACCGCACATAAAAAAACACCCCGCTCTCGCTAAAGATCGGGGTGTTTTAGATTTAAAAGCTGGCGATGACTTACTCTCACATGGGTAACCCCACACTACCATCAGCGCTAAGAGGTTTCACTTC